>CANFSZ010000064.1 GCA_947449835.1 Opitutia bacterium
ATATCATCCGACCACGCAAACTCGGCGCGCAATTTCGTCAGATCACCAATAACCTGAGTCACGCCGCTCACAAAATACCAGAGCTGCCAACGATACTCGTCTTTGATTTTTTCGATGGGACAAGGCGACGGTCCACGCAACTCGATCCGCGCTCCCAAGGTTTTTTCAACGAGCTTGGCCCATTGTTCGGAAAAAAACTTTAATTTTTCCGGATTCGGCCCGCGGAAGAGATGGTGAATCAGGTGCCGATAAGGTGGATAATTAAAATCTTTTCTGAGCTTCAACTCAGCGGCGGCGAAACCCGCAAAATCCGCGTGACGGGAAAATTGGATCGCCTCGGCTTGCGGGGTAAACGTCTGCACCACGACTTCGCCCGCACGATCGCCACGGCCCGCTCGTCCGGCCACTTGGACGAGCAGTTGAAACGTACGCTCATTGGCCCGGAAATCCGGAATGTGCATGGAAATATCCGCGTCAATCAGACCGACTAAGGTGACGTTCGGAAAATCGAGCCCTTTGCCGATCATCTGCGTGCCGATAAGTATATCGATTTTACCCAAACGAAAGTCGCCGAGAATTTCCCGGAAACGATTTTTCTTACTCATGGTGTCCGTATCCATCCGTTCCAAACGAGCGCGCGGCAACACCCTGCGAACGGCCTCTTCTACCCGTTGTGTACCTAGTCCGCGCCAGCGGATTTCTGGCGCACCACACGCCGGACAACGCGTCGGCGCCGCCCGCTGCTCGGCGCAGAGATGGCACCGGAGCGTTTCATCGCTGCGATGGTAAGTCATGGTGATCGAGCAATGCGGACACTCTTCAGTGTGGCCGCACTTGGTGCACAACATCGACGAAGAGTAACCGCGCCGATTGATGAATAAAATCGTCTGTTCGCGGCGCTCCAGCCGCGCATGCATCGCGTCGACTAGCTTGCGCGAGAGCGTGGTCAGACCCCGCTGCTTCATCACCTCGATCTTCATATCGACGACGTCGATATGCGGCAATTTGCGATCATCGACGCGCTGCTTGAGTTCCAGCAACTGGTAACGCCCGGATTGGGCATTGTGAAAACTTTCGAGCGAGGGGGTCGCAGAACCCAACAAACACACCGCGCCGTTTAATTTCGCCCGCATGACCGCAACATCACGTCCATGATAGCGCGGCGATTCATCCTGCTTGTAGGCAGGTTCATGCTCTTCATCGACGACGATCAACCGGAGGTTTTGCACCGGGGCAAACACCGCCGAGCGGGCGCCGACGACTACACGAGCCTCGCCCGTAGCCAACGCGAGCCAGCCATCGAGCCGTTCGCCTTCACTCAAATGACTGTGCCAGACCACGCATTTATTACCGGGCGCAATCGCCTCCAAGCGCGCGCGCAGTCGCGCCACGGTCTGGGGCGTCAAAGCCACTTCGGGCACTAAAAACGCCACACCACCGCCAGATTTCAAGACCGTGTCGATCGCATGCAAATAGACTTCGGTCTTCCCCGAACCCGTGACGCCATGCAACAAGGAGACGCTAAATTTCTCACTCGCGAGTTTCGTTGCGACGGCGGCAACCGCGGCTTTTTGTTCTGCGTTCAACACTGGGGGCTGCGCGGCCACCAGCTCACCGCGCGCGTGATCATCGGCATAGGCGACGCGTTCGACGCGGAGCGTAGTTTCTTGCAAAACACCACGCCGGACCAAGGCACTCGCCACTGCGGCGGTGACATCGAGCCGATTCAGGACGAGCGATTTTTTCTGCGGACGAAATTGTTGTTCGATGAATTTATACAGTCGCGCCTGCTGCGGCGCACGTTTCTCAAGTTGAGCTAATTCCTCGGCGTTCAGACGTTGGAGCAAGGAAAGCTGTTTTTCTTGTTTCAATCCGGCGCCGTTGCGCACGGCTACGGGAATCATGGTTTCGATGATTCCATCCAGCGGAGCCGCGTAGTAACCCGTCATCCAACGAGCCAACCCTAATAAATCCGGAGGTAAGGCCGGAAAGGGATGCAAGACCTGCGCGAGCGCTTTGAGTTTTTCTAAAGGAAAATCTTTTGGCGCCCCGATCTCTCCGACGATCCCCAGTCGCAACGTCCGCCCGACCGGCACGCGCACCAACGAACCGAGCTGCGTATCCGCGACCATCGGCTCCGGCACTTGGTAGTGCAGGACCTTATCAAAGCCGGCGAGCGGGTGGACCCCAACAATCATAAACCGTGAGCGTGAGGCTGAGCTAAGCCCGTCCGCAATCCCTGCCTTTGATTGATAGCGCAGCTCAACGCAGACCAAATAATTGCTGTAACACGGTCTCCAGATCCTTACCTACCGCCCAAGAGCCGCGACGCGATACCGCGAGGGTCTTGCTGCGTTGCCGGCGTTCAATCTCAGCATTTACGCTCAAGACACGCGGTTGATCGCGCGGCAAGCCGGCGACCTCCAGCGCCGATAGTGGCGTCCATGCAATCGGCAGTCCCGTCCAACTAAATTTGATTTCCCAACCGCCCACCGGCCCGAGCGGCAGCGGCTTGGTCAACAAAGAGGGATAACGAGTCACAAAATCCGGCGTACGCAAGGTGGCGATGCGCACGGTGACGACCGGCTCCATTTGCGCGAAATAGTCCTGAAACGTATTCACGCGCTTCGTGCGCCAGAGCCCAAGAAAATCCAACGGATCAATCCCCATCAGATTCATCCCGTTCCAGAGTCCTTGTTCATTCGCACTCCCAAATTTTTTCTGACCGTACCAATTCTGGAAATCGCGCGTGATCATCAGGCCGATTTCAAAATGCAAATGCGATCGTTCCTTGGGAATGCTGTAGCCTCCCGAACTGTGTCCCATCGTGCCAAGCACCTGACCGGCCTTGACGACGGCTCCAACTCGCAAGCCCGGAGCAATCCGCGCCAGATGGGCATAAAGTGTATACGCGCCCGGAGTTTCTTCCGGGTGCTCGAGCACGATGTACCGCCCATAACCACTGTCTCCCGCCGAGCTGTTGATGTGACGCACCACACCCGCCATCGCCGCAAACACATCATCCATCGGCTCGCCGCGCCGATCGCGTGACTGCGGGACGATGTCGATCCCTTCATGAAAATGAGTTCCTCCACTCCGCACGCCACCGAAGCCACCTGAAGCGGGATCTCCCGATCCGGCGTGCTGCAGAAAATTTGCCGCCGGTTTACCTTCGTTCCAGGCTGGAAGTGGCGTCGGCCACACAAAATCGATACGTGATGCGCTGAAACCGTGCCCAGCTTGCAGTACAAAAAATATAAAAAACAGAAGACGGGCGTTCATGACTTACGTTGGATCTCTTTCTGGATTTCAAAAGAAGTACGTTTCAAATCACGCACTAAACTCTCTAGTTGGACATCCGTCATTTCAACAAAGATGAACAAAGTCCCATCGGTGAAAGGAGCGTCGATCTTGCGCGCGCCGACCGGGACATCGTTGAGGGTCAGCACGAGGCGCTTGCCTTGATTCGAGCCCGTAAGCCGGTAGAGATCACGCGTCGCTGCTGGCGTCAGTTGTAGCATCAAACAACGGCCGAGATCTACTTGGGCCACTTCGGCGTTCACGATATCGACCTCGGTGATCATCGCTTTTGTCCCGATTGAAATCAGCACCCCGCTTTTCGGCAATGTCTTCGTCGGGCCGCGCCCGTCCGTGGATTCCAAAAATAAACGCGCGTGCGTGGGCGAGAAATCCGTCGGCGCTTTCGACTGACACCCGGAAAAACTGAGCGCCGTCAACGCCATCATCGCCGTTATAAAAAGTGAAACGCTCATGGATTTTTCTTACGGATTTGACTAGGCATTTTCTCGATGCGCACAGCCCATTGAGCCCCGCGCCCGACATGATGGCTTTTCGCAAAATCGCCCATATTTAGCGCAAAACTCACATTCATGAGACTGTTGAGATAAAGCAAGGGCGCGCCTTCGGGCACATCGCCGAAAGACCGCACATAGGGCATTTCTCCCTCGTAAATCGCACGTCCCGTTTGCGTGATCGTGACGCGAAACTGTTCGCCAAATTTCGGATCTAATCGCGCAAAAAGCACTTCATCGAGATTCGTCCACACGTTGCCATATTGATAATCGAGCGCGGGTATCGTCCCCGCCAAAACCGCGCCCTCCAATCGCGGCCGCTCATAGTTTAGCGCCACAACCCGAGCCGGCAGCTGCGGCCCGACGTCTTTAAACGCAATCGCCTCCGCCGCAAGACGCGCACCGACAAACGCGTAAACATCGCGCCCGTGAAACGTGTAAGAACGCTCCGAACCCTGCCGGCGATTTTTTGCTTCATCAATTTCACGGACCGCCACAATCCCGCATTCCTCGGCGACCAACGTAAACGTCCCATTGTCCGGCCCGACAAAAAAATGACCAGTGCGAGTCTCCAGCACGATGGACTTACGCTCCGTGCCCACGCCCGGATCGACCACGGAAACAAAGACCGTTCCCGCCGGCCAATACGGCACCGTCTGCTTAAAGCGATAGGCCGCCTCCCAAATATCAAACGGCGTGTTCTCATGACTGAGGTCGAAAATCGCCAGCTTGGGGCTAACTCCAAAAGCCACCCCGCGCATCGCTGCGACGGCGCCATCTTTGACGCCAAAATCCGTCTGCAACACAAGCGCCCGTTGGGCCAACGCCAGCGCCGACAAACCCCACCACACCGTCGCCGAAAGCATGAACGTCTTCAGTTTCATATAAGAATTTTCTCAGATTCGATTTCAAACGCGGCCATGATTTCCGCGCCGACCGTGTCGGCCAACAATCGGCCACGATTGGTCAGCCAAAATCGAGAGCCCGCCCGCTCAGCCAAACTCTCAGCCACTAAACGCTCCGCCAACGCCTCCACCACCGGCCAAGGTGCCTCGGGGCAACGCGCCTGCCATGGCGCAAGATCAACCCCCGCATTTCTGCGCAGACCGAAAACCAACGCGTCTTCGGCCAGCAACGCCGGCGTCAAAGTCACTCGATCTTCCGTCAACCGCTCGCCTCGCCCGACGCGTTCGCGCCAGAGCGCCAGATCCGCTACATTCGCCCCGCGCCAACCGGCATGTTGCGAAGCGGCCGACGGCCCGAGGCCGATCCATTCGTGCATGCCCCACGTGTTCAAATTATGGAGACAAGCATGTCCTGGCCGGGCGAAATTGGACACTTCGTATTGCGCGTAGCCCAACTGCGCGAGTCGCGCCCACGTCTCCTCGTAAAGCCGCGCCTCCCGCTCGATATCCAACTTCACTTTGCCCTGCGAAAGTTTCACCCACAAGGCCGTGTCTTCCTCAAAGGTAAGGCAATACGTAGAGAGATGATCGGGCGCGAGAGCCACCGCGGTGTCAATATCCGCCAGCCAGCTCGCCTCATCTTGTCCCGGCAAAGCGAACATCAAATCTAAGTTTACGCTGCGAAATCCCACCGCGCGGATGCGCTCATGCGCGCGATAAATCTGCTCCTGCGTGTGTTGCCGGCCAAGTCCTTCGAGCAGCGCCGGCGAGAAACTTTGCACTCCGAGCGATATGCGCGTCACGCCGATCGCCTTAAACGCCGCCAGCCGTTCTGCGGTGACCGAGGCCGGCGCCAACTCGACCGACCATTCCTGCGGCTCACCTTGGAAACGCTCACGCAACGTCGCGCCCAACATCTCGATTTGCCGCGGTGCGAGTAAGCCCGGCGTGCCGCCACCCCAAAAAACCGTCGTGATCGGGCGCGGCCAATCTACGAGTGTCGCTTCGGTCTTCACTCCATCGAGGAAGCCGAGGACGGTTTCCGCGGTTGGCTGAGTTTGATAAAACGCACAAAAGTCGCAGGTCGAGGCGCAAAACGGCACATGCACGTAGAGCCCTAGCGGAGCCCCGCCTACACCTTTGGCTTGCGCTGTGTCGGAGGCGCTCATTACTTGCCGAAATTAACCGATCTGGTTTTCACGCTCAAACGTCCAATGCATACCAACCGAATTTCTCTCGCGAGAAAAATCCTTCTTTCTCTCCTCGCCGCGCTCGGCCTCGCCTTGCTCAGTGGTTGTGACACCGTCGTACTGACGAACCTCACCGCGCCTTCCCTGCCGGAGAATCCGTCTCAAATTTACACGTTCACCCTGCGCGTGACGCCGAAGACCGACTCGGTCAATGCCTCCAGCATTGCGCCCAAGATCATCATCGATGGCCAAAGCTTCCCGATGAAAACCAGCGGCCTTGGCGGCGGCATCTACGAATTTGAATACCAGCTACCCAACGGACGCGATGAGGTCGCTTACTACTATCTCGTACCATTCCGCATCGATACCCAGAACGGTTCTTCCGATTCGGAAGTCTACACCGAAATCGTCCACGCCAAGATCGTACGTCGCTACGTGCTCTCGCTCGAGGTCAACCGCGGTCCAATCGGAGCGCGCATCAGTGTGCTCGGGCGCGGCTTTAGCCCTCAAGACACGATCTTTTTCGACAATCTCCCGGCCCGCACGACCTACGAATCGCCCAATTCCCTGAGCTTCTACGTGCCCGCGATCGAGGCCAATAAAAACTATCGCGTCATGCTCGGCAGTGCCGCTGGAAATTCGCCCGTCGGCACCTTCCGCGTCGATCCGAGCAGCCTGAACGTCACGCCCACCGCGCTCACCTTACGCAGTGGCGAACGCCAATCGCTCACCTTCAATGTGCCCGTTTCCGCCCCTCCCGGCGGGCTCCTCATTGATGTGACCACAGATGTGCCCGAGAGCGTCATCATGCCCGAGATCATTGTGCCCCAAGGTCAAACCTCCGTCACCATCACGGTCGAGGGCGGCAAACCTGGCACGGGCAGCCTCTTCCTCAAGGGCTACGGCGCTGGCGAAGTCACGATTCCGGTATCGATCGGGGCGAAGTAATTTCGACGTTCCCGTGCTTTTCCATGAGCCGGTCCTTCTGGACCGGCTTTATTTTTTATCGGGTAACTCCAACGTGACCACCACCTCTCGGTGATCACTCGCCTCACGCCAACCCGGTCCGTCGTAAATCTGCGCTGCGCCGCCTTTCACGGCAGGCCTTAAAGCAGCAGAGACCAACACATGATCAACGCGCGTGTACGCATCGATTTTCCCGTAAAAATGCGTCCAAGATTCAGCGCTGCTGTCCCGCGCTGGAATCAAAGTGGCGATCGAGGTTTTGCCTCGTTGCTGTAAAAACATGAGCGGCTTGCTCGCTTTATCGTCGTTGAAATCGCCCATGATCACGAAGCGCATTTGAGTCGGATCTGGGCAACGCAATAACACCCGATCACGAATCACCGTCGCCTCCCCCGCCCTGCGCAATGCCGACAACGGATCATCCGCGTGATCCGTGTATCGACTTTTCATGTGCAACCCAAACAGCACCAACTCAACGCCCGCCACCTGCAAGCGGACCTCCAAAAGACCACGTTTCACGGGTTCATTTTTTCCAAAATACCGAAAGGTCAAATCGGTGTGCGCCGTGATCGCCTCCCATGGTCGCTTGGACAACAAAGCCACCTGACGATCCGCATCCGCGCCCGCCAGCACGACTCCCGGCAGGTAAACTAAACCTTCAACCGCGAGATCCCTCCGCAATTCCTCGAGGTGACTCGAGCTACCCATTTCTTGCAGCAAAAGCACGTCGGCATCAATCGTACGCAGCACCCGCCGCAGCGCCGCTTTTTCGCTCTCGGGTTTAGGATAGTCTTTCCTGAAACCCACCTCCGTCACTCGGTCCGCTGCCCGTAATTTTCGATATTATAAGTTGCAAGCGTTAGCGTCTCGGCCCTTCAAAACAAGGGACCCCGCGAGGACCCCAAGCGAAAACAACACCACCGAACGCCACTGCTTCATGATGATTAACGGGGCGCCCTGCGCCGGAAGGATTCAACTTAACGTTGCTGCAACGCGCGCTCGCGCTCGACCAAAGTCGGATGCGAATAATAAAAAGCGCTGAACCACGGATGCGGCGTGAGATTGGTCAGATTTTTCTGCGCCAGCTTCCGCAACGCGCCGATCATCGGTTCGACCTTGCCCATCGCATCTCGAGCAAAGGCGTCGGCCTCATATTCGTGTTTGCGCGAGAGTAAATTCATCAAAGGCGAAAACCAAAATGTGACCAATCCGCTCAACAACCCAAACAACAGAAACGCCGGCGCCAACTCGCCGGCCGGAAAGCCAAACGTGAGATTGAACCACGGGCTACGCGCTAACCATGCGATCATCGCGAAAGCCAAGAACATCGAGCCCGCGCTCAACGCGATCATCTTGGGAATATGGCCACGTCGATAATGCCCGATCTCATGCGCCAAAACCGCCTCGAGTTCCTCGGCGCTGAGTTGCGCGATCAACGTATCAAAAAGCACAATCCGGCGAAACCGCCCGAAACCGGTAAAAAATGCGTTGGAGTGCCCCGAACGTTTGCTGCCGTCCATGACTTGAATCGCCGCCGCGCGAAAACCCGAGCGATCGCCAAGCGCCAGCAACCGCGTGCGCAATTCTCCTTCGGGCAACGGCGTCAATTTATTGAACAACGGCAAAATTAATTTCGGATAAAGAATCAACATCAGCAGCTGAAAGCCGAAAATCAGGCTGAACCCCCAGAGCCACCACGTCTGCCCCACCCAACCCACCAGCGACAACAAAGCCCACAAAAGCGGGAAACCAATCACCAACATCAGCGCGAAACCTTTGATTTTATCCGAGACCCACAGGCCAGGCGTGCTCTTATTAAAGCCAAATTTAGCCTCCAAGCGGAACTGCGCCCACCACTCAAACGGGAGCGCAGGAATCGAAAGCAAAACGCCCGCGAGCAAGATGAAGAGAGCATCGTCCCAGACGGCCCCGGGCGCGCCCCAAGCCGCGACGTGGACGTAAAGAATCGGCAACACTCCACCAAAAAGCACAAGCGCAAGGACGAGCGTATCAAAAATCTCAGTGATCGCCCCGAACCTTGATTTTTCCAGCGTATACGCGACCGACTTTGCATAAGTCGGCGCATCCATGATCGCCGCCACGGCCGGCGGAGCTGACCCCGCGTGACGTCTCACCTCTGCGCGGTTTAGCGCAGAGAGCAGGAGTTCACCCGCGAGACGAATCACCATCAACAACGCCGTGACGACTAGGACTGGATACATAAGCAACCACTGCACGCGTTTCCGCGCGCGCTGCCAGTCCAAAGATGCACGAGCGGGCGATTAAGCCTTTAATTCCACCACAACCTGAATTTCGGTCGTTGAGCCGCGCGGCAGACCATTCACCGCGACCGCGGCGCGCGCATGTTTGCCCGCTTCGCCGAAAATTTTCACGAAAAGATCACTGGCGCCAT
Organism: Opitutia bacterium; assembly: GCA_947449835.1. Taxonomy (GTDB): domain Bacteria; phylum Verrucomicrobiota; class Verrucomicrobiia; order Opitutales; family Opitutaceae; genus Tous-C4FEB. Next base: position 9,287 of record CANFSZ010000064.1, read on the forward strand.
TGATCACCGCCGGGCTTTCGCTGAAACCATCCACGGCATTAACGAAGCCGCTCACGAAGACTATCCGAGCGACTTGATCAAGCGAACCAACGGCAGCCTTGATGTTGGCGAGCGTGTTTAAGGCGCAAATCTCGGCCGATTTGTTCGCCGTCTGCACGGTCTGTTCTTTACCGACTTGGCCGATGTGAGTCACCTGACCGTTGAGTGCGCTGATCGTACCCGCGCAATACAGGAGATTACCCGTGCGCACCGTCGGCACATAACTGCCCGCGGCTGCGGGTGGAGGCGGGAGCGTAAGACCGAGTTCGGCGAGTTTGGCTTCGGGATTCATGAATCAAAAATCATGGCGACCGGCCGCGTTGCCAAACTTTTAGTGCTGGGCTTGAGGCAAAAATTCCGTCGTCGCGACACTCTCCGCCGTCAGCAGGGCGCCCAAAATTTTCAACTGCGATAATTTATCAATCTGATCCCGGATGCGTTGCAGCTCGATGCGCCCGATGGCCTCGCCACGCGCCGCTTCGCCGCGAACTAACCCGCGCACACGCATCTCGTCGCGCGAGAATTCCAAAAAAGCCCGCGTCATGTGCGCGTTGCGATCCAAGATCAATGCATGAGCCGGGGCCGGATCACCTTCGAGATAATCCTGCCAACCGCGGATCGAAGCGGCAACAAACGCCCGCACCACCTCCGGTTCAGCCCGCGCTAATTCACGCCGACAAAAAATCGTGTGGTACACATCCAAACCCGCCGCCCGCAGCGGCAACGTGCGGATTGCGACCCCTTTTTCGCGAGCCAGATACGGCTCGTTGGTTACTAAGCCTTGTTGGATCGCCTCGGGATCGCTGAAAAAACCAGCCAGACCGTAAGTCTGCGGCCGCAACGCAAACTCGATGTCTCGACTTTTTTTCAGCCATGGAATCCAGGCCATCCCGATCGACGCCGTGACGGTGCGACCCGCGAGGTCCTCGAGCGTTTTTACCGGACTAGCGGCATGCACGAGCAACACCTGTGAATCGTGCTGCAACACCGCCGCGACCATCACCACCGGCAAGCCTTGGCTGGCGGCCACAATCAGATCATCGCTGCGATTCATCCCGAAATCCGCCTGCCCTTTTGCGACGCGCAAATTGATACCGGCGCCCGGTCCACCAGGCAGCAACTCAACCGCCAAACCAGCTTCGCGATAAAAGCCTTTGGCCAGCGCTTGATAAAAACCACCGTGTTCCGCCTGAGGAAACCAATCGGTCTGCAAGGTCACGGTTCTCAGCGTCGGCCGCGCTTTAGCATCCTGCGAACGCGCACAACCCGGCCCCAACAGGCCCAGAGCCACGATCCCACAAAAAATGACGCATCCACGCATCCGCGAACTTTGCGCGTATCGCCAGGCCTTCGGCGAGCTAAACTCCGTCGGCGCGGCTTAAACGTTTGCGCCGATTCCGCGCGCGGCGTTGCCCCACAAAATCGACTCCTTTTCCGCCGCGCTCAGACTCGCCGCTGCTACTTCATCGAGCAAGCGCACCATTTCTGGATCCGCTGCACTGGCAGGATAATTGTTCAAAGGAAAATCCGAGCCAAACCAGACGCGATTCGCTCCGACTTGGTTGATAAATCGCCGCCATATCGTGGCGTCGTACAGTAAAGGTGAGGCAGCCGTATCGTAAAATACGCGTTGAAATTCCGCCGCCATGGCATCGCCCAAAGGCTCGCCGCCGCCCCAGTGCGCCAACACCAACGTCACGTTGGGCCACGCTCGCGCGAGACGAACGAACTCCTCGCGCGGCGTCTCGATTCGTCCCGGATAAATCGGCCCGCGCGCATCGGTCACATGGAGATTCACCGGCCAGTTAAATTCCGCAGCCCACGCCAGCACCGCGCAAAACTCAGCGCCTTCCATCGCATACCCCTGCGCATGAGGCGAGAGTTCGCCGATACCACAAAGCCCTTCCGCTCGGGCACGCTGCAACTCTGCGACCGCTTGGTCTGCACCAGCAGCGGGTTGCACCGTCGCGAACGCGCTCAGACGCTCGGGATGTCGGCGCACGAGGTCGGCAAAAAAACGATTTTGCCGCGCGCAATTTTCCGCCCGCCGCCAATACCAACCGAGCAACACCGCGCGCTCCACTCCCGCTCGATCCATGGTGCGCAAGAGTTCATCGACGTTTGGAAAACCCTGCACGGGCCGGCCATCTTTGCGGCTCCGCGCGCACATCCGCGCCCAGGCTTCCTCGCCGTGCGCCGCGGCCCAAGCGACCGGAGCCCGATTGATCTCATCGGGATAAAGGTGGACATGACTGTCGATCACAGGCGGCACGGCATGAAACTCGCTCATTGCCGCGCACGATTCAATTTATAAACCTGCCACACCTCCCCATGCTCCAACGTCTCTTCCAACTCGACCGCAATCGCACTACCCCCGCCCGTGAGTTCCAAGCCGGCCTGACCACCTTCGCGGCGATGGCTTACATTCTCGCCGTCAATCCGGCGATTCTTGCCAACGCCGGGATGGACAAGGGCGCGCTCGTCACCGTCACCGCCCTCACCGCCGCGTTGGCGACGGCGATCATGGCCTTGCTGACAAACTACCCGATCGCGTTGGCGCCGGGCATGGGCATCAATGCCTTTTTCACGTTCACCATCGTTCTCGGCAAAGGTCTGCCGTGGTCGGAGGCGCTCGGGATGGTTTTTGTCAACGGCCTCATTTTTCTGGCGCTTTCACTGACGGGCATTCGCGAGAAAATTATCGCCGCTATTCCGCACGCGCTGAAAATCGCCGTCACTTGCGGCATTGGGTTATTCATCGCTTTCATCGGCCTGAAAAATGGCGGCGTGATCGTGGCCAATCCGGCGACGTTTGTTGGCGCGGGTGATTTCGCTTCAGGACCGGTCGCGCTCTGTCTGGCGGGTGTGTTTTTGACCATCATTCTGGTGGCCCGCGGCGTCCCGGGCGCGATTGTGATCAGTATCGCGGTGATCACGCTGGTTGGCTTGTTCGTGCCAGCGGCGGGTGGAACGAAGGTCACGCAACTCCCGAGTGCGTTGATCGCCGCGCCGCATTCGCCGGCCCCCGTTTTTTTGAAACTGACGTTTAACTTTCTCACCAGTTGGACGGCATTCACGGTCGCGTTGCCTTTAATTTTGACGCTCCTGCTCGTCGACATGTTCGACAACATCGGCACGCTCATCGGCGTCACCAAACGCGCGGGATTGTTGGCGGCAGATGGCACCCTGCCCAAAGCTGGTCGGGCCTTGCTCGCCGATTCGCTGGCGACGATCGCCAGCGCGCTTTTCGGAACGTCAACGGTAGTGAGCTACATCGAATCAGCCTCGGGCGTCGAAGCCGGCGGTCGCACGGGTCTTACGTCGCTGACGACGGCGGGCTTTTTTCTTTTGGCGCTGTTTTTCACGCCTCTGATATTGATTGTGCCGGCGGCGGCCACGGCGCCCGCGCTCGTCGTGGTGGGTATTTTTATGATGCAGTCGGTCATCGAGATCGACATGACCGATTTCAAAATCGCCGCACCGGCGGTGCTCACCATTTTTGCGATTCCGCTTACATTCAGTATCGCGGAAGGCATCGGTCTCGGGCTCATCGCGGCTGCAGTCTTGGCGATAGGCCTCGGCAAACCCAAGACGCTGACGACGCTGGGTTATTTTATTGCAGGCATTTTTTTTCTGCAGTTTTTCAGAATTTTTCCTTTTAGCGGTTGATGTGATTGGGTGCGCATTTTTTTGCGCGCGCCTCCGTTGGGCCGCTTGAAACACGCATAAGTCACAGCTTTGTTTCAATTTTTTACTGGTGCCCGATTTAGATTTCGATCCAGTTTTGTGCTGACTGGTACGAAGCCCAGTTTTTCCCGTCCGACCAAACCCACCCCAAATCCAACGCCCCCTGCTATGATTATGCACAGCTACCGCATGTCCTCGATTTCTGCGTTCGTGCGGATATCGGTTAAGATCGCCGCCCTCGGCGTCGCCCTGTCATTGGTTCAAACCTCCCTCGCCCCCAGCGCGCACGCTGCGGATAGCAAAGCCCCGGCCTCGGCCGCAGGCGTCATCGTCGGTACCGTGACCAACAAAGCCACCGGCAACGGGCTGATCGGCGCCAAAGTTGAAATCACCGCGCTCAACCTCAGCGCCTTCGTCGACAACACCGGTCGCTACCTTTTGAACGCGCCCGCCGGCACCCACGAGTTGCTCGTGACTTACACCGGTCTCGATAGTCAGACGGTTCCCGTTGTCGTCAGCGCCGGTCAACCCGCGGTGCGCGATTTTATCCTGACGAGCTCGGTGATGATGCTCGATGCGTTCAAGGTCGCTAGCATCAAGGAAGGCCTGTCGTCGGCTATGACGCAGCAGCGCAACGCCGATAATCTCAAAAACGTCGCCTCGATGGACTCGCTGTCCGACTTGCCTAACATGAACGCGACTGAACTCGCGATTCGGTTGCCCGGCGTCACCTTCGCTAATCCCGGCGATGAAGTCGTCGAAGTCATCAGCGTGCGCGGTATGGGCGCCGGCATGACCTCCATCACCATTGACGGCGGTGGCATGTCTTCTTTCAGCGCGCAAAACCGCAACACCCGCATGACCGCCTTCACCGGCAACATGTTTGAATCCCTCGAACTCACCAAAGGCCAAACCCCCGATCGCAGCGTCGATTCTCTGGGTGGCGGCGTGAACTTCAAAACGAAATCCCCTCTCAACCAAGCCGAGAAGCGCCGCATCAGCTACAGCTTCACCGCCCGTCAAGCGCCGTGGTTCACCGAGCAAGTTCCGCTCCGCGAACAACGCCGCACCCACGCGCTCTTTAACGGCTCCTACATCGAAAAATTCGCCATCTTCGGCAGCGACACCGAAAATCTCGCCGTCTCCGTCAACGCCTTCTACAGCGAAAATGCGTTCGGTTTTTTCCGCACCAATCGCGATTATCAACAAACCAATGCGCAGCCCGCCTTTGTCTGGGACTACCGCACCCAAGATAATTACAACAACCGCAAACAGCGCAGCCTGAGCACCAAGTGGGACTACCGCCTGAGCCGCAATTC
>CANFSZ010000065.1 GCA_947449835.1 Opitutia bacterium
ACGAGGAGGACGTCGGCGTCTTTGGCGCGGGCGACGTAGCGGTAATTTTTGTCGCCCCAGAGCAAGCGGCGAGGGGCGGTGCCGGGCGCGGCGTCGAAGCGCGTTTGGAGAAAGCCGGTGGCGCGGGTGGCTTCGTCTTCGCCGCGCAGGGTGAGGGTTTTGGTGGGATCGAGACCGCGGTCGTCGTTTTCTTCGTCGATGGGCTCGATGCGTTGGACGCGGAGTGAGGTGCGCGTGGCGCGGCCGGAAGCGGCGGTGAGATTTTTCGCGGGGCGGGCGTCGGTGAAGAGCTGCCAGACGTCGTAGCGATCGTAGAGGAGAAGTGATTGGTTGTCCTTGGTCCAACCGGCGTGGCCGTAGGGGCCGGCGGGTTCGGGGGCGTCGTGGAGTTCGTCGTGGAAGGCGACGCGGAGGCTGGCGGTGAGATTGCGGGTCGTGCCGGTGGTGGTGTCGAGAAGGTGCCAGTGTTGGTTTTGATAATAAAATGCGTGGCGACCGTCGGGGGAGAGTTGGAGGGCACCGCCTTCGCTGCGGAGTTCGGTGAGGGCGGGGCGGCGCGTGCCGGTGGCGGGATCGACGAGGAAGACGTCGGTGTAGCGGCCGTCGTAATCGACGCGGCGGCGGTAGGCGCGGTCGTCTTGGCCGAGGGCGCGGGTGCCGTCGTCGCTCAAAGTGACGGTGGTGAGCGAGGGATCGGCGAGCTGGGTGTAGCGGGCGGTAGCGAAATCGAAAACGCCGCGGTACGTGCGGTTGCGCTCGAGGGTGGCGCGGACTTTTTGCATGGGTTGCACGACGTCGTCGTTCCAACGCCAGAGATCGGCGGACACGCGGGCGTCTTCGTCGGGGAGAGTTTCGGGGTCGCGCGGGGCTTTGGGCGCGGGGGCGGTGGGGACGTAGAGTTTTTTGCCGTCGCGGGAGAAGGCGAGTATGCCCTTGTCGCTGACGCTGTAAGTCGTGGGAAAATGCGCCGTAGTCGCGGAGACCAGCTCGACGGCGGCGGGCGTGCCGCGCGGCCAGTGATAGAGTTTAAACGTCGGAGCTTTGGCGGAGGCGTCGTCGCGGTCGCTGACGAAGGCGGCTTGGGTTTGTTCGCGGTCCCACGTGAGTTTCAGGTATTTGCCTTTGCCGGCGAGGAGCGCGGCGGGGGTGGTGTCGGCGGGAGCTCCGGGAGTGAAAACGTAGACGCCGTTGGCGGTGCCGGTTTTGGTGGCGAGGGTTGTGAGTAACGTGCGGCCATCGCGAGCGAGGCTGTAGTCGAGGACGTCGCTCAACGTGCGCTCGCTCGGTGTGGCGGCGGCGAGATCGAGGAGCACAAGATCGGTGCCAAACTCAGGTTTGGCGGCGGAGTTGGCGGACGCGGTGCGGGCGCCGGCGCGCGTGGCGACTGCGGCATCGTCGTAGTCCTCGGTGCTGGGATTTGGGTTGGCGGCGGGTGCGGGTGCGGGTGCGGGTGCGGCCGGGTCGGCTTTGGGCTCGGGCTTTTTTTCCTCGGGTTTAGCTTCTTTAAGGTAAGCGAGCCACGCGCCGGTTTTGGTGGAGACTTGGAAGGATTTTATCTGCGCGATCATGGTGACGGTGCCGGTGGCGAGATGGACGTGGAGGAGTCCGCCCTTGGGCATGGCGTCGGCGGCGAGCTTGGCTTTGCGGGCGGCGGCGAGGGCGGCTTTGGTCGGGTAGGTGCTGGCGACGAGGTGTTGCGCGTCGGCGGTGAAGGCGAGGCGGATCGAGCGCGGCGCGGGCGGGGCATCGGGGTTGGCTTCGTCGGGTTGAATCGGCGGCGGCGGGAGGGCGCCGACGGGGAGGCGTTGCTCGCGGCCGGTGGCGAGTTCGCGGAGGATGACTTCGCCGTCGCCGTCTTGGGGCATAAACGAGTACGCGAGCCAGCGGCCGTCGCGGGAAAGCGTGGGCGAGGCGAGGCTGCGCCAGGCGTCGAAATCGTCGAGGGAAAGCGGGCGTTGGGCCGTGACGGTGGCGGGCGCGAGCGGCGAAGCTTCGGCGGCAAACGTCGGCTCGGCGAGGGCGGCGACGGCGAAAAGAACCAGACGGGGTAAGGAGCGCATGGGGAAATTAAACGATGAAATTTAGAGGAAAAAAATTAGCGAGCACCGTAAAGGGCGGAGCCGACGCGGACTTGGGTGCTACCGGCGGCGATGGCGGGAGCGAGGTCGCCGCTCATGCCCATGGAGAGTTCGCGCAACGGGATTTGAAAACGGGCGGCGAGGTCGTCGCGGAGGGCGCGGAGTTGGTTGAACGTGCGCTGGGCGTGGTCGGCGGCTTCAGCGGGCGTGGCGCCGAGCGGGGCGATGGTCATGAGCCCGTCGAGGCGCAGATTTTTTTTCGTGAGAGCGAGCTCGAGGAGGCGCGGCGCGTCTTCGAGCTCAGCGCCGAATTTGGCGGGGTCGCGGCCGGCGTTGATCTGGAGGAGCACGGGAAGAATTTTCCCGAGCTCGGCGGCGGCGCGATCGAGGTGGTTGAGGAGTTTTTCGGAATCGACGCTTTGGACGCGGTCAAAGTGCGTGGCGGCGAGTTTGGCTTTGTTGGATTGGAGGTGGCCGATGAGTTCCCAGTGGAGGGTGGGCGCGGCGCAGAGTGGGCGTTTCTCGGCGGCCTCTTGGACGCGGTTTTCGCCGACGGCGCGGAGGCCGTAGCGGGCGGCGTAATCGGCGGCGGCGACCGGGTGGGTCTTGGTGACGGCGAGCAGTTCGACCGTGGCGGGATCACGGCCGGCGGCGGCGCAGGCGCAGGCGATTTGGGCGCGGACGACGTCAGCGCGGCGGACAAATTCCTCGTAGGCTATAAACATGGGAAGCGGTGATTGTTTAGAAAAACTAATTAGGTGTTTGCCGCCTAGCGGGCGTTTCTCCTGTGTAGCACTCAACGTGCGCTAATTATGCAAATTGAGAATTTTAAAATTTTTGCGGACTTGGTGGAGACGAAGAGCTTTTCCAAGGCCGCTAAACTCAATGGCATCACCCAATCTGCGGTGAGCCAGCAGGCGCGGGCGATGGAGCGCCATTTTAAGACGCTGTTGATCGACCGGAGCCAGAAGCAGTTTCAGCTCACGCGCGAAGGCTACCGCGTCTACGAGTCGGCCAAGGAGATGTTGCATACCTACGATAAGCTCATGTGCGAGTTGCAGGAGATGAAAAAAGTCATCAGCGGGACGATCCGCATTTCCACGATTTACTCGATCGGCCTGCACGAGTTACCGCCGTTTATTAAAAAATTCCTGCACGATTTCCCCTCCGTCAACGTACGCGTGGAATACCGCCGCTCGAACCTCGTCTACGAAGATATTTTGCACAACGCCGTGGATTTCGGTCTCGTGGCGTTCCCCGTGAAACAGCGCCAGATTGAGGTGCTGCCCTTCCGCAACGATCATCTTGTGCTCATCACCCCGCCCGGACATCCGCTGGCGAAGCGCGGCGAGATCGACGTGAAAGAATTGGGCGCGCAAAAATTTATCGGCTTCGACCCCGACATCCCGACGCGCAAGGCCGTCGATCAAATCTTCCGCGAGCACAAACTCGAGATCGAGCCCGTCATGGAGTTCGACAACATTGAGACCGTGAAGCGCGCCGTCGAAATCGATCACGGCATCGCGATCGTGCCGCAAGCGACCGTCGCTCAAGAAGTGAAACAAGGCTCGCTCGTTATGCTGCATTTCAAGGGCCGCGCTTTCACCCGTCCGCTCGCGATCTTGCACCGCAAGGGCCGCGTCTTGACGCCCGCGATGAAGAAATTTGTCGAAATCCTCGGCCTCGATCTGCCTGAGATGCGCGAGAGCTGAGACCGCCTTGGCTCGGCTGCGAAGTTGGGCGGCGTCGAAAAGGTCGAAGAAAATTTGCCGCGGCGGTTTTTCTTAACCAATGTGACCGCTATGAAATCCTTTCGCGCTCTGCTCGGGTTGGCTCTTTTTACCGCGGTGGCCGTGATCGGCCGCGCCGAAGCCTTGCAGCCCACGCCGGCTCCCGTGTGGAAAATGAAGGACGTCGACGGCAAGTGGGTTTCCTCGGAGACGTTTAAGGGCAAGGTCGTGGTGGTGGATTTTTGGGCGACCTGGTGTCCGCCTTGCCGCGCGGAAATCCCTGGCTACATCGAGCTGCAGAAAAAATACGGCAAGGACGGGCTTGTGATCATCGGCGTCTCGCTCGATCAAAAAGGCCCCGCTGTCGTAAAGCCGTTCATGGAAAAATTTGGAATCAATTATCCGATCGTGATGGGCGATGACGAAGTTTCCGCGGCGTTTGGCGGGATGGATGCGATTCCGACGACGTTCATCATCGATCGCGCCGGCCAGATCCGGGACCGCAAAGTCGGCTCCGAGCCCACGGAAGACTACGAAAAGCGAATCTTGGCGGTGTTAAAAAATCAGTAACGCGCGCCGGGGCGGCGGAATTTGAGTGGCGGGCGCGGGGCTTCGTGCCACGTTGGGCTGGTGCATTTTCCGGTTCATCTGCTGATTCCGCTCGTGTGTGGGTTCACCTATGTGGTGGGCGCCTTGTGCTTAAAATGCGCGACGGAGCACGGGGCGGGCGTGTGGCGTTCGACGTTCGTGGCTAATGGCGTGGCGGCGCTGGCGTTTATGCCGCTGTGGTTTTGGCGGGAGCCGCTGGTGGGTTCGCTGGCCGCGGTGTGGTGGCAACCGGTGGTGACGGGCGCGCTGTTTATGGTGGCGCAGTTGTGTCTTTTTTTGGCGATTAGTCGCGGTGATGTGTCGGTGACGACGCCCGTGATGGGGACGAAATCGGTGTGGGTGGCGCTGATGAGCAGCCTGTGGCTCGGGCAGACGATACCGTTGGCGTGGTGGATCGCGGCGGGTTTGGGCGCGGTGGCGGTGGCGCTGCTCGGGCTGGGGCGCGGCGGGCAACACCGGCGGCTCGGCTTCAGTGTGACCTGGACCTTGGTGGGCGCGTGGCTATTTTCGCTGAGTGACACCCTTACGGCGAAGTGGGTGCCGGCGATGGGGCTCGCGCGCTATTTGCCGATGATGATGCTGGCGATGGGCGTGTTGTCGTTCGGGTTTATACCTTTTTTTCGTGCGGGGTTGGGGGAGATTTCCGGCGTGGCGTGGAGGTGGTTGTGGTTGGGTTCGATCGTGATGGCGGCGACCAACGCGGGGATTTTAAGTACGCTCGGGCATTGGGGCGATGCGACGGCGGTGAACATCGTGTTCAGTTCGCGTGGGCTGTGGAGCGTGGTGCTCGTGCGCGTGGCGGGGCACTACTTTGGTAATACGGAAGGGAAACTCGGGCCGGCGGTGCTCGGGCGGCGGTTGGTGGGCGCGGCGCTGATGGTGGTCGCGATCGTGTTGGTCGTGACCTGAGTCGAGCGCGGATCGCGGGAGTCGGGCAAAAGGAAGGGCCCGGCGATAACCCCTTAACGCCGGGCCCACTTTTTTTCTGTGCCGGCTTTCACCAGCTTTTACGCTACCCAAAACCCTGCATGGGTAGTACGCCTGTTCCCTTAGCAACGACCATGCCAGCGTCGGGGTTTAGCGGAATTATCGGGAATTTTTAATCAAGCGGGCGGAAACAAAACAGCCCGAGTCGCGTGCGGGCGCGGTTTAGTCGTGGTGGAGCGGCGCGAGGGCGTCGGCGATGAGGCGGTCGCTACGGCAGCGCGGGGTTTTGCTCTGGCCGCCCCATTTGCCGTGTTGGCGGAGCCAGTGTTCAAACACGCGCGGGAGGACGAGTCGCACCAGGGGAGTCTCGAGGCCGCCGCCTTGGCGTTTGGCTTCGTAGTCTTCGTTGAGGCGCTGGAGTTCGATGTCGAGTTCCTGGGCCAGAAGCACGGGGTCGGGGGCCGTGGAGGAGCCGACTTTGAGTTCGATCCACCATTCGTGGCGGCCGCGGTTTTGGCCGGAGGCGGTGTGGGCGAAAATCGGTGCGACGTGAAAATTTACCGGACTCCAACGGTGGCGTTGGCTGACGGTGGTGAGCGCGTCGGTGATTTCTTTTTCGATGACGTGTTCGCCGAAGGCGCTGAGCTGGAGCTGGGTGCGGCCGACGTAGATGAGGCGGGGCGGGGCGGTGGAGATGAAGCGCACGACGTCGCCGATGACATAGCGGGCGAGACCGCCGGGCGTGGTGAGCAGCAGCGCGTAGTCGATGCCAGTTTTGACGCCCGCGAGCGGGACGGTTTTGGGGCCAAGCGCGGCGAGGTTGGACTCGTCGAAATCGCTCATCGGGAGAAATTCGTAGAAAATCCCGGCGTTGGTCATCAACCGCAGGCCGGCGGCGGGCTCGGCGTCTTGCGTGGCGATGAAGGCTTCGGAGGCCGGATAAACTTCGTGGAAATTGACGGTCGGACCGAGCGCGGCCCGGAGTTCCTCGGCGAACGGGGCGAGCGGAACGCCGCCGTGGATGAAGCACTCAAAATGGGGCCAGAGGTCTTGAAGATGGCGGGTGGCGGGACGTTGTTGGCGGAGCGCTTCGGCGAGGATCAGGACCCAGCTCGGGATGCCGGCGAGCAGGGAAATGTCGCGGTTGGCGGTGCGGGCGGCGATGGCGGCGATTTTGGCGGGCCAATCGGCGAGTTGGGCAATCGCCGTGCCAGGTTCGTAGAGGTGATGCTCGACCCAGCCGGGCAAATTTAAAGCGGTGATCCCGCTGAGATCACCGGCGTAGGCCGCGAAGGGGCGAGACTCGGAAATGGGCGAGAGTTGCGTGGCCCCGCCGAGAAAAAGATGGCGTCCGCGAAAAACCCCGGCGTTGCCGACTCGGGCCGTGTAGTAGAGCAACGAGTCGAGTCCGGCTTGGCGAAAGTGATCGAGCATGCCGGCCGTGATCGGCAGGTATTTCGTGCGGCCAGCAGTGGTGCCGGAGGAGACGGCGTAGTGCGCGCAACGGCCGGGCCAGAGAACGTCCGCTTCGCCGCGTTTCATACGCTCAATCGGAGTCGTGAAATGCTCGTACGTGCGGGGCGGCGCGAGGGTTTGAAACGTCGCGTAGTCGAGTTTTTGGCGGATTCCGGCCTCGCGCCAAAATGAGGTCGTGGCAAAACGCGTCGTGAGGTGCGCGAGGGTGTTCGCTTGCTCAGCGAGGGCGCCGTCGTTGCGACGCAGTCGGCGCGCGGTGCGGGCGGTGAGCAAACCGGTGCCGATTGTGATCAGGCTCTTGGGTAGTATCGGCATGAGAGGCCTGAGAAATTAGCGCGGAAGCCGCAGGAGGAGATTAGTGGCGGATTTCACGCCGCGCGCGAGACGGGGTGGGTTTTTAACGCGCGGTAAAACGCGGCGACATGGGGCAGAAATTCAAAGTAGTGAAAAATGAGCGAGGCGTGTTGCACGGGGCTTTTGCCGCCGGCGACGATGCGATGCGTGCCGTGCGGGAAAAACGCGGACAAGGTTGTCCCGAGCGCGGCGCGGGTGGGCGAGCGCTCGTGGAGTACAGCCCCTTCTTTCTCGGCGTAGAGAATGAGCGCCGGGGCGGAGCTCAGGGGCCGCGGACCGCCATCCCACGCGGAAAGGGTCGGGAGTTGCCGCAGCGCCGCCAACCGCTCGCACGCACCGACGAAATCGACGCTCTGAATCGCTTGGATCACGTGCGTATGGAGGTGACGCAGCTCGGCGCCGGTCATAAGCGCGCGGAGCGAGGCTTTGTTTTGGGCGCCCGCCTCGAACATCTTGGTGAAGATGGCGCGGGATTTTTCGATGATCCCCGGCGAAACTTGGCCCGCCTCGGCGTCGAGAAAAGGTTTGAGCGCGCGACCTAGCAGCGTGGTGGGTTTGACCTCGTCGGGCGCCACGATGTCGGCGGTGCAAGCGACCGGGCTAATGAGCACCGTGCCGGCGAGTGCGGGCGAGCGACCCGCGACGCGCGCGCGGCGAAACCATTCGAGGATGAGGCCGGCGCCGAAACTGACCCCGAAGAGCACGGGGCGTTGGCCGTGCAGCGTGTTGATTTCCTCGACGAGGTCGTCGAGTTGCGCGCACAAGAGATCAAGCGAGAAACCCGTGCGCGGGTAGTTCAGGTAATAAACCGAACCGTGTTTTAGCAAAAAGCCGCGGATCAGAAAAACCTGTTCGGTCGCGTCGGGCACGAAGCCGCCGAGTACGATGGTGGGAACGGGGCCGGGTCTTTTTTCGCACAGCAGCGTGGTGAGCCGGTGCGGGCCTGCGGCGGTGGTGTTCAAGATCGCGTCGCGCGCGGGTGATTGACGCGGCGAAAATGGGAGCGGCCGGGGCGGGCGGATTTTGTAGCCGGTCGTGCGCAGGAACGTGTGCAGAGGTTGGGGCGGGGTGAAGCGCGTGAAGGCGGCCAACACGGACAACGCAGGCGAAAGTGTGAGCGCGGGCATGATTTCACCACGCGGCCGAGGCCCCGGCCCTGGCAAAATCAAAGCGGCGGCGTCACTAAAATGTTGCACGGCTGAAACCTCAGCGTAACCGAGCGCGGCGCGGGCGAGGTATTCCCTTAAACGGCTTCCGTTTGCTGGCGGCGGGGTGCGCGTTGGTTTTCAGGTTGCGAGGGCGCCTCCGGGCGGACGCACTGGAGTTTGCCCATGCCGCTCCCGCCGATTCTCCAAGAAGACGAGACCTTCATCGCGTTCGATAAACCGAGCGGGATGTTGATCGCGCCCGATCGCTGGGACAAAAAACGCGAAAACATGATGGGCCTCGTGCACGACAAGTTCGGCCACGGCGTCGCCAACGTGCACCGGCTCGACGCCGATACGAGCGGCGTGGTGTTGTGCTCGAAGTCAAAGGAGGCGCTGGATTATCTCAGTGGCCAATTTCAGTCGAAGACGGTGCTCAAAACGTACCTCGCGCTCGTCGTGGTGTTGCCGCCGGAGCGCGCGATGAAAGTCGTGAAAGCCGTGCGCGGGCCCGACGGTGGTTTGCCGCCGGAATTCACGATGGAGCAGGCGCTCGGCGAAGATGAACGCCAGCCCGGTCGCATGCGCATCTTCAAAGGCCGCGGCGGCAAAGCCAGCGTGACGGAGTTTCGCGTTTTGGAAAACTTCGGCCGCTTTGCGTGGCTTGAGTGCCGGCCGCTCACAGGCCGCACGCATCAGATCCGCGTGCACTTGGCGGCGGCGGGCGCGCCGATCTTGAATGACGTTTTCTACGGCGACCCCGAAGTGAAATTACTGCTCTCCGGGCTCAAGCGTGGCTACAAAGGCCGCGAGGGCGAAAAGCCGTTGATCGCCCGCCTCGCGCTCCACGCGAGCGCGTTGACGGTGAAACACCCGACTACAAAGGAGCCGCTAACGATCGCGGCGCCGCTGCCGCATGAGTTCGAAGTCGCGCTCAAATACCTGCGGAAGTTTGCGGCGTGATTTTTTTGTCACGCCGCTCACTGCGCACACCGGATTTTTTTAGAAGCGGGTGTTGAGCGCGAAGCTCACCCACGTGACGTTGTCGCCTTTGAGGCGGTAGTTGCGATCGGGGTATTCGAAACGACGCATCGCGGTGTAGCCGAAATCGGCTTCGATTTCTAGGTTGGCGGCGATTTTGTAAGTCGCACCGATGCCACCGCGGATTTCCGTGATGTCGAGGTAGGTGTTGTTGAGGCTTTGTACACCGGGAGCAGGCACACCGAGATTTTTGGTGATGCGGTAATTGCCGCCGAACGCACTGAGACCACCGCGCAAGGTGAGATCAGAATTAAAAGCGTAGGACAGGCCCGTGCGTGGGAAGCCGATGTCGAGTTGAAGATCTTGCGCCAATTTTAACCGTAGGCCGAGAACCGGTAGCACGGGCCGATCGTTGAAGGCATTAGCGGTCACGCCAAAGATCCAGGTGACGTAGGAATTAGGTACGTAAAACGTGGCGAGGAAGAGCGGGGCGTTGAAGCTGTCGGAGCCGATTTTTTCAAAATCGCCGTAGATGCCGGGGCGCAGCGCGACGAGGTAAGCCCATTCTTTGCTAAAGAGACCGCGGACGCCGAGGTTGGCCGAGAATTCCTGTACCGTCTTGGGCAGCGGAGAATTGTCGGGCGTCTCGATCGTGGTATGCGAGTAAGCGAGTCCGGGATTGAACAACATGCCTTCTGCGACAGGTACGCGGCCGGAGGCGCTGAATTCAAAGCGGCTCATGCTGATGCCGTCGATCTTCGTGCCGCCGCGTTTGAAATCACCGGCGCCCGAATATGAGTAGCTGCTGGCAAACGTATCGATCAAAGCCGGACGGAACGTCACACTGGACGGTTGAGCAAATCCGACGGCACTAAGGCTGGCGGCTAAAACGGTGAATAGAAGGGAGCGGAGGTTCATGGTGGCGAGATATCTACGCACGACGGCAGCTCTTAGATGCGGTTTCCAGAAAATAGTGGCTCCGCTGGATGCGAGGTGTTTGTGAACCTGTGCGGAGATCACGTCGGCTGCGAGGCGCGTTGCGTCAATGCGGCTTGGAGAATGAGAGCGAAAAACACGCACGTAAAACAACCGATTGGATTAAGCCAGAGGTAGCCGATCTCACGCGCTGGGTAGGCTTTGCCAAAAAAGAAAATGGCGATGACGACCGTCTGCGCCGCGACTGCGGCCCAAAAGACGGCGGTGCCTTTCACGTGTTTCAAAAAGAACGCGACGACGAACACGCCGAGCAGCGCGGGATAAAAAATGGAGGCGACGATGTTGAGCGCCTCGATGAGATTTTCCGCGAAACTCACAAACAGCGCGAAGGCGATGGCGAAGAGCCCCCAAAAAGCCGTGAAAGCTTTGGCCGCGCGAACGTTGCGGGCTTCATCGTGGGCGGCGAGCGGGCGGAACGTGCGCCACAGGTCGATCGTACTCGTGGTGCCGAGGGCGTTGAGCTCGCCGGCCTTGGAGGAAAGCGCCGAGGCAAACATCACGGCGAGCAAGAGGCCGATGATGCCGTGCGGGAGCTGCGTGAGGATAAAATGAATGAAGACGAAGTCGGAGTCTTTGGTTTTCTTCGTGGTCGGATCGGCGGCTTGCAGCGCAGTGCGGGCTTCTTTGCGGACAGCGTCGGCGGCGCTATGCGCGGCGAGCATGTCACGGCGCGCCTCAGCGGTGGCGGCGGTATCAGTGGCGTTTTGCGCGGTAGCCCAGGCGCGGATTTTTTCCTGTTTCGCGGCGTGGAGCGTGGCGTATTTTTCATCGAGCGCGCGGAAACTTGCCGCTTCGGGCCCCGTGAGTTGGCGCTGCCACTGCGTCTGGTTGTACACGACCGGCGAGTGCGGCTGGAACTGATAAAAAACGAAAAGCAGCGCACCGAGGATCACGATGAACAACTGCATCGGGATCTTCAGAAGCGCGTTGAACATCAAGCCCAGGCGGCCTTCGCGGAGCCGCGCGCCGCCGATGTAGCGTTGAACCTGCGACTGATCGGTGCCGAAGTACGAGAGCGAAAGAAAAAATCCACCGAGCACGCCGCTCCAGACCGTGTAACGTACTTTTAAGTCTGGGTTGTAATCGACGGCTTGGAGTTTGCCGAGGGCGCCCGCGATGGGGAGCGCGTCAGCCGGAAGTTTCGTGAGCAAAATGACGAAGGCCGTTAACATGCCGCCGAAGATGACGCCCATCTGCCATTTTTGCGTGAGGTTCACGGCCGCGCTGCCACCCGTGACTGTGTAAACGATGGCAAGTAATCCGGTGCAGACGATGGTGAGATCGAGCCGCCAACCAAGCACCGTCGATAGGATGATCGCGGGCGCGTAAATCGTGATGCCGGCTTGGAGCCCGCGTTGAAACACGAAGATGCCGGCGCCGAGCAGGCGAGTTTTACGGTCGAAGCGCTGGCCGAGATAATCATACGCGGTGTAAACGCCGAGCTTGCGGTAGATCGGTAAAAACACGGCGCACACGACGATTAGCGCGAGCGGTAGGCCGAAATAATTTTGAATGAAAGCGATGCCGTTCTCCGTGGCTTGGCCGGGCAGCGAGAGGTACGTGATCGTGCTCGCCTGCGTGGCCATGACCGAGAGACCGATCGTGCCCCACTTCGTCGTGCTGTTGCCTTTGAGATAGGTGTTGAGGTTGTCGGTGTGGCGCGTGCGCCACGTGCCGTAAGCGGCGACCCCGACGACCGCGCCGAAGAGGACGAGCCAATCGAGCAGGTTCATGCGTAAGCGCGGGTGAAAAACGTGAGCGCGATCACCACCACGACGAACGCGGCGAGGACAAAAAGGTAGACGCCGCGCCAAGTGCGGAAACCGGGGACGCCCGGAGCATCATCGGCGGGCGGAGGTGGATTGGGCGGCGATTTCATTTCCCGAGTGAGATCAAGTTGGCGAAGAGACGGTAGGCGCCGGGGACGCCGGCGGGGAGTTGGCGGAAGAAGCCGAGGCCCGTGTAAACGTAGTAGCCCTTGCCGTGGCGGGCGACGAGGAGCGCGCCTTTTTGTGGGGCTTCGCCGGCGTCGTTGCAGGCGAGGAGCGGCGTGAAACCAGCTCCCCACGCGGTGCCGAAATATGCGCCGCGCTCTTGCACCCAGCCGGACCAATCGGCGGTGGTGATTTGGTTGGGCGAGTTAAACGCGGGGTGCGTGGGTTCGAGAAGCGTGATGGCGGCGTCTTCATCGGTGACGCGGGCTTCGTTCGCGCCGAGCGTCAGCGCATAGGGCGCGAGGCGGTCGGTTTTGAGGTCACGGCCGGGGCGGTTGTATTGGGCAACAACGGTGCCGCCGGCTTCGACCCAAGTGAAGAGTGCGGGGAGATTCGCGGCGAGATCATCGCGGGTGTTGAAGGCGCGCACGCCGATCACGACGGCGTCAAAGGCGGCGAGTTTTTGCGCGGTGAGATCGGCGCCGGTTAGCGTCGTGACGGTGCAACCGAGTTGGGCGAGGGCGGCGGGGATGTCGTCGCCGGCGCCGGGGAGAAAACCGATTTTTTTTGCGGTGACGGCGACATCGAACGCGACGGCGCGTTGACGGGCGAGCGGTTGAAGAAGCTGCGGTGGGAGGTGCGCGTAGTTCACTTCGTCGCGCGTATTGCGGTAAGTCGCGGAGCCGATCTTCGCGACGGCGCCCAACGTTGCCGATGCAGCGGTGGCGGGCGCGGTGACGTCGAACGAGAGACGAGATTTCGCGCCGAGGGTGGCGAGCGTGAAGGGCTGCGTGGCGGGCGTGGCGCGCCAGCCCGCGGGAAGCTCGATGGCGACGGTGCCGGCGCGGTCGGGGCGATTGGCGGAGATTTCCACGGTGACGCTGCGGGTGGCGCCTGGCGTGAAAATCGTGACGTCGGCGGTGAAGCCGAGCGAGACAGGTGGAACAATATCGAGGCGGCGACGTTTCTCCGTGGGGCCGGCGCCGCTCACGAAAAAGGGTTCGTCGGATACGATAAGTTGTTGGCCGTCTATTTCGAAAACGTAGTCGAGGGCGACGGCGGGAAGGTTTTCCGCGTTGCCGATGAGAGCTGGATCGTCGACGCGAGCGAGGCCGGGGCGGCCTTCGGCGCGGAGCCAATAGGGCGTGGTGAGTGGCGTCGTGGCGGGCAGGAAAAATTGCGAAACTTGCGTCTCGGTTTTTTGGGCGAGAGTGACGCTGGTGGTGAGACTCGCGCCGGTTGTAGGACGCGTGGCGACCCAACGTAGCGGGACGGCGGAGTTCACGGTGTGCGTGAGGCGGAGCGTTTCGCCGGGGACAGCGTCGGGCGTGGCGACCGTGGTGGTGAGGGTGAGGCCGAGGCAACTTTGGAGAACGCGGTCGAGTTGCGCGCGTTTGTCAGTGACGAGCGGATCGGCGGGGAGCGTGGCGAGTTGCGCGCGGAGGGCGAGGAGCGCGGGGACGTTGGCGGCGAGATTTTTTTCGTCGAAGCCGGTGAGCGCAGCCGTGGCGAGGGCGTCAATCTCCGCGCCAGGGCCCGGGTAGCGCGTGGTCCATGACGTGGCGACGCCCTCGAAAAGCCCCGTGGTGGCGGGAGCGCCACCGAGCAGCGTGAACGTCTCGGTGCGTGGGCCGCTCGCGCCGGCGC
>CANFSZ010000066.1 GCA_947449835.1 Opitutia bacterium
GCGGCGCTATTTACGGCGGCGGGCGTCGACGGCGCGTTTACGGATTTCACGGACGTCACGCGGGCCTGGTTGCTCGCGCCTCATGCCGGTGCTGCGGCTCGCTTAAAGTGACGAATCTGCGAGCCACGCGCTCGCGGCGGTAAGATCAGCCGCGATGAGTCCGTGGCTGGCGTGGACGAAGGTTTGCGTGACCTCGGCGCCGCCGGCGCAAAGGAGCGCAGCGAGGCGAGGCGGATGGTCGAGCGGCACGATGGGATCGGCGCTACCGTTGAGCATCAGCACGCGTTTGCCGGTGAGCGAGCCGGACGCGGCTGGCATATCGAGCACGATCATAGAACGCAGTAGCAGAGCCGCGCCGAGCGTTGCAGGACGAAGTTGAAGCAGGGTTGCCGCTATGTTGGCGCCATTGGAGAAGCCGAGCGCGGTGAGGCGAGTGGCGTCGAAACCATAATGCGTGGCGGCGGCTTGCACAAAATCCGCGAGCGCGTGCGTGCGGCGCGTGACTTCGGCGGGATCGAAGACGCCCTCGGCGAGGCGGGCGAAAAAGCGGCGCGCGCCGTGTTCGGAGACGTCGCCGCGCGGACTGAGTACGGCGGCACCCGGAGCGAGTTTGCGCGCGAGCGGCAGCAGATCGTTTTCATCGCCGCCAGTGCCGTGGAGCAACAGCCAGGGCGCGGCTGCGGGATCCGTGCCGGCTTGGAAAACGTGGTGGTAGGAAAGGGCCATGCGCGTGATTACATGAGCGGCGGCAGGTGCGCTTCGATCGCGGCACGCTGGCTCTCGTATTGGGCGGGGAGTTTGAGCGCGGTGCCGAGCGTGGCGAGCGGTTCGTCGATGGTGAAGCCGGGGTTGTCGGTCGCGATTTCAAACAAAATGCCAGCGGGCTCGCGGTAGTAGATCGAGTGAAAATAATTTCGGTCCATCACGGGACTCACGCCCAGATTGAGCGCCTGCAGGGCTGCGAGCGCGCGGGCTTGGGTGGTGTCGTCGGGTGTGCGGAACGCTATGTGGTGAACCGTGCCCGCGCCGGACGTTCCGCGCGGGAGCGACGAATCAACGACCACATCGACGTAGGTTCCCGGTCCGCCGGCGGCGACTCTGAAGCGCGTGCGGCCATCGGCGGTGGCCGTGGCGCGATAACCCATCGCGTGGGTGAGGAGCGCGGCGGTGGGTGTGGCTTCGGACACAGCGAGCGTGACGCTATGAAAACCACGGATGCCATGTGCCGCGGAAATTTCCGGGTGGGGGTGCGCGGCGCGAGCATCGGGCTCGGTGCTGGCGACGAGTTCGAGGATGAGGCCGTCGGGATCAGTAAACGAGATGACTTCGTCGCCGAAGCGCGTCGTGAGCGAGCTAGGTGTGACGCCGTGGGCAAGGAGGCGTGTGCGCCAAAAATTCAGGCTGCCCGCTGGTACGGAAAACGCCGTGGCGTAGGCTTGGCCCGTGCCAGGACGGCCGCGGCGGATGCCGGCCCAAGGGAAAAACGTCAGCACGGAGCCCGGCGTGCCGACGCTGTCGCCGTAGTAAAGATGATAGGTGGACGGATCGTCGAAATTGACGGTGCGTTTGATCAGGCGCAGGCCGAGTGCGCCGGTGTAGAAAGCGACGTTGCGGCGCGGATCACCGGCGATGGCGGTGATGTGATGGAGGCCAGTGAGAGCGAGCGTAGAGGAGGGGGTAGAGGGGTACACTAATAATATGCTTTGATGTTGAAACGATGCGTGGGTGGCAGGGGATTGCAAGCGGTGGCGCATCGCGGGTAGGGTTACCTCTCCGCGACGACTGCGGACACCTCGGGTAGGCGTCCCCAGCTAGGACAGGTGACTTCGGCGGGATAGGGTCCGAGCTCGGAGTTGACGGACGATGATAGACGGACAGGATACTGTCCATATGAACGCCATCACCTATACGGCAGCGCGCGAGAATCTCGCCTCGACCATGGATAAGGTTTGCGACGACCGGGAACCGGTGATCATCACGCGCAACCGCGATCAAGCGGTGGTTATGGTCTCGTTGGAAGATTACAAGGCGATGGAGGAAACGGCGTATTTGATGCGGAGTCCGGCCAATGCGCGGCGACTTTTGGCTTCGATCAGGCAATTGGAGTCCGGGCAGGGAAAGGTCAGAAAACTGAAGGAACTCTGAGGCGATGGCCGCGACTCAGTTGGTTTTTTCGACCAAGGCATGGGGGGAATACCTGTATTGGCAGGCGATCGACGAGAAGCAGGTTCGACGAATCAATCAGCTCATCAAAGAGGTGATGCGCGAACCGTTCAGCGGGATCGGCAAGCCCGAGCCCTTGCGGCACGCATTTCAGGGTTATTGGTCGCGGCGAATCGATAGCGAGCATCGCCTGGTTTACAAAGTTGTGGGCGAACAACTTTGGGTGGCGCAGGTGCGCTTTCACTATCGGGACTAATTGCTGATTCTCGGCTTGGAAGTATCACCAACCGTAGTTGCGCTTGATGCGAAGCGCTTCGTAGAGGTCGGTGGGGAGTTCGAGGATGAAACGACTTGGCGTGAGCATCATGCCGCCGGGACCCGCGCGGGAGGCGATCTTCGGGTAACTCAGATAGAGCTCGTTGCGGGCGCGAGTGACGGCGACGTAAAAAAGACGCCGCTCTTCCTCGACGTCGCCGTTTTCGATGGCACGGCGGCCGGGGAATTGGCCGTCGGCGAGGCCGATCAAGAAGACGACGTCGTACTCGAGACCTTTGGCTTGGTGAATGGTGGTGAGCTTGATCGCGTCGGTCTCGGGTTCGACGCGGCGCTCGCTGGTCTCGCCGTTGAGCAGGACAATCTGTGCGAGAAAATCCTGCGTCTCGTCGAAGCGTTGGGCGAAGCCGATGAGCGCTTTTAATTCTTCGAGGCGATCCACGTAGTCAGCGTAGGCGCCTTTCAGGTAATCGCCGTACCAACTATCGATCGCGATCTCGACCGTCTCCGCGGGTTTACGATTCTGCATGGCCTCGGCGATCTGTTGGAGCGAGGTGCAGAAATTTGGCCAGTCGTCGCGGGCGTCTTTGGCGACTTTGCTGAGGACGTCGTCGGTGGGGAGGACGTCGATAAAGTTTTTGCGGAGGAGCTGGGCGTTTTCGCGCGCGACGGCGTAGATTTTTTGCGCGCCCTTTTCGCCGATCTTGGGCAGGAGAATGGCAATACGTTGCCACGCCTGTTCGTCGGCGGGGTTGTAAACGAAGCGCAGGAGGGCGATGAGGTCGCGGATGTGTTGGCGCTCGAAAAACTTTACGCCGCTGGTGATCTGGTAGGGCATGCCGGCGCGGGAAAGCGCGAGCTGGATCTCGAGCGCGAGAAAATGCGAACGGTAAAGTATCGCGATTTCGTTGAGCGAGACGCCGTCGTCGTCGACGAGGGAACGGATGCGTTTGAGAATGAAATCCGCCTGCTCGCGGTCATCCATGGCTTGGACGACGAACGGTTTTTGGGAATTAGCGCGGTGGGCGCGGAGTTCTTTCTCAAAATGACGGCCCTTGGGTTGGGCTTCGAGGACACCATTGGCGAGGGCGAGGATTTGCGGCGTCGAGCGGTAGTTGGTCTCGATGCGGTGGATGACGGTGCCGGGGTGACGCTCGGGGAACGTCATGATGTTTTCAAAATCGGCGCCGCGCCATGAGTAGATGCATTGGGCATCGTCGCCGACGGCCATGACGCGGTGGTGCGCGGCGAGTTTGTCGACGATCTGGGCCTGGAGCGTGTTGGTGTCTTGGTACTCGTCGACGAGGACGTGGCGGAAACGGTTGGCGAAGTGCTGCGCGACCTCGGGGGCGTCGGTGAGGAGCTTGAGCCAGAGCTCGAGCAGATCGTCGTAATCGACGACGTTTTGCTCGCGCTTTTTCTTGGCGTAGGCGGCGGCAAACGCCGGGAAACGGTGCGAGATTTCCGCGTACTGGGGAAATTGATCCGAGACGGTTTCGGCGAGCGAGAGCTGGGTGTTGCGCGCGAGGGAGAGGACGCTGAAGAGCGGGCCGGGCCGCGGGTTGGTCTTATCTTTGAAAAACATTTTGTCCTCCGCCTCGACCGTCTGCTTCAGCAGCGTCTCGGATTCGTCGGCGTCGAGGATGGTGAAATTTTTCGGGAGGCCGATGGCTTCGCCGTGCATGCGCAGCGCGCGGTGGCCGATGCCGTGAAACGTGCCGCCCCAGAAACGCCCGGGCTCGAGGCCAGTGAGCTCTTGCACGCGGTGGAGCATTTCCTTGGCGGCTTTGTTGGTGAACGTGAGCAGCAAGATTTCCCAGGGCTGGACGCCTTGCGAGATGAGGTAGGCGACGCGGTAAGTGAGCGTGCGGGTCTTGCCCGAGCCGGCGCCGGCGAGCACGAGGATCGGGCCGGGCGGCGCGGTGACGGCGGCGAATTGCTCGTCGTTGAGCAGCGCGCGGAAATCGATCGGCGGAAAGCCGGGCGGACCTGAAGGAGCGTCGAGTTCGAAATCCATGGACGCGCTAAGGCTCACGGCTCGGCCGGCGGGAGCAAAGCGAAAGTTTCGCGCCCTGCCCGCCGAATAAAATTATTTCTCGTCGCGCCGACTCAATGCGCGGCGGGAGCCTCTGGGGCCGCGACGGAGTTTAGGCTGCGGATTTTTTGGGCCGGCTCGACTGTGACATTTTCCAGAAAAATCCGGCCCGCGTGGTGGACGACATCGCTGGCGGTGACGCCGGCGAACGTAGAGTTGGCGATGCGGATGTCGTCGATGATCGCGCCGCTGAAGCCGACGACGAAGAGTACGCGCGGGCTGGATTTGCTGGTGATGTTCTCGAGCGAGACGTGGCGCACGGTCGGCATGAACGTGCCTTTGGCGCCTTCTTCGTAGAGGAAATCCACCGTGACAATAGCTTCGGCGACGCGGCCGATCTGGACGTTGCGCATGAAAATATTTTCGATTGTGCCGCCGCGCACGGCGTTGCTCTTGAAGCGGAGCGCGCGTTCGAGGTTCGGGCTGTCCATGGTGCAGTTTTCCACGAAGACGTTGCGGCAACCGCCGGCGATTTCGCTGCCGATCACCACGCCGCCGTGGCCGTCTTTCATGGTGCACCCGCGCACGATGATGTTTTCCGAAGGCACGTTGACGCGGCGGCCGTCGCGGTTGCGGCCGGATTTGATCGCGATGCAGTCGTCGCCGGTGTCGAAGATGCAATTTTCGATCAGGACGTCGCGGCACGACTCCGGATCGCAGCCGTCGTTGTTCGAGCCGTGGGAATTGATCGTGAGACCGCGGACGGTGACGTTGGTGGAAAGCACGGGGTTCACTTCCCACATGGGCGAGCGGATGATGGTGACGCCTTCGATGAGGACGTTTTTGCACCGGTAGGGTTGGATGAAGTTGGGCCGCAGAAAATGTCCGGCGCCGAAGACGCGCTCGGCGACGGGCACATCGCGCTCGCCCATGGCGATGAGCGCATCGCGGGCGACGCGTTGTTTGGGCGGCGTGGCGCCGCGCTTCACGTTCCAGCTCCACCACGTGTCGAGGGTCGCGCCGCCGTCGAGCGTGCCGCTGCCGGTGACGGCGATGTTTTCTTGTTCAAACGCGTAGATGAGCGGCGAGTGGTTCATGCATTCGACGCCTTCCCAGCGCGTGAACACGATCGGGTAGAGCGCGGGGTCGGGGTTGAAACGCAGCGTGGCGCCGGCGGCGACGTGGAGGTTGACGTTGCTTTTGAGGTGGATGGCGCCGGTGCTGAATTCGCCCGCGGGGACGACGACCCGGCCGCCGCCCGCGGCGTGACAGGCAGCGATAGCTTGCGCGATGGCCGAAGTGGCATCGGTCGTGCCGCCGGTGGCGGCGCCGTAAGCGGTGATCGGGAAATCGCGGGCGGGAAACGTTGGGGCTTTTATGCGCGCGAGGATTGCGGTGGCGGTGTCCCACGTGACGGGCGCGGGGCTCGCGGCGGGCGCCGCGGCAGCGCGGAGCGGGTGGCTGAGAACGGCGACGAAAAGCGCGGCGAGCACGGGGCGAAATTTTTTCATGGGGCGGAGGCGGATGATTAAATCTAACTTGGGACAGGTGTCCGAGGAAACGTGGACTTTCGCTCGGGCGGGGGAAAGCGGAAACGTTTTTAGAGCAACACGAGGTCGTTGCGGTGAACGACTTCGAGGCGCTTGCGCGACGGGTGGAGTGCGCGCAGAGCGACGGCTTGGAGGCCGGCGAGCGTGGGGATTTCTTTGCTGGAGAAATTGGTTTTGCCCCGGGCGAGCACGGTGGCGTCGGGGCCGGCGATGTTGACGATGTCGCCGATGCTAAATTCCCCGCGCGCGTGCGTGACGCCGACGGCGAGTAGGCTGCTACCGCGTTCGCGGAGCACGGGGACGGCGCGGGCGTTGACGAATACCGTGCCGGCGGGGCGCTGGAAGTAGGCGAGCCAGTGTTTCTTGGCGTCGAGGGGCAGGCCGCTGGGAACAAAAAATGTGCCGGGGCCGGTGCCGCCGAGTAGACGCGCGACGATGGCGGGCGCGGAGCCGCTGGCTATGAACACGCCGCATCCTGCGCGCGTGGCGAGTTTGGCGGCGGTGATCTTGGAAATCATGCCGCCGGTGGCAGTTTCACTCGTGGTGCCGCCGGCCATGGCCTCGATGGCGGGGGTGATTTTTTCGACGACGGGGACGATTTCGCCGGTACCTTTGAGGTCGATGAGGCCGGGCGCGGTGGAAAGAATGATGAGGTGCTCGGCCTCGACGAGGCTCGCGACGAGGGCGGAAAGCGTGTCGTTGTCGCCAAATTTAATTTCGGCGGCGCTGACGGTGTCGTTTTCGTTGATGATCGGAATCGCGCCGTAGCCGATGATCTGGCGGAGCGTTTCGCGGACGCCGAGGTAGCGCGTGCGCACGCGCAGGTCGTCGTGGGTGAGGAGAACTTGGGCGACGGTGAGCGCGTGAGGCGCGAAGGCCGTTTGCCAGACCTGCATGAGGCGGGATTGGCCGATGGCGGCGCAGGCCTGTTTTTTGGAAACGTCTTTGGGTTTTTTCGCGAGGGCGAGGGCGCCCATGCCCAGGCCGACGGCGCCGGATGAAACCACGATCACCTCGGTGCCGGCAGCGCGCAGGGCGGCGAGTTGGGCGGCGAGATCGGCGATGCGCGCGGTATCGAGTTGGCCGATACCCGTCGTGAGCACGCCGGTGCCGAGTTTGACGACGACGCGTTTCGGGGCGGCGGAGGATTCTTTTTTCAACGCGGGAAGCGCGGCGAGCCGCGGCGGGGAGGATGAGGGCGCAGGGAAAACTCCGCCCAGTCGGGCTCAGACGGTGAGCAGGTCCTTTTCTTTATGCGCGAGGTGGTCGCCGATGCTCTTGATGGCGGCATCGGTGGCGGCTTGGATGTCTTTTTCGACGCGCTTGGCTTCGTCTTCGGGCAGTTTGGCTTTTTTGACCGATTCCATGACGTCGCGGCGGACATTGCGCACGTGGACGCGGCCTTCTTCGGCGAGGCGGTGAGCGTTTTTAACGAATTCGAGGCGGCGTTCCTTGCTCATGTCGGGGAGCGGAATGCGGATGACTTTGCCGTCGGGGATGGGGTTGAAGCCGAGGTTGGCTTCCTGGATGCCGCGGATGATGTCTTTGATAATGCTGGTGTCCCAAGGTTGAACTTGGATGAGGCGGGCGTCGGGCGTGCTGATGGCCGCGCATTGTTTGAGCGGGGTCATGGTGCCGTAGGCTTCGACCATGACGGTCTCGACCATCTGGGGCGTGGCTTTGCCGGTGTGGATGGAGCTAAATTCGTGGAGCGTGTGGTCCACGGTTTTTTTCATCTTGGCTTGGGCATCGGCGAGGAACGGGGAGGACATGGTGGGATTTTTAAAAAGTGGAAAAACGGGCGGCGGGGCTGATCAGTTTTTGACGAGGGTGCCGATTTTTTCGCCGAGGACGGCTTTGCGGATGGCGTGTTCGTCGTTGAGGTCGAACACGAGGATCGAGACGTTGTTGTCGAGACAGAGGGAAAACGCGGTGGAGTCCATGACGTTGAGGCGCTGTTTAAGGGCGTCGATGAACGTGATCTGGTCGTATTTGACGGCGTCGGGAAATTTTTTCGGGTCCTTGTCGTAGATGCCGTCGACCTTGGTGGCCTTCATTATGATGTCGGCGTGCATCTCGGAGGCGCGGAGGGCGGCGGTGGTATCGGTCGAGAAGTACGGATTGCCGGTGCCTGCGGCGAAGATGACGACGCGGCCTTTTTCGAGGTGGCGCATGGCGCGGCGCAGGATGAACGGCTCGGCGATCTGGTTCATCGGGATGGCGCTCTGGATGCGCGTGGTGACGCCCATTTTTTCGAGGCAATCCATGAGCGCGAGGGCGTTGATGACGGTGGCGAGCATGCCCATGTAATCGCCCGTGGTACGGTCGACGCCGCGTTGTGAGCCTTGGAGGCCGCGGAAGATGTTGCCGCCGCCGATGACGACGCAGACTTCGACGCCGAGGTCGGCGATCTCTTTAACTTGGCTGCAGGTTTTTTCTAGGGTCGCGGCGTCGATGGGATCGCCGCCTTTGCCGCCGCGCAGGACTTCGCCCGAAAGCTTTAAAATGATGCGTTTATATTTAACGCCGAGCGCGACTCGTTTGTTGGCATGCATGGCCGCGAGGAAACGATTGTGCAAAATCGGCGTCAATGCCCGAGATGACGCGTCGCCTCTTCTCCGCTGAAAATCCTATGGCGCATAAATGAAATTTCGGGCGCGGCGTTGTTAAAAAATCGCCCGTGATTCAATCTGATCAACGCTAACCCGACTCCGCCGGTCGCTGGCCTATCACTCTCTGTCGGCTGCCTTCGCGGAGAGGGCCGCGCGCGGGTTGATAATATCCATTATAAGCTAATATATGGAGACTTGCTCCGGCGAAAGCTCCCTCGCTAGCGTAGTCGTTTACCGTATGAAAAAAGCACTTATCACCGGCATCACAGGGCAGGACGGATCTTATCTCGCTGAGCTCCTGCTCGACAAGGGCTACGAGGTCCACGGCGTGATTCGCCGCGCTTCCACCTTTAACACCAGCCGGATCGATCACCTTTACCGCGACCCGCACGTCAACGGCGTCAAACTCCACCTCCACTACGGCGATCTCGCCGATTCCGTGCAGATGGTGAAACTCCTCTACGAGCTCCAGCCCGACGAAATTTACAACCTCGGCGCTCAGTCGCACGTGCGCGTTTCCTTCGATATTCCCGAATACACGGGCGATGTCGTCGGCCTCGGCTCGGTGCGCATCCTTGAAGCCATCCGCGAAGCCGGCCTCGTGAAAAAATGCCGCTTCTACCAAGCCTCTTCCTCCGAGATGTTTGGCAAAGTCCAGGAAGTGCCGCAGACGGAAAAAACCCCGTTCTGGCCCCGCTCGCCCTACGGTTGCGCGAAAATGTACGCCTACTGGCTCACGGTGAACTACCGCGAAAGCTATAACCTCCACGCCTCCAACGGCATTCTCTTCAACCACGAGAGCCCGCGCCGCGGCGAGACGTTCGTCACCCGCAAGATCACCCGCGCCGCCACTCGCATCAAACTCGGCCTCCAAGACCGCCTCTATATGGGCAACCTCGACGCCCGCCGTGACTGGGGTTACGCCAAAGAATACGTCGAGATGATGTGGGTCATGCTCCAGCAAGACCAAGCCGACGATTACGTGGTCGCCACCAACGAGACCCACACCGTCCGCGAATTTATTCAGGAAACCTTCGGCCTCCTGAATCTCGATTGGGAAAAATACGTCAGCTACGACGCCCGCTACGAGCGTCCCGCCGAGGTCGAACTCCTCATCGGCGACCCCGCCAAGGCCAAGCGCCAACTCGGGTGGGAGCCCAAGACGAAGTTTAGAGAACTCGTCAAAATCATGACCGAGGCCGACCTCGAACTCGCCAAACGCGAGGCCCAGATCGCCAGCCTGCCTCAACCCGCGCACACTACGATCGCATGAAGCTCTTCATCGCGGGCCACCAAGGTATGGTCGGCGGCGCGCTCGTGCGCCGTTTTCAACGCGAATCCGGCGTCACGCTCCTCCTGCGCTCGCGCCGCGAACTCGATCTCACGTCGCAAACCGCCGTCGACGCTTTTTACGCTGCTGAGAAGCCCGACGTCGCCATCATCGCCGCCGCGAAAGTCGGCGGCATCCACGCCAACAACACGTACCCGGCCGAGTTTCTCTTCGATAATCTCGCCATCGCCGCCAACACCATCCACGGCGCCTACCGCGCCGGCGTGAAGCGGCTGCTTTTTCTCGGTAGCTCGTGCATTTATCCCAAACACGCGCCGCAGCCCATGCCCGAGGATTGCCTCCTCACCGGCCCGCTCGAGCCCACCAACGAGGCCTACGCCATCGCCAAAATCACCGGCCTCAAGCTCGTCCAATCCTACCGCAAGCAATACGGCGTGCTCTACTACTCAGCGATGCCGACGAATCTCTACGGCCCCGGCGACAACTACCACTTGCAGAACTCGCACGTGTTGCCCGCGCTTCTCCGCAAATTCCACGAAGCCAAAACCGCCGGCCGCGCCGAAGTCGTCGCCTGGGGCACCGGCTCGCCGAAACGCGAATTTCTCCACGTCGACGACCTCGCCGACGCCTGCGCCTTTCTCCTCACGCTCGAAAACCCGCCCGACTGGATCAACGTCGGCACCGGTACCGACGTCACCATCCGCGAACTCACCGAGACCGTCGCAACCGTCACTGGTTTCACGGGCAAAATCGTTTGGGACGCCTCCAAGCCCGACGGCACCCCGCGCAAACTCATGGATGTCTCCCGGCTCGCCGCGCTCGGTTGGCGCGCGCGCATCGCGCTCACCGACGGCGTCGCTAAAACCTACGCCTCGTTCCTCGCTGAACAAGCCGCTGGCACGCTCCGCGCCTAAGCGCGGCCCGAGCGCCCGTCCGCTGCGGCGTTTGGGCGCCGGCGGGAATGGAATTTTTTCCCGTTACAAATTCCTCTCGGCCGCGTCACACTGCCCGTATGAATTTCCCCGACGTCACGCTCGCCTTCATCGAAGGCTTGGGCGGCCCCGAGATGCTGTTGATCCTCGTGATCATTTTGATGCTGTTCGGTAAGGACAAACTCCCCGAGCTCGCCCGTGGCCTCGGTAAATCGATGAAGGAATTGAAAAAAGCCACGAGCAACGTCGAAGAAGAATTCAAGCGCGCGCTCCAAGAAGACGAATACCGCCAAAATCAGGCCAGCTACACGCCCGCCATCACCTCCGCGCAGCCCGTCGCCGCGCTCCCAGCCGGAACTTCGCCTGAAACGACTCCCGCCGACACGATCCCGGCTTCGCCCGTGGCCACCGATGCTCCCGTGCCGCCCGTCGCCAGCGAACCGGTCGTCGCGGTCGATGGGTCCGCACCTTTGAACACCGATGTTTCTCCCGCGCCGATCGTGCCGCCCACGCCGGCGCCGGCTCCAGCCCCTCGCAAGCCCGCCGCGCCCCATCGTGGCCGCGCCGACGTCTGAGCGCGCATCCGTCTCGCTCGGAAAACCAGGCTGGCGCTTGGGCCGATCGCGGCCTCAGCCTCGTAGGATGAAATTGTTTCCGTGCTGGCTCGTTTGGCTGCTGATGCTCGCGGGTTGGGTCGGCGCGCGTGCGGCCGAAGCGCCGCCGCCGCTCATCTTGATTTCGATGGATGGTTTTCGCTGGGATTACTGCGATCTTTATCCCGCCGAGACGCCCCAACTCCGTGCTTTGATCCGCGAAGGCACCGCGGCGCGCGCGCTCATCCCGGTTTATCCCACCAACACGTTTCCCAATCACTACTCGATCGTGACCGGCGTTTATCCCGCGCGCCACGGGATGATCAACAACGACCACTTCGATCCCGTCCTCGGCGAATTTTTTAACTACAAAAACGCAGCCGCCGTCGGTGCCGCAAAATGGTGGGGCGGCGAACCGATTTGGACGACCGCCGTCCGCCAAGGCCGCGCCAGCGCCAGTTATTTCTGGGTCGGCTCCGAGGCCGAAAATCACGGCGTGCGTCCCACGTTTTGGAAAAAGTACGACTACTCCGTCCCGTTTAAAAAACGCCTCGAAGAACTCGTCGGCTGGCTCACGCTCCCCGCCGAAAAACGCCCCGCCGTGGTCGCTTTCTATTTCGAAGAAACCAATGCCGCCGGCCACAAATATGGCCCCGAATCCCCCGAACTCGCCGCCGCCGTTCGCCTCCTCGATACGCAGATCGGCGCCCTCCGCACGCGCTTGGCCGAAGCCGGCATCACGCCGAATTTTGTGATCGTTTCCGACCACGGCATGACGCCCGTCAGCGCCGATAAAGTCATGCTCCTCGACGACTACATCGACCTTGCCACCGTGCAGGTGGATTTTGATGGCTCGGCCGTCGGTCTGCGCCCCCACGACGGTGATGCCGTCTCGCTCGTCCGCCGGCTCGCCGCGCTCCCGCACGGTCGCGCCTACCTCGCCGCCGATCTGCCGGCGTCGTTTCACTTGAAGAACAACCCGCGTATCCCGCCCGTCTGGATCGTGCCCGAACTCGGCTGGCACGTGGAGCGCCGCCTGCGCTTCGAGCGCATCCGCCTCGCCTTCCTCAAAGGCGATCACGGCTACGACCCCACCCACGCGGCGATGCGCGGCATCTTCATCGCCAGCGGCCCATCCTTCAAAGCCGGCGTCGTCGTCGAGCCCGTGGAAAACATTCACATTTATAATCTCCTCTGCGCCGCCCTCAAATTGCAGCCCGCGCCCAACGACGGCGACGACCGCCTCGTCCGCGCCGCCTTGAAATAACTCGTTGGCGCCCAGCCTCGTCCGCGCCCTCGGGCCACGCCGCCGCCGGGTTTATGACAAACTTCGGCCAAAAAAATCCTCGACCCCGGCGCGGCGTTGGGCACTTTGGTCGGCGCATCAGGAATGAACTGACCCTCAAAAGTCAGTTCCGCCAACCGGGCCGGGAGCGGCCACGGTGGATCGAGCGCAAGCTCGGATGTGCGTCTCCCGCAAGGGCGACGAACCAAGCACGCTCCCGAAGACGAAACCGATCTGATGCCTCAGATCGGTTTTTTGTTTTCCACCC
>CANFSZ010000067.1 GCA_947449835.1 Opitutia bacterium
CGCCGACCGCCACTACCGCCTCGGCGCCGTCCCCATCGCGACCTACGTCGAACTCCAATCAAGTTACCTCGACGCCATCGAGGCCTTGCTCGACACCCAAGCCGAAGCCCTCGCCGCCGGCCTCAAACTCCGCCAACTCACCGGCCTCGATTTCAACGCCGTCACCGTCGCCCCCGCGGCCTCCGCGCCATGATTGATCGCATCCTCGAGTTCGCCTTGCGCCAACGCGCGGTCGTCCTCCTCGGCACCGCCTTACTTCTCGCCGTCGGCCTTTGGTCCGCGCTGCATCTCCCAGTCGATGCCGTGCCCGACATCACGGGCATCCAGGTCCAGATCAATACCGAGGTCCCCGCCCTCGCCGCCGAGGAATCCGAGAAACTCGTCACCCAACCCCTAGAGCTCGAACTCTCCGGCCTGCCCGGCGTCGAAGAGATGCGCTCGATCACCAAGTTTGGTCTCTCGCAGATCACCCTCCAGTTCAAAGACGACACCGACATCTTTCGCGCGCGTCAGTTAGTCGCCGAGCGCCTCCAAGGTGCCCTCGAGCTCCTACCCAAAGGCGTACTCCCCAAACTCGCCCCGATCAGCACCGGTCTCGGCGAAATTTTGTATTACAGCGTCAACTACCGCGCGGACGCCAAAGCCAAACCAGCAACCGAACTCGAACAACTCATCGCTTTAAGCGAGCTCCAGGAATACGTCATCAAGCCGCTCCTACGCACCGTCCCGGGCATCGCTGAAATCAACGGCACCGGCGGCTACCAAAAACAATACGTGATTCAGCCGAAGCCCGAGGCCCTCATCGAGCGCAATCTCACCTTCAGCGAACTCGCCGCCCTCGTCGCACAAAACGTCGAAAACGCCGGCGGAGGGATCATCAACCGCAACGGTCAACAGTTCACCATCCGCGCCCTCAGTCGCGCGCAGACGGTCGACGACATCGCGAACCTACCGCTTAAATTCGGAGCGGGCACGCAGCCCCTCCTCCTCAAAGACGTCGCCGAGGTAAAACTCGGCACCAAATTCCGCACCGGTGCCGCCACGCTCGATGGCCACGAAACTGTGATCGGCACCGTCATGATGCTCGCCGGCGAAAATAGCCGCGAAGTCTCCCTCCGCGTCAAAGCCCGCCTCGCCGAGATTCAGTCCAAACTCCCCGACGGCGTGGAAATCCAAACCCAATACGACCGCTCGCTGCTCATCGACCGCACGATCGGCACCGTCGAAAAAAATCTCGTCGAAGGCGCGATCCTAGTCGTCGCCGTGCTGCTGCTTCTGCTCGGCAACTGGCGCGCCGCGCTCATCGTCGCGTGCGCCATCCCGCTCTCATTTCTCTTCGCCCTAACCGGCATGCGTTACTGGGGTATTTCCGGCAACTTGATGAGTCTCGGCGCCGTGGACTTTGGGCTCATCATCGATGGCGCGGTCGTGATCGTGGAAAACATCGTGCGCCAGCTCGGTCAACGTCAGCACAAGCTCGGTCGCCCACTCACCGCCGAGGAACGCGCCCAGTCTGTGCTCACCGCCTGCAAACAAGTCGGCAGCCCGATGTTCTTCGGCGTGCTCATCATCGCCGTCGTTTATCTCCCGATCCTCGCGCTCACCGGCATCGAGGGTAAAATGTTTCACCCGATGGCGCTCACCGTGATGCTCGCGCTCGGCGGCGCGCTCGTCCTCTCGCTCACGCTCATGCCCGCACTCTGCGCTTGGCTGCTCCGCGGGAATATCGCGGAAGAGGACAACGCGCTCATCCGCTTCGCCAAACGCCTCTACGCGCCCGTCCTTCACGTCGCACTCCGCCTGCGCTGGTTGGTGGCCACCGGCGCCGTCACCCTCTTCGTCGGCTCGCTTTGGGTGTTCACTCACCTAGGCGCCGAATTTGTGCCCAAACTCGATGAAGGCTCCATCACCGCAATGCTCTACAAACCCGTCGGCATGAGCCTGGAAGAATCCCTCCGCACCGACATCGAGGTCGAGAACCGCCTCCGCGCCGAGTTTCCCGAGATCACCCGCATTTTTTCCCGCATCGGCACCAGCGCCATCGCCTCCGATCCGATGCCAGCCAATGAAAGCGATGTTTATCTCTTCTACCAACCTCTCGCCGATTGGCCCAAAACCGCCGGCCGCCCCACCACCAAAGCCGAGCTCTGCGTTCAGGTCGAAGCCACGTTGAAAAAAATCAATTCCGACTACGACCTCCTCTTCGCGCAGCCCATCGAAATGCGTTTCAACGAAATGCTCGAAGGCACCAAAGCAGAGCTCGCCGTAAAAATCTTCGGCCCCGATTACGACGTGCTCGAACCGCTCGCCCAACAGGTCAAAGCCATCCTCGAAAAAACGCCCGGCGCCGCCCAAGTCGAATACGAGACCGATGGTCGCACCCCGCAGCTGCAGTTGAGCGTGAAACGCGAGATCCTGCGCCGCCACAACCTCCAAGCTGCCGAGGTCAATCACGCCATCCAAACTGCGCTCGCCGGCGAAATCGTCGGCAGCATCGTCGAAGGCAACCGCCGCCACGACATCGTCGTCCGGATGCCCGAAGCGCTGCGCGCCGACGACGCCGCGATCAAAAAACTCCCGCTGCGCGTCGGCGAATACGGGTTGTTACCGCTCGGCGACACGGTGGATTTTTCCACGCTACAAACCGTCGAGCCCATCCAGCGCGACGGCGGCCAACGCCGCGCCGCACTCATGGTTAACCTCAGCACGCGCGACATTGAAGGCTACGTCCACCGCGTCGAAAAAATCATCGCGGCCGAACTGAAACTCCCCGAGGGCTACGTCGTCGAATTCGGCGGCCAGTTTCAAAATTTACAGGAGGCCCGCGCGCGCCTCGCCGTAGTCGTGCCTTCGGCGCTCGCGCTCATCTTTGTGTTGATCTTCCTCGCCTTCGGCTCGTTGCGGCAGGCTTTGCTCGTTTATTCGGGCATCCCGCTCGCGGTCACCGGCGGCATCGCCGCGCTCTGGTTGCGCGACATGCCGTTTAGCATCACCGCCGCCGTCGGTTTCATCGCGCTCACCGGCGTCGCCGTGCTCAACGGCGTCGTCCTGCTCAGCTATTTCAACCAATTGCGCGAAGACGGTCGCACGCTCGTCGAGGCCGTCGTCGAGGGCGCGCTCACCCGCTTGCGGCCCGTGCTCATGACCGCCGCCGTCGCGAGCCTCGGCTTCGTGCCGATGGCTCTCGCCACCGGCGCGGGCGCTGAAGTGCAACGCCCGCTCGCGACAGTGGTCATCGGCGGTATCCTCAGCTCGACGTTGCTCACGCTCGTCGTGCTTCCCGTCCTCTACGCGTGGTTCGAAAAAGAAAAACGTTAATCCCGCCGACGCTCACACCATGAAAATCCGGGAAAGCGGCATGCCAGAACAAGCGTACTGGGAAAGCTTTTTCGACGTTCCTGCCATCCTTGACGCCTTCGGTTTTAACCTGAGTCCGAACCGGCAAAGCAACCCATGCGACATCGTCGAGGTAGGCTGCGGCTACGGCACATTCGCGCTCCCACTCGCCCAGCGCATTCACGGTGTTTTTCACGCGCTCGACGTCGATTCCACCATGGTTCGCACTACCGCGCGACGTGCCACTGAAGCTGGAATCAAGAATCTTCACACCTCCGTCCGCGACATCCTCAGCGACGGCTTCGGCCTGCCGCCCGGCTCCTGCGCCGCTGCGTTACTCTTTAACATACTCCACGCCGAGGCCTCCTTGGCTCTACTTCGCGGAGCCCGTGATATTATCCAACCGGGCGGTTTGCTCACCGTCATTCATTGGCGCAGCGACGTACCTACGCCACGCGGCCCACCTCTCTCCATCCGCCCCACACCCGTTCAAGTGCTCGATTGGGCCGAACAAACCGGTGGCCTCATTCCACCGGCCACGCCGCTCGACCTCCCGCCCTGGCACTATGGTCTTAAATTTATCCGCTCGACCTGATTCTTGAAAAACGAAATTCGTGACTTCAACCACCACGCGCCAGAGCTTTTCGTAATATCGCGAGCGATCGTGAGCGACTCAGTTTCGTAAAATTTCTTCGCGAACAACCGACGACCCGGCCTTAAGTCTGAGTCTTAGACCTAAATGCAATTTCTCGACTGGTCACTGGCCTTTCCGTCACATTTAGCCACGATACATTTCTGCATGAACTCAGCTCTACGCATCACCGTTACCACCTTTGTCCTCTGCGCCCTCGCCGCCTGCGGCAAAAAAGACGACCACGCCGGCCACGATCATGCCGCGGAGCATCAACATGCCCACACCGCTCCGCACGGTGGCACCCTCGTCGAAATCGGCGAACACGCTTACAACCTCGAACTCCTCCGCGACGCCACCACCGGTAAACTCACCGCTTGGATCCTCGACGGCCACGCCGAAAACTTCGTCCGCATCAAAACTCAGACGCTCGAGCTCGTCGCCATGCCCGGCGGCAAATTCACGCCGCTCACCCTCCAGGCCGTCGCCAATCCCTCCACCGGCGAAACCGTCGGCGACACCTCCCAATTTGAAGTCCAAGCCGACTGGCTAAAAACCAGCGCCAATTTCTCCGGTATCTTCAGCGTCGAGATCAAGGGCACCAAGTTCGAGAAAGTAGAATTCCACCTCGAGAAATAAGGTCTGGTCCCGCTCCGGCGTTGCTCGCCGACTTCCTTTCGCCAAGCTCAGCTTCTTCTTTTTTCATGCCCATTCCTGTCACCGTCCTCACCGGCTTCCTTGGCGCCGGCAAAACCACGCTCCTCAACCGCATACTCACCGAGCAGCACGGCAAGAAGCTCGCCGTCATCGAAAACGAATTCGGCGAGGTCGGCGTGGACAACCAACTCGTCATCCAATCCGACGAGGAGCTCTTCGAGATGAACAACGGCTGCATCTGCTGCACTGTGCGCGGCGATCTCATCCGCATCCTCGGTCGCCTCATGAAGCGCAAGGAACCCCTCGACGGCATCCTCATCGAGACCACCGGCCTCGCCAACCCTGGCCCCGTCGCCCAGACGTTTTTCACTGACGACGAGATGAAGGCCAACTTCCGCCTCGACGCCATCGTCACCGTCGTCGACGCCAAACACATCCTCCAACACCTCGGCACCGACGACGAATCCGTGAAGCAACTCGCCTTCGCCGACGTCATCATCCTCAACAAAACCGACCTCATCCCCGCCGCCGAACTCGCGCCGCTCGAGGCCCGCATCCGTACGATCAACGCCGTCGCCAAAATCCATCGCGCCCAAAACGCCGACGTCCCCCTTGATCGCGTCCTCAACATCGGCGGTTTCAATCTCGACCGTGCCGTCGAAGTCGACCCCCAGTTCCTCCAGCCCGAGTATCCTTTCGAATGGGCCGGCGCCTACGCGCTGCCCGTCGGCGCGCACGAATTCGTCATTGGCCACCACGATCACGCCCACGACGGCCACGACCACTCCCACTGCGATCACGACCACGGCACGTGCGACCACGAGCACCATCACCACGGCAACGAAAACGAACTCGATGTCGTCGTCATGCCCGTGAAATTACCCGTCAACGGCGACTTCACCACCTCCGCCGCCCAAGCCGCCATCGCGACCGCGCGCGACGCCGCCGTCCACGTTTTCGCTGATTGGGAAGCCCGTCTGAAAGAGGGCGATGCCCTCGTCCCCGGCGCTACGCTCCAACGCCTCCTCCTCAGCGAGGGGAACGGTAAGTTCGTGCTGAAAATCAAAGAGCCCGGGTTCTACCTCGTCTTCGAAGCCTGCGGCGAGCACCCGCTCCATATCCACGTCATGGGCGAAACCGCGCGCCCCGCATGGCAGCAAGATTTCCACGCGGCCCACACGCACAACGAAGCCGTTACTTCCGTCGGCATCAGCAACCCCGGCGACCTCGACGGCAAAAAACTCAACGAGTGGATCAGCGAACTCCTCCGCGTAAAGGGCGGCGACATCTACCGCATGAAGGGCGTGCTCGCCGTGAAAGGCTCCAACAAGCGCCTCGTCTTCCAAGGCGTGCACATGCTCTTCGACGCCAAGTTCGATCGCGAATGGAAATCCGGCGAGGCCCGTAGTAACACGCTCGTCTTCATCGGCAAAAACCTCGATCGCGCTGCGCTCACCGAGGCTTTCAAGGCGTGTCTGGCCTAAAATCACCAGCGCCGGAGTTTGAAGTCGCCACCGCCGAGCCCAATTCGGCCTAAGCAATAATGCTCTCCGCCCACGTTCGACAACGTGAGCGTGAGCCATCTCAGTCGGGCCAGTGAGACTGTCGTTTTTCAACATTTGCCTGACCGTTTGCCTCACGCTGTTGAGCATCGGGCTGCGCGCGCAGACGACGGTGTTTAATTTAGACTTCAACAGCTCGACCAACAGTTACCTCACCCAATCAGGCACGCTCAGTGGCATCACCTTGACCAACTCCGGCGGCGTGACCTTTGGTACCGGCCAAAACGGCACGAGTGGCGCACTGTTTAATGGGACCTCAACTGCTTATCTTAGCACGAGCAGCAGTCCGGCCCTGACAGCATTCACGATCACGTTTTGGATGAACACCACGTCGACCAACTCCCACGCGACTTTAGACTTTTGGTGGGAAGGCGCAGGCTTGGTCGATCATGAATTACCCGGCGGCACGAACGACTGGGGCATTTCACAAATCGGATCCAAAGTCGCTTTCGGAGTCGGAGGTCTAGATGTGGATAAAACTATTTTCTCCGCCTCCAACGTGAATAACGGCCAATGGCAATTCGTCGCCGCCACGTGGAACGGCACCACCGGCGCCATGGCCCTTTACGTCAACGGCACCTTGGAATCGTCGTTCGCCAGCGGGCCAACCGGAGTGCGGAATAGCGCGAGCGGTTTCTTGATCGGCTCCGACCTCTCCCGCAATCCGGGCGTTTCATTTTACAACGGCTCCCTCGACGAAATTCGCATCTACGACAGCTCGCTCAACGCGGCCGCCATTTCTGGCCTTTACGCCTCAGCCGTACCGGAGCCCACGACCTACGCTTTAGTCGCCGGCATCATCGCGCTCGGCGCGACGATGCTACAGCGTCGGCGCCAAAATCGCCGCGCCCACGCCTGAGGTTTTGCGCCGGGGCCGCGTGTACGGCGCGAGTTAGATATTCGCTAAACGGCCCGTCGAATCGCCGAAACGTTCGAGACCCGTCACGCCCGCTTGATCGGCGAGACTGAGATAGAGATTCGTCATCGGCTTCGAACCGTGGCGCACGTAGCGACCGGGGTTCAGCTGGCCACCGCCGCCACCGGCGAGGATCACGGGCAAGTTGTCGTGCGAGTGGCGGTTGGCGTCGGCGTTGCCGCTGCCGTAGACGATCCGCGTGTTGTGCAACACGGAGTTGCCATCGACGTCACGGGTGGATTCGAGGTCTTGGAGGAAACGGGCGAATTGCTCGGAATACCAGCGGTCGATGCGCGCGATCTTCGCGATGCGCTCCTGATTCCCCTGATGATGAGAAAGATCATGGTGACCCTCGGCGACGCCGATTTCGCTGAAAGAGCGGTTGTCGCCGTCGTGCGCGAGGGCGAAGGTCGCGACGCGCGTGGAGTCGGTCTTAAACGCGAGCGCGAGCAAGTCATACATCAGGCGCACATGTTCGCCGTGGCTGCGCGGTATGCCCGCGGGCGTAGCGAGGTCAGGATCGACGTTGGCCCCGAAGCGTTCGGCTTTCTGGATGCGGATTTCTACTTCGCGAATGCCGGTGAGATATTGATCGAGTTTCTCGCGGTCGCGCGGGTCGAGGCGACTCTGCATGCGGCGCGTGTCCTCGTTGACGAAATCGAGCACGGAGCGACGCGCTTCCATGCGGAGGCGGGCGTTTTCGGCGCGCGTGCCATGCGGGCCGGCCCCAAACATGCGTTCAAAGAGCAGGCGTGGATTCGACTCGGGCGGCATCGGCGTCGTGGCGGAGCGCCACGAGAGATTGTACTGATACGCGCACGCGTAACCGGAGTCGCAGTTGCCCGCGCGACGATCGGTGTCGCAGGTGAGTTCGAGCGAGGGGAAACGCGTGAGGTGGCCGACTTGATTGGCGATCGTCTGGTCGATCGAAATACCAGCGCGAATATCGGTCGCGCTCTTGTTGAGGCGCACGCCGGTGAGAAACACGCCGTTGCCGCGCGCGTGGTCGCCACCGCCGTCGTTGCCGGCGCGGGCGTTGGCGTGGTCGAGCCCGCTGACGACCTGCAGTTGGTGACGCAGCGCCGCGAGCGGTTGGAGCGTAGGACCAAAATTAAAATTCGTACCGCTGCCCTCGGGCCACCAACTCGCGGGGATGGCGCCGTTAGGGAAATACACAAACGCCGTGCGCAAGGGCGCACCCGTGGCGGTCGTGGCGAGGCCTTTGGCGGCGGGCGCGGCGGCGAGCGCCCGGGTCGGCACGAGCGAGGCAAGCGAAGGCAACGCGATGCACGCCCCGAGGCCGCGCAAGAAATGCCGGCGGTTCATCGCGGCGAGATGTTGCTCAGCAGTGAAAGCAGCAGGGGCGGCAGGTTTCATGGGGTCGAGGTGAGAGCGGGAACAGAGGGGTTAAAGGCAACGGCTTCGGTCGGCGCGGGGCGACGACGTTGTTGAAAAGGCGCGGAGGCAATGATGCCGCGAATGAGCACGGATGGACGACCGCCCGAGGCTTCAAGTTGCGCGACGAGTTGGTCGATCGTTTCAGTGTCGGCATAGTCCACGCCTCGCCCGAGCGCGTAGGTGAAGAGTTTTTCGCTCACGCAGCGATAAAAGTCCTGCCGCCGGTCGGTGGCGAGGATGCGTTTCAAGCCGCGGATGTCGGTGAATTTTTCGCCCGTGATCAGTTGGCCGGCGGGCTCGATGGGGTGATTCATTTCAGTGGTGCGCCACTGGCCGAGGGCATTGAAATTTTCCAACGCGAGCCCGAGCGGATCCATGCGACTGTGGCACGAAGCGCACAACGGATTCGAGGCGTGGAGGGCCATGTTTTCGCGCAGCGTCATCTGGCGGAGTTTCTCGGGACTGGCGGCATCTTCGAGCGCCGGGATATTCGGCGGCGGCGGCGCGGGCGGCGTGCCGAGAATGGCATCGAGAATGAAGACGCCGCGTTTCACGGGCGAGGTGCGGGTGGGATTAGAGGTGACGGCGAGCACGGTGCCTTGGGTCAACACCCCACCGCGCGGGCTGTCGGGCGGCAGCGTGACTTTGCGCATCGCGCGGCCGGTCACACCGGTGATGCCGTAGTGTTTGGCGAGTTCCTCATTGAGAAACGTGTAGTGGTTATCAATCAGCTCGGTGAGCGGGCGATCCTCGGCGAGCACGTGCGCAAACAACATCTCCGTCTCTTCCTGCATCGCGGTGCGGAGGCTGCCGGTGAGTTGCGGTCCGGTTTTTCCGGTGACTTCGGCGCGGATCTTGCGCGCCGCCTCGAGCGCAGCGATATCTTGGGGCGTGCGGTGCACGTCGGGAATTTCGGAAATGCGACGGATGGTGGCGCGCGCTCTATTGAACCCAGGCGAAGGCGGATGTTCGCGGAGGAAAATCGCGGGGGCGTCGATGCCGATAGTAGAAATGTCACGCGCCTGCAGCCATTGACCTGTGAAGTTTTTCACCAACTCCGACGCGCGCGGATTCGCTAGGAGGCGCGTGATCTGCGCCGGCAACTCGGCGCGCAGGCGATGGCTGGCGGCAAGGCGAAATAGTTCCTCATCGGGCATCGTGGACCAGAAAAAATACGAGAGCCGCGAAGCCAACGCGTACTCGTCGATGCGCGGATGCCCATGGTCATCGCGCAGGGGCTCCACCTCTTCCTCGCGGAAAATAAACCGCGGTGAAGCCAGCATAGCGACCATCGCCTGCGCGATGCCGGCTTCAAAGGTGCTGTTTTTTTCTGTGAAAACACTTTCAGCCAGCTTCACGAGCCGCGCCACGGTCGGCGCATCGACCGGTCGACGAAACGCCCGCGTGGCAAATTTCCCCAAGATTTCCGCAGCATAGTTACGCCGACCGGCGAGATCGGCCGGAGCGGAGCGCGGGAAAAAGCGGGCGTAATCTTTGGGCGCGACCCAGTGCTCTTTCGCCATGGGCCCGCGCACGACCACGGCGTTGAGACGCAGGCGCAATTGGCGGACTTGGGGCCGCGCTTCGCCGTGGGGTCGGAGCTCGACGGTCAATTCGTGGTCGCCGGCCGCCCACGTGCGATCAAAGACAAACTCCAAGGGCTTGCTGCCTTCACGGCCCAACTCGCGCTCGAGTAACATTTCCCCGTCGGCCTTCAGCGTGAGTTGGCACTGGTTGAGATCGAACTCGTTTTCGACGTAGCGCTCGACGGCGCGCAGATCAAAGACGACTTGATAATCACCCGCGTGCGGCGCCCGATGTTTCGCAGCGACCTGCGAGGCTTCATAATAAGAGAGATCGATGGGCGCCGGCGGAGGATTTA
The DNA here is from genome assembly GCA_947449835.1 of Opitutia bacterium. GTDB lineage: Bacteria > Verrucomicrobiota > Verrucomicrobiia > Opitutales > Opitutaceae > Tous-C4FEB. The sequence continues at coordinate 10,383 of CANFSZ010000067.1, forward strand.
GGCGCGAGCGTTCTGTCACCACGGTCGGACGCGCACTCGCAGGGGCAGCGGTGAATTTCTGGCCCGGGATGGCGACTTCGGCCACGACGCGCGGGCTCATCGGCACGACGGCGCTCACAATCGTCTGCGCCATGTCGAGGTAGCGCTCGAGCAAGAGCGGCGAAACCGTCAGCACATCGCCAATGTTGTCGAAGCCATGGCCGGAATCGTCGGCCGGGAATTCCAGTTTAGTATCCACTTCAACGCCGGTGAGGTCGCGAACAGTGTTGCGGTACTCGACGCGGTTGAGCCGGCGCAACGTCACGCGACCAGGATCGGGTTGCGCGGGATCGAGCTCGAAGACCTGACGCTTGATCCACTGCGTGAGCTTGGCGACCTGCTCGGGCGGGAGGTGCGGCTCATCGACGGGCGGCATGATGCCGGCGCGGACGTTGCGCAGGGCGCGTTGCCACAACGCGTGATCTTTGAGTTCCTTGGCGTTGGTAAATTCGTCGAGCGTGACGCCGCCCTTGGCGATGCCACCGCCGTGGCAGCCGTAGCAATATTCGTTGAGGACGGGTTGAATCTCTTGGGTGAAAAACTCCATCGCCGGCTCCGCGCCGCGCGAGAGACTCAGGCACGCCGCCAGCGCGACGAGCGCAACGCAGCGGGCGAAAACTAACCGGCGACTGATACGGGGTAACGGCACAAGCGGGGTGATACGATTAAGGTCAGAAAAAATTACGAAAAAGCAAAGCGTGGTTACGCGATCAGGAAAGACGCAACGGTGCCGAGAAAGATACCGGTCGAGTGAGCCTAAAAAAGGCGTCCGCCGCACGGACGCCTTGGTTCTAAATCAGTTAACCGTGGTGGCGCTCAAAACGTAAACGTGTTGGTGAGCGACCACTGCTTGGGTTGCGGGATGCGCGCGGAGGCGACTTGGCCGTTGGGTTGGGCGGTGACGGCGATGAGGTCGTCGTCGCCGAAGACGTCGCGCATGTTGAGTTGGATGGACCAGCCGATCTTGCCGTTGCGGAACTTGCGCGCGTAGCGGAGCCAAGCGTCGCAGTTAAGTTGTTCGCTCCCGTAGAACGGTTGATTCACATCGGAAACCCAGACGCCGATGGCGTTTTTCTTCACACCGTAGCCGATGGCGACGCGGTCTTGCCAGCGGGCGGCGCCGCCGATGCTGAAGCCCTTGAGCGGTCCGGAAACAAAGTCGTAATTCGTGACCGCGTTGAAGCGCCACTTGCGGAGTTCCTGCACGGCGGAACCGTTGGCGGCGACGGCGTTGAGATAGGGAATGTACATATCGTTAATCGCGGCGCCGCCGAAACGCGTGCCCGTCACGCTGTTGAAATACGGAATGTCTTCGAAACCTTCTTGGGCTCGGATGCTGGTCGCAGCGACCCCATCGCCATCGGTCCAGAGCGGGAGATTTTTCGCGACGAAGTCGGCGAAGTCCGCACCGTAATTGACGCGTTGGGCTTCCTGCATCGCGGCGTTGAAGGTGATACGCCAATTGCGAGCGGGGTTATACGTGCCTTCAAATTCCCAACCTTCGGAGGTGGTGTCGGAAATGTTGCCGACATTCGGCGGCCGCGTGGCGCTCCAATTGCCACCACCGGCGGCTTGGGTGAAAGCCCAAGAACTGACGAGCATAGGATCGACGGGGCGGAGCCACTCGGCGGCGGTGCGCTGGGTGAACCACAAATTACGCGCCGTCGTCTCGGCGGCGGTGAGCGCGGGGTTGGCGTTGCTCGCTTGGGCAGGATTGGTCAGCGACGCGCGCAGCGGGAGGTAACGTGGATCGCTCGGCGTGAAGCCGAACCATTTATTGATGAGCACCTCGCTGGTGTTGGAGCCGCGCAGGCCGTTCATCGCGCGCGTGACGTCGTTGCCTGGCCAGAAGGTGTTGTAGAACGTGCTGACGTCGTTGGCTTGCGTGGTTTTATATTTCACCACGCGCAGGACAAATTTCTGATCAGCAAACGAGAGCGTGAGGCCGGCGTCTTTGGTGGAACCGGCGGGTGGGCTGAAGGGCCGGCCGTAAACATCGGCGACGGTGGACGAGGGACGGAAGTTTTCCGATTCGTTGTAAGAAAGGCTCACGTCCATACCGAGCGGCAGCCGCTTTTTGATGAAATCGGGCGAGTGGCCGACGACGCTCCAGCTCACCGTCTGGTCTTTGGCGTAAATATTGGGCGAGGCGGGATAAACCCAGGAGGCGGCATAAGGATCGACTTGATTGGTCGCCGCGACGCGGACCGGTGCGCTAGGATCATATAGCGAGAATTCATCCTGCCGCCAGCCGACGAGACCGACGACTTTGCGGTTCAGAAAATAACTCTGCCAGATGGCGGAGTAACTCTTGGTTTTGTTGAGCGAACGCGAGGCGTTGGAGTAAAGTTTATCGAGGCCGCTATCCGGGCCGATGACGGTGACGGGGGCGTTGGGCACCCAGACGTTGGTACGATTATCGAAGAGCAAGGCGGTGCCGCTCGTCTGCGGAACGTGCGGCGCCGTGAGGCCTTGGATGCCGGCACCCGCCGCAGACGTGCGATTGGCCATCGA
>CANFSZ010000068.1 GCA_947449835.1 Opitutia bacterium
CCCCTCGTGCCGGCGGATAAAATTCCGCCCGCGCCTGCGCTCACGCCAGAGCAGGCGCTTAAATCCTTTACGCTCATGCCCGGCTTCAAACTCGAAATTGCCGCCGCCGAGCCTCTCGTACAGGATCCGGTCGCGATGACCTTCGGGCCAGACGGTCGCATGTGGGTAGTCGAAATGCGCGGTTATATGCCCGACCTAGACGGCAATGGTGAAGACGCCCCCGTTGGCCGAGTCGTTGTATTGACTGATCGCGATGGCGATGGTCGCTACGACGAATCCAAAGTGTTCGTCGATAACCTCATTTTGCCTCGCGCCCTCGCCCTCATTGGCGACGGAGTTCTTGTGGGTGCGCCTCCCGAACTCGCTTTTTGGCGTGATACCGATGGGGACGGCAAAGCCGACCAGAAAACGATTGTCGCCACCGATTACGGGGTAAAAACCGATCCCAAGCGACCCTTCCTCGCCAACCCTGAGCGTGCGCCCAACAACTTACTTTGGGCTCACGACAACTGGATTTACAGCGCCGCCTACACGAAAAAATTTCGCTATGTGAAAGGCGAATGGGAAAGCGCCACCACGTTCTTCCGCGGTCAATGGGGCCTCAGCCAGGATAACTACGGCCATCTCTTCCACGGCTCCAACAGCGACCCCTTGCGCGTCGACATTATCCCTTCCGACTACCTCCAACGTAATCCGAACCTCCTGCGTCTCCCCGGCACCAACGTCAACGCCGCCGACAATTTCTTCGTCTGGCCCGCCCGCGTGAATCCCGGCATCAACCGCGGTTATCGCCCCGATTTTCTGCGCGACGGTAAACTCAAAGAATTCACCGCCGCCAACTCCCCGTGGGTTTATCGCGGCGATCTCTTGCCCGAATTTTACGGTAACGCCTTTGTCGCTGAGCCTTCAGCGAATTTTGTCCGTCGCAACATTCTCAATTCTGAAAACGGCACGCTTCTCGGTCGCAACGCTTACGATCAAAAAGAATTCATCGCCTCCACCGACGAACGCTTCCGTCCTGTCGGCTTTAGCACCGGGCCTGACGGCGCGCTGTACATCGTCGATTTTTATCGCGGCGTGTTGCAGCACCGCATCTCGCTCACCAGCTACCTCCGCAAGCAAAGCGAAGATCGTAAGCTGGCCGATCCGCAGCACCTCGGCCGCATTTACCGCGTCGTGCCCATCGACCGCCCCGTGCCCCGCGTCCCCGCCGCTGCCGCGCTCACGTCCGCGCAATGGGTCGAGCGCCTCTCGCATCCCAACTCTTGGTGGCGCGAAACCGCTCAGCGTCTCCTCGTCGAGCGCCGCGATGCCGCGTTGGCTCCCGCGATTCGCGAAATTATTCTCAGTGGCCAACAACCCCTCGGCCGCATGCATGCGCTCTGGACGCTCGACGGCATGGGCGCGCTGGATCGCGTCAGCGTGGTGCACGCTCTAGCCGACGCCGACCCGGTGGTGCGCACCACGGCGATTCGTCTCAGCGAACGTTTTCTCAAACCCGAGCAAGCCGGCCGCACCGAACTCGTGGCGCAACTCCTGCCGCTCGCCGGCGACGCCGTGCCCGAAGTGCAGTTGCAAGCTGTGTTGACGCTCGGCGAATACCGCGAGCTAACGACCGATCTCGCGCTCGCTGCGATCGTGCGCACGCACCCGAAAAACACCTACCTGCGCGAAGCGTTTCTCAGCGGCATGGGCGAACGCGAGCTACCTTTGCTTGAGCGCCTCGTCGCCGATCCCGCGTGGTCCGTCGAAGATGCTCATGCGAACTCGATCCTTACCGGCCTCGCCAACGGCACGTTTGCCACGCGCCAGACTGCGCTCATCGAGCGCCTTGTCGTACTCACCGCCGCCCAGCCTCCGCGCAGTCGTCGCTCGCTCGCATTGCTCGACGGCATGATCGCGGGCGCCAATGGTTCGCGCCGCCCGCTGCGATTTGCGCAAGAACCCACCGGTTGGTCCACGCTCACCGGCAACCCCGCGCTCGTGACGCGTATCGCCAAACTGCACGAGATCGTCGTCTGGCCCGGCAAAACGGGCCTCGCCGCCATTGCCGCGGTGACCCCGCTCACGGCCGAACAACAAGCGCGTTTTGAGAACGGCAAAACGCTTTTCACCACGATCTGCGCCGCGTGTCACCAAGTCAGCGGCCGCGGCCTCGATGGCGTGGCTCCGCCGTTGCTCGATTCTGAATGGGTTCTCGGCACGCACGAGCGCACGGTGCGCATTGTGCTCCACGGCGTGCGCGGCCCGATCAAGGTCGCCAACCGCATGCACGCGGGCGACATGCCCGCGCACGGCGCGCTCGACGATCAACAGATTTCCTCGATCCTCACCTACGTGCGGCGCGAGTGGGGCCACGATGCGCCGCCTGTTGATCCTGCTCACGTCGCGGCCATTCGCGCGGCGACAAAAAATCACTCCGACGCGTGGAGTCCCGAAGAACTCAATCTCATCAAGTGAGCGCCTCCGGTCTTTTCGATTTTCAGGTCAACGGCTTCGGCGGCGTTGATTTCCAACGCGACGATCTCACGCGTGCGCAGTTCGAACACGCGGTCGCCACGCTTCGGCGTCACGGCACCTCGGGGATTTTCGCTACGCTCATCACCGACGAGATTGATACGCTCTGTAGGCGATTTGCGGCGTTTGAAAAATTATGCGCCGCTGCGCCCGCGGCCGCCTCGGCGATTTTGGGTTATCATCTCGAGGGCCCTTGGCTCAGTCCCGAACCTGGCTATTGCGGAGCGCATCCGGCCGGCCCGATGCGCGCGCCGAAGTTGGCTGATTTTGAGCGACTGCAATCCGCGGCCAATGGTCGTCTGCGCCTGATTACGCTCGCACCCGAGTGGCCGGGCAGCGCCGAATTTATCGCGGCGGTTACGCGTCAAGGCGTGCACGTTTCCCTCGGTCACACGCAAGCCGACGACGCGCATATCGACGCCGCCATTCGGGCGGGCGCACGTTTTTGCACGCACCTCGGCAATGGTTGTCCGCTGCAATTGCATCGCCACGACAACATCATTCAACGGCTCCTCGCGCGCGACGAATTGATCGCTTGTTTTATTCCCGACGGGATTCATCTGCCCAAGGCGGTGCTCAAAAATTTCGTCCGCGCCAAGCCCGCCGGCCGCGTGCTTTTCACGACTGACGCGATGGCCGGTGCCGGTGCACCTGCGGGTCGTTACACGATTGGGCCGCACGAGATTGATGTCGGGAGCGACGGCGTCGCGCGCCAGCCGGGCGCGCAAAATTTCGCGGGCTCGGCGCTCACGCCTGATGTCGGGGTGCGCCACGTCGCCGATTGGCTCGGGTTTTCGCCGGCCGCCGCATATCAACTTTGGTCCTCGGCGCCGGCCACCGCGTTCGGCGTTACGCTGCCACCGCTTTAATTTTTCCTCATGCCCGTCATTGCTCCGCATTATTCCACCGCCGGTCGTTTGGCGCTTGAAGTTCACTCCGACCGCGCCGCGTTGGGTCGCGCCGCGGCCCGCGCCGTAGCCGCGCACCTGCACGGTGTGATTGCGCGTCAAGGCGAGGCGCGCGTCATCTTCGCGTGTGCGCCGTCGCAGGATGAATTTCTCGCCGCTCTCGTTGATCCTGCACACTGCGGCGTCGCGCTGGATTGGTCGCGTATCACCGCATTTCACATGGACGATTATGTCGGCCTGAGCGGCGAGCATCCGCAGAGTTTTCGGCATTACCTGCGCCAGCATTTGCTCCAACACGTCGCCGTGGGTCGTTTTCATCCGCTCCCGGCCGAGGAGCCAGATGCGGCGGCTGTCGCGTCGCGCTACTCGATGCTATTGCGCGAAAAACCGATTGATCTGATTTGCATGGGCATCGGCGAAAACGGCCACATTGCATTCAACGATCCGCCCGTCGCCGATTTCGCAGACTCTCAACTCGTAAAGGTCGTCGAGCTGGATCATGCGTGCCGCCAACAACAGGTTAACGACGGCTGTTTTCCCACGCTCGCCGCTGTGCCGCGTCATGCGTTCACGCTGACCGTTACCGTGTTTCGCCAAGCGCGTCGTCTCAGCATCCACGTGCCCGGCCCGCGCAAAGCGGCCGCCGTGCGTGCCACCGTTGAAGGCCCCGTTTCGACGGCGTGTCCCGCGTCGATTCTCCGACTTCACGCTGAGGCCACGCTCTACATCGACACCGCCGCCGCCAGCCAACTTTCCGCTTAATCTCTTCGTCTTCCCCATGAACCTCTGTCTTATTCTCCTCGCCATGTTTGCTGTTGTTTCGACGCGCGCCGCCGAGCCGTTGCGCCTCGGCATGATCGGTCTTGATACCTCGCACGTCCCGGCCTTCGCCAAAACTTACAACGACCCCAAGGCGCCCGGTCACGTCGCCGGCGGACGCGTGGTCGCGGCGTTTAAAGGCGGCAGCGCCGACATCGAATCGAGCGCCTCGCGCGTCGAAGGTTACACGAAGCAACTCGTCGATACCTACGGCGTGAAAATCTACGACACGATCGAGGAACTCGCGCGCAATGTGGACGCGATTCTCATCGAGAGCGTCGATGGCCGCCCGCACCTCGATCAATTCCGCCGCACCCTCGCGGCGAAAAAACCGGTGTTCCTTGATAAGCCTTTCGCTGGTTCGCTCAAAGACGCCGTTGAGTTAGTGCGTCTCGCGCGTGAAGCTGGCGTGCCGATTTTCAGTTCCTCATCGCTGCGTTACTCGCCCGAACCCTTCGCGCCTAAGCTCGCGACGATCGGCGACATCACCTCGGCTTACTCCATCGGGCCGGCGGTGTACGAGCCGACGCATCCGGATTTTTTCTGGTATGGCATCCATTGCGTTGAGGCGCTTTATACCGTGCTCGGGCCGGGCTGCACACAAGTCGTGCGCACGCAGACGGCCAATACCGATGTGATCACCGGCATCTGGTCCGACGGCCGCGTGGGCACCGCGCAGGGCAACCGCAATAGTTTCAAAGGCTACGGCGTCACCGTTGTCGGCACCAAGGGCGTCGCCGTTGTGGGCGAAAAACAAAACTACGCCGGCCTCACGGTGGAGATTATGAAATTTTTCCAAACGGGAATTTCCCCCGTCGCGCCCGAGACGACGCTCGAGTTGCTCGCTTTCATGGAAGCCGCCGACGAGAGCAAACGCCGCGGCGGTGCGCCGGTGACGATCGCCGAAGTGATGAAAAAAGCCGGCTACCAAGCCGCCGCCAAATAATCAGCTCGGTCTCGCTCACTCTTTTTCTTCGCCATGAATTTCCCCCGCTCCGTCACCGTCATCTCCGACGAAGTCGCTCAAGAATTGCCGGTCATCTCGGCTTTCCTGCGCGAGTTTAAATTGCCCGGCCTTGAGCTACGCAGCTTCAACGGCCGCGCGTTTAAAGACCTCACGCGCGCCGATGTCGCGGAGATCGCCGCGGCCTCGCGCGCGGAAGGTTGGCGCGTGGTCGGCTGCGCGACTCCAGTTTTCAAATGCGACTTGGAGGATGCCACGGCGATCGCAGCGCACCGAGAAATTTTTAAACGCAGTCTCGAAGTCGCGCGGGAATTGCAGTGCGACCTGTTGCGTGTCTTCACATTTTTGCGCACGCCGAATCCCGCCGCGCCCGAAAAACAGGCCCGCGTCGTCGAACATCTGCGCGGCCTGCTTGAACTCGCCGCTGGTTCGGGTGTGCGCGTCGGCGTGGAAAACGAACATTCTTGTCTCGCAGCCACCGCTGCGGAAACCGCCGCGATCTTGGCGCCTTTGCCGGCCGATCGCATCGGCGCGATTTGGGATCCGTGCAACGTGCTCTATGTGCCCGGCGCTGCCGCGCCATCGCCGGCGGATCTGCGCTTGCTCGCGGCGCGCTTGCTGCATCTGCACGTGAAAGACGCGCTCCGTCTCATCGCGCCAAAACCGGGCGAACTCATCGCCGTCGGTACGCCGGTGGGCATTGGCCAAGTCGATTGGCGCGCGCATTTGAGCGTGTTGGGCGAACTGGGTTATGCGGGGCTACTTTCGCTCGAGACGCATTGGCGGCTGGAGAAGATTGACGAGTCTTTGCTGCACCTTCCGGCCGGACACGCGTTTTCGCATGGCGGCGAAACTGCCAGTCGGACGTGTCTGCATAATCTGAAGTCGCTGCTCGAGACGCAGTGAGAGGCCTGCGGGCGCGGCTGGCGCTGGGCCGGTCACGGCGAGTTCTTGACGGTCCGGCGCGGCGGCAGGCACGCTGGCGCCCATGTCTTCCCAGAATCTGCCGAAGAAAAAACCGCTGCCGTGGCTGAAGCTCGCTATGCTCGCCGTCGTACTTTTGGCCGGCGCCTTCGTGTTGTTACGAGGGGCGAATCCGCGGGAATTGATCGATCAAGGTATGAGCCTCGTTCGCCTGGCCGGGCCGGTGGCATTTTTCGCCGCGATGGCGGTGTTGCCGGCGGCGGGTGCGCCGTTGATGGCGTTTACTTTGAGCGCTGGTGAGGCGTTCGGGGCTCAGCTATCGATGGGAGGCGTGATCGCGTTGTCGCTAGCGATGATTGCGCTAAATCTCGCGCTCACGTATTGGCTGGCTCGTTATGCGCTCCGGCCGCTGCTGACGAATCTGGTGACGCGCTACGGTTACAAAATCCCGAGTATCACTTCGAAAAACGCGCTCTCGGCTACGCTCGTGGTGCGGCTGACGCCGGGGCCGCCTTTTTTTCTGCAAGGTTATCTGCTCGGTTTGGCGGAGGTGCCATTCAAACTCTACATGATTGCTTCGTGGTTGTGCGTGCTGCCTTGGGCGGTGGGCGCGCTCGTGATGGGCAAAGGTATTCTCAACGGTAACTTCAAGGTCGCGGCCACGGGTGTCGGGGTGCTCGTGGTCGCTGTTGTGCTGGTGCAACTGGCGCGGAATAAATATGCCAAGCGCGCCGATTGATGCCGAGTTAGAGGGCGACCCACGCGTCGAGAGCGTCAGCGCGTTCACGCGTCGCGTGAAGATGTTGCTCGAGTCCACGGTGGGTTCGTCGTGGGTGCGCGGCGAAGTTTCCAACGTGCGGGCGCAGGGAAGTGGGCATGTTTATTTTTCGCTGAAGGACGCCGGCGCGCAGGTGAGCGCGGTGTTATTTCGCGGTGATGCGCTGCGGCAGACGGTCACGTTGCGCGACGGTCAGCAAGTCGTGGTGTACGGCGACGTGAGCGTGTATGAGGCGCGCGGCCAATATCAGCTCATCGTGCGAGTCTTGGTGGAGGACGGGGTGGGGCGGTTGCAGCGCGAGTTTGAGGCGTTGAAGGCGCGGCTCGCGGCCGAGGGATTATTTGCGACGGAGAAGAAACGGGCGTTGCCGCCGTTGCCGCGGTGCGTGGGTTTTATCACGTCGCCGACGGGTGCGGCGGTGCAGGATTTTATCCGCATCATGACCCGGCGCGCATGGCGCGGCCGCGTGGTCGTGATCCCGGCCAAAGTCCAAGGCGAAGGCGCGGCGGCGGAAATGGCGGCGATGCTCGAGCTTGCCGGAAAATTGGATATCTTTGATCTGCTCGTGATCGGGCGTGGCGGCGGGAGCATGGAGGATTTATGGGCGTTTAACGAAGAGGTGCTCGTGCGCGCGGTGGCGGCTTGCCCGGTCCCAATCATTGCGGCGGTGGGACACGAAATCGATTTCACGCTCTGTGATTTCGCGGCGGATGTGCGCGCGGAGACCCCGAGCGCGGCGGCGGAGTTGATCTCGAGTAAATTTGTGGCAGCGGCCGAGCGCGCCGAACGCGCGGGTGCGGCGATGGGGGATGCGCTCGAGCGGGCTTTGGCCGAGGCAACGGAGCGGCTGGATCACGCGCGTTCGCGGCTGCGTTTGCTCGCGCCGGCGGCGCAGATCGAGCAGGGTTTTTTGCGGCTGGATGATTTGAGTAATCGGTTGGCTGCCGCCTTGCGCGATGCGACCCAGGCGCGTCGGCAACAGCTCGGCGAAGCGCGGGCGGGACTCGCCCGCGTGTCGCCGGAATTCCGGGTCCAGACCGAGTCGCACCGTTTATTGTCGCTCTGGAAACGGCTGCAAGCGGCCAGTCCCGCCTCGGTGTTGAATCGCGGATTTGTCATCATGCGCGATGCCGCGGGCCAGCCGGTCACGCGCCGCGCGGTAGTCAAATCGGGGCAGGCCTTGGCGGCTCAGTTTGCCGATGGCACGGCGACCGTGCGGGCCGAGTGAAACGATCTTTTGCAGTCTGCACTTTGAAAAATCGCCGAAATGGTTAAGCTCCGTTTCCATTATGTACCGCAGATTATCTCTCTTAATCGTCGCTTTTGCTCTCACGGCTTGCGCTCAAACTTCCATGAAGACTCCTACCGCCAAAGATGCCCTCGATTGCAAACCCGGCGAACTCTCCGCCTGTGGGTTGCCGTCCAACGTCGTCATCGATCTGAGCAAGACCAAGGTGAAGCGCACCGACGCCGAGTGGCGCGCGCAGCTCACGCCGATGCAATTCCGCGTCGCTCGGCAGCAAGGTACAGAGCCGCCGTTTCAGAACGAGTATTTTGATCATCACGCGGACGGCGTTTATTTTTCCGTGTGCAGCGACACGCCGCTTTTCGATAGCCGCGATAAATTTGAAAGCGGTACGGGTTGGCCCAGTTTTACCAAGCCGATTGAAAAAGCATTTGTCGGCGAGACGGTGGACACGAGCTACGGCATGCGCCGCGTCGAAGTGCACGTGACCGTCGATGGCGCGCACCTCGGGCACGTTTTCGAAGATGGCCCGCGCGCGCAGGGCGGGTTGCGGTATTGCATCAACAGCGCCTCGTTGCGTTTCGTTCCGCGTATAGCATACGATGCGTGGGTGGCGAAAAATATGCCCGCTGGCGCTGGAAAATAAAAAGGCCGCGCTCGATGGCGCGGCCTGCGGTATGAGGAAGCGATGGGAGCGGCGTGATCAGAGCTTGGGGAATTTGACCCACTTCGCGCCGGCTTTACCGGATTTCACGGCGGTCTCGATGAACGCCATGCCGGCGAGGCCGTCGTCGATCGTCGGGAAATCGTAGCCGGCTTTCGGGGCTTTGCGGCCCGCGATGGAATCGGCGATAGCGACGGCGGCGCCGCGGTAGATGTTGGCGAAAGCCTCAATGAAACCTTCGGGATGCGCGAAGGGCGTGCGCATGGCGCCTTTGGCGGCCTCGCAATGATAGCTGTTGCCGCGACGGTGGATTTGCTGGGGCGCATCGGCTTTTTTCCAGATGAGCTCGTTGGGGTTTTCTTGGAACCATTGCAGCGAGCCTGCGGTGCCGAAGACGCGGATGTTGAGGTTGTTTTCCTCGCCGCTGGAAATCTGCGAGGCGAAGAGGATGCCCTTCACACCATCGGTGAAACGGACGAGGCAGTTGCCGTCGTCGTCGAGGAGGCGGCTGGGGATGAACGTCGAGAGTTCAGCGCAGAGGGAATCAACTTCGAGGCCGGTGATGTAGCGGGCGAGGTTGTGGGCGTGCGTGCCGATGTCGCCCATGCAGTTGGAAACGCCAGAGACGTTGGGGTCCATGCGCCAGTTGGCGATCTTGCTGGGTTTGGCGTCTTCGAAGGCGCTGGTGGCGTAGCCTTGCGGGTACTCGACGACGACTTTGAGGAGTTTACCGAGTTTGCCGCTGCGGACCCAGTCGCGGGCTTCTTTGACCATCGGGTAGCCGGTGTAGTTGTGCGTGAGCGCGAAAACTTTGCCGGACTTTTTCACGGTGTCGCGGAGCTTGCGGCCCTCGGCGAGGGTGAAGCAGAGCGGTTTGTCGCAGACGACGTGGAAACCAGCCTCGAGGAACGTGCGAGCGATGGGCGCGTGGGTGTTGTTGCGTGTGACGATCGAGACGAAGTCGATGCGTTGATCGGCGGGCAGGGCGGCTTCGGCGCGGGCCATTTCTTGATACGTGGCGTAGACGCGGGCCGAATCGAGAAACAGATCGGCGCCGGAGGCTTTGGATTTGGCGGGATCGGAGGAGAAGCAGCCGGCGACGAGGTCGATCTCGCCGTCGAGGCGAGCGGCCATGCGATGGACGGCGCCAATGAAGGCGCCGCGGCCACCGCCGATCATGCCCATACGGAGTTTGCGATTCAGTTTCATAGTGAGAACGATCTGATTTAGAGAGCGACCGGTTTGCCAGTGGAGGCGGACTGGTAGGCGCCGTCGATGAGTTTCATCAACGACAGGGCTTGGGCGGGGGTGTTGAGCGGTTTTTCGGAGCCTTCGATGCTGCGCACGAAATTCGCGGCGGAACGGACGCGGCCCATCGTCTCGTCGGCGGGGACGATGATGTCGCGGTTCACGTGGCGGCCGTTTTCAAGCGTGTAGAGTTGGCAGGTGTCGATGGCGGTGTTGTCGAGGCCATCGGTGCCGAAGAGACGGCGCACGAGACCGCCGGCTTTCGTGCCTTGGAAGGTGACGGAGACTTCTTCGCGTTGGTTCATCTCAGCCCAAGAGACGGCGAACGACATGGATTGGCCGGTCTTAAACGTGACGAAGCCGTGCGCGGCGGCCTCGACGTCGGTGGTGCCTTTGGCGACGTCGGGAATGCCCCACGGGCCTTTAAAGGCTTTGTTGGAAATATGGTCTTTATAGGTACGCGCGAGGACGTGCGCGGGCTCGGGGTAGCCCATAAAGTGCATGCCGAGATCGACCATGTGAAGCAGGTCGATGAGCGGCCCGCCGCCGGATAGGGCTTTGGTGGTGAACCAGCCGCCGAAGCCGGGAATGCCGGCGCGGCGAATCCATTTCGCCTGGCAGGAATTGATGGTGCCGATGGTGCCGTCGGCTACATAGTCCATCATCGCGTAGCTTTCGGGGCGGGCGCGGTTGTTGAAGTTAAACATCAACGTCTTCTTCGCCTTCGCGGCGGTCGTCTGAATGAGCGCCATTTCTTTGGCGCTGAGCGCGGGCGGTTTTTCGCAGAAGACGTGCTTGCCGGCCTTCAACGCCTGGAGGGCGAGGGGAGCGTGGAATTTGTTGGGGACGATGACGGAGACGGCGTCGAGCTCGGGTAGGGCCTGGAGCATCTCGGCGACGTCGGTGTAGACCTTGGCGATGCCGTGTTTGGCGGCTGCCTTGTGCGCGGCGCCTTGGTTAACGTCGCACAGGGCGATGATTTCAGCGCCGGCTTGGCGGAAACCCGTGGCATGATAGGCGGCCATGCCACCGGCGCCGATGATGGCGATTTTGGTGCTCATAAATAAAAAATTAAGGGTGAAGCAACGCGTGGGCGGTTAACCGGTGGTTAACTTTTTTTGTCGAACTGGGCGTCGAAAACGATCGCGCTCGAGGGGAAATCGACCTTGCGCACGAAGGCGGAGGCCTCAGTGGCGCCGTGGACGCGGTCCATGCGACTGTCTTCCCACTCGACGGAAAGCGGGCCGCGGTAGCCGACGTCGTTCAGGGCGACGATGATTTCTTCGAAGTTGATGTCACCGTGACCTAGGGAGCGGAAATCCCAATAGCGGCTCGGTTGGCCGAAGCTCACGTGGCCGCCGAACACCCCGACCGTGCCGTCGCCGTGGCCCCACCAGACGTCCTTCATGTGGGCGTGGAAAATGCGGCTGCCGAAGGCGCGGATGAATTTCACATAGTCGACGCCTTGGTAACCGAGGTGCGAAGGATCGTAGTTGAAACCGAAACGCTTGTGGCCCTTGACGGCATCAATGGCGCGCTGGGCGCTGGCGAGGTCGAAGGCGATTTCGGTGGGGTGAACTTCGAGGGCGAAATTGACGTTCGACTTATCGAAGGCCTCAAGAATCGGGCCGAAGCGTTTGGCGAAATCAGTATAGCCGGCGTCCCAGTAAGCCTGCGAGGTGGGCGGGAACGCGTAGATCGAGTGCCAGATGGAGGAACCAGTGAAGCCGTTGACGACGGCGGGGAACGCATCTTTGCCGTTGCTGCCTGGCTTGGCGTCGAAGAAGGCGCGGGCTGCTTTGCCGGCGGTGATCATCTTGCGCGCGGCGCGTTTGCGGACGCCCTCGGGATCGCCGTCGCCCCAGACATCGGCGGGGAGGATGGATTTATGGCGCTCGTCGATGCGGTCGCAGATCGCTTGGCCGACGAGGTGGCTCGAAATTGCGTAGCATGTGAGACCGTGGTCTTTGAGGAGCGCCCATTTGTCGTGGACGTATTTCTTGGATGAGGCGGCGGCATCGACATCGAAATGGTCGCCCCAGCAGGCGAGTTCGACGCCGTCGTAGCCCATCTTTTTGACGAGCGGGGCGAGTTTTTCGAGGGGCAGATCGGCCCATTGGCCGGTGAACAGGGTGACGGGACGTGGCATGATCTTAGAGGACGTTTAAGGATTAAGGGGTGAACTTTAAGAGACGATCCGTGGTGATTCAGGCGGGCGGGGCGCTAGGGCGGCAAGCGGATTGTTTTTTTCGCGGGCTGCTATTCTGCGCTTCGCGAGCGCGCGGGGACGCGTCAAGCTGGCCGCTTATGTTGCGCCGCACGTTTTCCAGTCTCGGTTGTCCAGAGCTCGATCTCGACGGCGCGCTCGCGTTGGTCGCGAAGCACGGGCTCGACGGCGCGGAATTGCGGGTGCTCGGCGGCACGATCGATCTGCCGGCGTATTTCACGGCGCAATTTGGCTCGCCGGCCGCGCTCGCGGCGAAGCTCGGGGTAGAGGCGCGGCGCATCGTGGCGCTCGATACGTCGCTCAAACTCATCGGTAACACGCCCGCCGAGCGGGAGCAGTTTTTAGAATTTCTACCTTGGGCCGAGGCGCTCGGGGTGCCGCGGTTGCGGGTGTTTGATGGCGGCTCGGGCTTGGATGAAACGACGCTCGCGCAGGCGGTGGACACGGTGCGCTGGTGGCAGGCGTTGCGGCGCGAACGCGGTTGGCGGGCCGATCTGATGGTCGAGACG
>CANFSZ010000069.1 GCA_947449835.1 Opitutia bacterium
ACCTCGGCCGCCGCGCCCCAACCGAGCACCCATTGCTCGACCTCCACCAAAGCCCCGAGGTGCAACCGCAATTCCAGCCGGCCGCCGGCCAGCTCACGCATCTCCTGCGATTCGTGCCACTCGCGTTCGCGCACCCGCTCGGCCACGCTGGCGTCGAACCGGATCACCACGCGGTGATCACCATCGCCGCCCAATACGCCGAGCGCGCTCGCAAAAAATTTCTCCGGCGAAAAATCGTCCGGACGCATAAACGTCGCCCCGCCACCCACGACGTCGCCGATGCGCGGCAACGCAAATGTCCGCAACGCATCCCGCTCCACGTCGTGACCGACCAAGTACCAGGAATTTTCGCGGTTCGCCAAATGATAGGGCCGCACGTGACGTGGCGCAGACTGCGTCTCGCCGGGCTTGCGGTAGTTGAACGTCACTTCCTCGTGCCGCAGCACCGCCGCGCTCAGGGCGTTGAAGACCGCGAGGTCGGTCTTCCCCAGCCCGATGTTTTTAAACGACACCGCGCGCAATTCATCCGCCGGCGAAAACGAAATCTTATCGCGCAACCCACCCGCGAGTTTGCCGAAAGCCACTTCGAGTTGCCGGTGAAACGGCGTGCCGCGGTACTGCTCCAACGCCCGCTGCGCCACGAGCAATGCGAGGAGTTCGCCCTCGGTCACGTTCACCGTCGGAAACGCGTTCACCTGCGTCGTGTAGCGGTACGCCTGGATCCCCGCGTCAAATTCGATGGGCAACTCCAACCGATCCCGCATGAACGCGATGTCGCGCACCACCGTCTTCCGCGAAACCTCCAGCGCATGCATGAGCATCGTGCAGTTCACGAGCGCCCCGCGGCGGAGTTCCTCGTGGATGCGCAGCATCCGCTCAAGCGGAGGTCGGGACTGTTGCGCGCGTAAGTTCATGATTTCGTGGCCAGAGCCACCCCTACGAATCAGTCCCCCCGCCGTCAGGGCAACGCCAGAATTATGACGAGGCCCCCTTCGCGCAAAAAATTAGGCTCAAAAAAATAATTTAAACATTTTGATAGCTGGGCCAGCCAATGTCCCACCCCACCCGGTAGGATGCGCTCATGAACTTAACTTCCTCCCCTCGCGCCTACGCCCGCTCCACTTCCTCCGCCCCCACGATCACCCGCCGCGCCCGCAACGTGAAATGCTACGTGCCCCTCGCGCTGACTTGGTCGCACAGCGGCGTCCTCCACCGCGTGACGCACTGGCCCGAAGTCCAATTTGAACGTCTCTACGGCACCGAGTGGATCGCGATCGCGCCGAGCGCCGAAGCCCTCGCCACCGCCGCCAAGACCCTCACGACCGCCGACTGGCAACCTTACCTGGAATTCGTCCCCGCCGCCGTGCGCGAATTCATGGCGCCGTTTGCCTTCTCGCGCCTTGAAGCCCTCCAAGTCGCGGCCCGTTGCCCTGCGCTGATCGCCGACCTCGCCGAGACACCCGCGTTGACGGCCTTCGTCTCCGCCCACGTCGAACTCCGTGGCTCCCCTGCCCCGCGCTGGACCGAGATCAACGCCATCCACGAGCGCAACGGCATCTTTGGCGTCCTCGAATGGCTCGGCCTCCCCGCCTCGCGTCAGACCCTCGCGATCCTGCGCAACGTCGTGCAGCCCAACCTACCCCGTCGCTTCCTCGAACCGCTCCGCAGCATGCTCTGGGAACCCAAAGCCCTCACAACGCTCCAGAAAACTCCCGCCCTCACCGACCGCCAACTCTCCCACTACATCCACGCGCTCGCGGCGTGAGGATTGGCGAATCCGGAATTTTGCCGACGGTCGCGAACTAATCGCAGCACAGCATAGAAAACCGTTTTGCCAGCGAGGGCGGGCGGCTGTTGTATGCGTGGATGCGACTGCGCCTGTCCGTCTTTTTATTTTTCTTCGCCGGAATTTTTCTCGTCGGCTGCGGTCCACGCGAGACGCGCGTTACGGCGGGCAACCGTGACGGCATCCTGCACCTCGGCAACGGCGCCGAACCCCAAGACCTCGATCCGCAGCTCATCAGCGCCAGCACCGACCAAAACCTCGCCGTCGCGCTTTTCGAGGGGCTCACGACGCTCGAAGAGAAAACCTCCCAGCCCATCCCCGGCGTCGCCGAGCGCTGGGAAGTGTCGCCCGACGGTCTCACGTGGACGTTTCACCTGCGCGCCACCGCGCGTTGGTCCGATGGATCGCCGCTCACCGCCGATGATTTCGTGCAATCGTGGCGCCGCATTCTTGCCCCCGCGCTCGGCGCCGAAAATGCGTACCTACTTTATCCGATCAAATCCGCCGCCGCGCTCAACGATGGTTCCCTCAAAGACTACGCCGCGCTCGGCGTCGCCGCGCCCGACTCCCGCACGCTCGTCGTCACGCTTGAGCGGCCCACGCCGTATTTCCCGACCCTCACCGCGCTCACCGCGCTCTTCCCAATCAACCCCCGCGTGCTCGCTACATTTTCCGCGCTCAACCAACGCGGGACCGCCTGGACGCTCCCGCCCAACCTAGTCGGCAACGGCCCGTTTCTCCTCCGCGAGTGGACGCCTAACGCGCGCCTCATCGTCGAAAAAAATCCGCACTACTGGAACGCCGCTCACGTCGCCCTTCGGCAGATCGTTTTTTATCCCATCGAAAATCCCGGCGTCGAAGAACGCGATTTTCGCGCTGGCCAAATCCACGCCACTTACGAATTACCACTCTCGAAAGTGGAAACTTATCGCCGCGAATCTCCCTCGCAGCTGCGCATCGAGCCCTACCTCGAAACGTTTTTTCTCCGCTTCAACGTCGCCAAACCTCCGCTCGACCGCCGCGACGTCCGCGCCGCCCTCGCCCGCGCGCTCGATCGTGAATCCATCACGCGCAACTTGCTTTCCGGCACGCGCGTGCCGGCGCACCACTTCACGCCGCCCGACTGCGCGGGCTACACCGCGCGCGCCACGATTCCCGACGACTTCGCCGAAGCCCGTCGTCTCCTCGCCGCCGCCGGTTTTCCGGGCGGACGCGGTTTTCCGAAAATCGAACTCCAGATTCGCAACGACGAACTCCACGCCAAAGTCGCCGAGGCCATCCAAGCGATGTGGAAACGCGAACTCGGCGTCGATATCGCCCTCGTCCAGCTTGAACAAAAAACGTGGCTGCAAAACCAGCAGAGCAAAAATTACACCATCACCACGTCGCGCTGGGTCGGTGATTTTGTCGATCCCGTGACTTACCTCGAAGTACACCAAACCGGAGGCGGCTACAATTTCAACGGCTGGAGCGACACGCGCTATGATGAACTACTGCGAAGCGCCGCCCTCGCGCCCGACGCTGCGTCGCGCTACGAATTTTTCCAGCAAGCCGAGGCCATTCTCCTCGACGCCGCGCCGAGTGTACCTCTCTTTTTCGGCGCGCGCATTTACCTGCAACAGCCGAGCGTACAGCAATGGTCACCCGCCTTGCTCGGGTTGCATCGCTACGGCGAAGTGAAACTGGCGCGTTGATTTTATTGGCCGCGCCGCCGCTTCCCCGCACACTCAGACCGACATGCGCTCCGTGTTCACAGCTTTTTTATTGTTCACCGCCGTCTCCTGCGCGCACGCCGCGGACGTTGAACTCACGCGCGTCTGGCCGGCGTGGCGCAGCGCGGAATCCTTTGACCGCATCTCGGAATATTTCGACGGGCAGGAAAACACAGGCCGCCACGCCGTCCTGCGCACGCAGCCCGCGGCGCGCGCCGGTTACTATTTTCTCATTCGCGCGAAAGCCGCCGCGACCACGTCGGGGATAAAATTTGTGTTGAAAATTATAACGCCCGAAGCGCCCGAGCCCAAGACCTACACGTTCCCCATCACGCTCGGGCCGAAGGAAGCGGTTTTTGATGTCGGCCTGACGGGCACGGATTGGGCGGGGCGAAAAACGCACGCGGTCGCTTGGCGCTTGAGCGTGATCAACGCCGAGGGCCGCGAACTCGCGAGCCGGCAAAGTTTCCTGTGGTCGAGTCCCGCGCCGTGAATCTTGACAGTTGGACGGACTGGCGACCGCTCGCGCTGGCGCCGGCGCCCGATGCGGCCGTACTCGCCGAAACGATCGACGGCGGGCAGGCGTTTCGTTGGCAACGTGTAGCGGATGAAATTTGGCTGGGGCAATGGGATCGCCACGTGGCGCGTCTGCGCCTCGGCGCTGGCGGTCAGTTGGAATGGTCGGCGGCGGCCGCGGACACCGAGCTGGCGCTGCGCACCTATCTCGACGCTGACCGCGATGCGCGAGAGCTGGCGGATACGTTGCCGTGGCGCAGCGACGCGCATCTCGCGCGCTGCATTGCGGCGTTTCCGGGGCTGAGGATTTTGCGGCAACCGTTCGGCGAGACCTTGCTGGGATTTTTATGCAGCGCGACCAAGCAGATCGTGCAGATCAAACAAATGATGGCGCTGCTCGCTACGCGGCATGGTTCGGTGATGTACGCGGAGGGCGCAACGGAAGAGAAAGACGCGAGGGGTAATGCACAGAAGCCCCAGCGGTCCGTCCCCGCTTGGCACCGATTGCCGACGTGGTCGGAAATCGCGGCGGTACCGGAGGCGGAGTTGCGCGGATGCCTGCTCGGATTTCGCGCGCGGTACATTCACCAAACGGCGCAATTCATCGCAGCGCATCCGGGCTGGCTCAAGGAGACGGAGGCGTTGCCGTACGCGCAGGCGAAGGCGCGGCTCGTGACGTTGCCGGGCGTGGGGGAAAAGGTCGCGGATTGCGTGCTGCTCTTCGGCGCGGGACGACTGGAGTCGTTTCCGGTGGACGTGTGGATTTTAAAAACAATGGCGGCGCGGTACGGGCTCGATGGGTGGAAGCCGGCGCAGGTGGCGCAGTTTGGCCGCGCGCACTTCGGGCCGCTGGCGGGTTTGGCGCAGCAATATCTTTTCGCGTGGGAACGGGCAGAGGCGCGGCGCGGCGCGTGAGCGGGCTGGCGGCGCGGCGCAACGCAAGGTTGGGCGGTGTAACGCGAAGTGATCAGGCGTTGATCTGCAAGGCGGCGACTTGGGCGCGCAGGACGTCGCCTAGCGCGAGCAGGTGCGAGGTCGCAGGATAAGCAGGCCAAGGCGCGAGTGCGGTGGTGGCGTGCGCAAGTTCGGCGTGAATAGAGGCGGTCACGGCGCCGAAGACACCGAGATCGTTCATCTGCTGGAGGCGAAGCGCGAGCTGGGGTGGACGTTTACCGGTAATTTCCTCGGCGAGGAGTTGGCGCTCGGCGGCGGGGAGGCGTTCGCTAAGCGTGATCAGAGGCAGCGTGAGTTTTCCGCTGGCGAGATCGGTGCCGAGGGTTTTGCCGATGCGGGCTTCGGTGCCGAAGTAATCGGCGAGGTCGTCGTAGATTTGATAGGCGATACCGAGGTGGCGCCCAAAGCGGGCGGCGGCTTCGGCGCAAGCGGGCTCGGCGCCGGAGAGTTTAGCGCCGAGGAAACAGGAGACGCGGAAGAGTTCAGCGGTCTTGAGGTCGATGATGCGCTGGTAATCGGCGAGGGAAATGTTGAGCGAGCCGCGGCGGAGGGTTTGGACGATCTCGCCGGCGCAGACGCGGCGCGTGGATTCGGAGACGGCGGCGCAGATTTCGGTGGTGGGAAATTGAGTGGCGAGGTGGAGCGCGTGGGCAAAGAGCGCATCACCGAGGAGGACGGCGGCGACGGAGCCGAATTCACGGGCGGCGGTGCGGCGGCTGCGGCGAACGTCGGCTTCGTCCATGATATCGTCGTGGACGAGCGTGGCGAGGTGGACGAGTTCAACGACGGCGGCGACGCGGACGAGGTCGGGCGTGATGACGCCGGGGCCGCGCCAGCCGCTAAGAAAAACGAGCGCGGGGCGGATGCGTTTGCCTGAAGTGTCGATGCAGTAATCGGCCATGGCGCGAATCTCGGGCTCAAAAGAGTCGAGTTGACCGCGCAGAAAGCGGTCCAGTTCGACCATGTGGGGCGCGAGATGAGCAAACACGCCGGCAAAGGCAGGTTTGGGGCTGGGCTCGGTGGCGACTTCGCGGTTCATGACTGCGGCGAACCTTTAGGTGAGAAATGGAAATAAACAATCCCGGTGTCGAAATAGCCGAATAGCCAGAGTGCGGCAACTAAGCATAAAAAAAACCGCCGCGCGAAAGCGGCGGTTGGAGCCAGGAAACTGGGCTAAGGCAAGGCGACGCGGTGAACCGCGAAGGGCTTACTGCTGCCAAGAACGCTTCTTATGGCGATGCGACTTCAAGCGCTTGCGACGCTTGTGCTTGTTCATCTTCAGACGACGTTTCTTTTTCAGGTTGCCCATGGTGCTTGAGAATTGGTGAAGGGTCACCGTGTAACGACCCCCGCAGCCTGTAAAGCGAATTTATCCAACCTTACAAAGATACCAATCAACCCGCGGCAACCACCCGCTCCATCCGCCGCAAACGCGTGAACACCAAACCACATTCCACCAGCCCCACGGGCACCTCGGCCAACACCGCCACCACGCGCCGATAAAGATTCAACTGCCCCGCGTGACGCGCCACCGCAGCCGCCAGCTCCGCATCCGTCTCCACCCGATCGGTCTTATAATCTATAACAACGGCTCGAGTCGCCGCACCCGCAGCATCGCGCTCCACCACCACGCGATCAAAAACGCCCGTCACCCACGCCCCATCGAGCACCATTTCAAACGCGCGTTCCCGCCACACTTCTCCTCGTCCGCTCGTCGGCCTCGCCCAAACTGAAGCCAAGGCCGGCGCGCTCAAACACGCCAGCGCTTCCGCCACGGCCTCATTCTCCGCGCCACATTTTTTCCGCCACAACGCCGCCCAACGCTCCAACGCACCCGTCACCTCGAGCCACTCCACTTCCGCGAAACGCTCGTGCACGGCCGTGCCAAAATCCGCCCCTTCGTTTCGCTTGAGCGCAAACACCAGCGACCCGCTCACCCCGCTGTGTTTCAAGGCCGAAGGCGTCCGCGCCGGCCGCCGCGCCGCCCGTCGCATCAACGCACTCGGCACCGCCCACGAAACGTCATTTTCCGCCACCTGCTTCGGCTCTTTAAACTTAATCTCATCAAACCACCGCGCTTCACCCGAGCTCCAAGTTTCACCCAGCGCATCGTGCAGCAACCGCGTGAAATTCTGCGACTTTGAGGTCTGCTTCGTCGGCTCGGTCACCAAAATCATCGCCCGCTTCGCCCGCGTCATCGCCACATAAAGCAGGCACAATTTCTCATAAGCTGCCTCGCTTTTTGCCGCCGCCACATGCGCGGCCAACACCGGTTCCTGCTCAGCAAAAATTGTGTTCGGCAAATCCAACACCCACTCGACCGAACGATCCTCCGCGCGTTGCACGGCCAGCCCGTCCCGGCGCGACGCGAGCGTTTCCCCCTCTAAATCAGGTAAAATCACCAGATCGAAGCCCAGGCCCTTCGCTTTGTGCACCGTCATCACACGCACCACCCCGAGCGTGTCTGCCTCACGCACCGTGTAACCCTCCGCAAATTCCAAAAACTCCGCCACATCGCGGCTGCCGCCTTCATCAAAACGCTCCGCCGCCGCGACCAGCAAACGCCCGCGCTCCCGGCTAAATTCATCGTGCTGCAACGCCGGCTCCAGCCGACGCAACCAACCCTCCAGCGTACCCGCGAAACCGAGCGCTTGCACCTCCGCCAACACCCGCAACGTCAACGCATCGCTCCCCACCAACCCCTCCGCTTCGAGCCACGGCTCCAACGGCGACATCCGCACGTGCTCCCGCGCCAAAGTATCGCCCGGAAACGCCGCCGCCCGCAACAACGCCAGCAACGCCCCCGTCAGCGGATTATCCGTCGCCAGACTCAAATCGCTTTCCGCCAGCGCCGCCACCCCACCCTCGCGCCGCAAATATTCCGCCAACGCCGCGGCCGTCTTATTTTGCAGCACTAACACCGCCACCGAGAGTCCGCGCCGCGCCGGTTCCACTTCGCGCAAAATGTTTAAGGTCTCTGTAAATCGCCCGGCCTCGTCCGGCGCGTGACGCAATTCCGCGAACCCTGCCGCGGCCGCATCCGCACTCGCATGCGCGCGCCACTCGCGATTCCAATCCGTCGCCGCGGCCGCCGGGACGGATGCCCGCACGACCTCCGCCGCGCCAAACACTGCGTTCACCATCGAGATCACCGCCGGCGCCGAACGCCACGACACATCCAACCGCCCTTCCACGATTTTTCCCGGCGCGCTCTCGTTGTAGTGATTAAAAATTTCGCGAAATAGCCGCGGATCGCCCCCGCGCCACGCGTAAATCGCCTGCTTCACATCGCCGACATAAAACAAGCTACGACGGCCCTCAGCGTCCTGCACCGCTTCGTCGATCAGATTACGCAACACGCTCCACTGCTCGTAGCTCGTGTCTTGAAATTCATCCAACAACCAATGGTCGAACTTCGCGTCGAGTCGCCAGTCGATCAACAACCGCGCCTCACGCCCTAACCCGTCGCCATCCTGCGCCAGGTGCGGCGCGCCCGCGCCCGGCAACAACCGCCGCAACACATCCGCAAACGTCAACCGCCCAGCACGTCGCACAAGCGCATCATAAGTAATCTCGTAGCTGCGCAACACCGCGAAAATCCCCCGCGTCATTTCCAGCCGCCGCATCAACTCAGCGCCCGCGATTCCTGCCACGACTCCGCGCAACGCAACGCGCGCCTCCTCGGTGAGCGCGACTTTTTTCCGTTCGATCGTCACTTCCTCCAGCGCCGGCCACGCCGCCCACGTGTTTTTCAACAGGTACTCGAGCGGCCCCGGCAAACCTGCGCCGGGCGACCATGCTTCCAGCGCCGCGAAGAAATTTTCCACGCGCGCGCGTTGCTTTTCGTTCCACGGCTCGGTCGCCCAAGCGGCGCGCAAGGCCTGCGCCGCCGCCGCACGACCGTCCACAGCCGCAAGCCACGCGCAACCCTCGGGCCAGATGCGCCCGGACTCGCCCCATTGCGACGCTGCGGATGCCGCCAAATAGTTTTCCCCGTGCTCATCGAGAAATTGATCGAGCACGCGCGACAGCCGTTTTTCTTCCACGCCGAAGGTCGCGCGTTTAAACGCCTCGATAAACTCGCGCTGCGCCGCATCTGGCTCGCCCGCCGCCGTGAACATCTGCCGCAACACGCGCCGCCGTTCGCGCGCGGCCGCCGTCGCCTCAAGGATTTGAAACGCGCCATCAAGCCCGAGCTCGAGCGGGAAATTCTGCACGACGCGCGCGAAAAATCCATCGAGCGTCCCGAGATTCAAGCGCGGCATCGCCGTCACAACCACGCGCAACAAGCGCAAAAAATCCGCTGCGCCCAACGTCGGCGCGCCGATCTCCGCCGCCAGTTTTTCGGCTTGCTTCGCATCCATCGCGGAAGACGCCAGTTTTTTCAGAATCTCATCGAAAAATTCTCCCGCCGCTTTCCGCGTAAAGGTGAGCGCCACGATCCGCTCCGGCGCGACCCCGTGCGCCAGCAAGCGCACAAAGCGATTCGTCAACGCGTAGGTTTTGCCCGAGCCCGCCGAGGCCAAAATCATCTCATGCCGCAGCGCCATCATGAGCGCTCCTCCCAAGCGATACTGGCTTCCGCCTCGCCGTGGAATAATTCCGCGAACTCATCTTGCTCAGCGTCGCGACCAGTGAGTTCGCGCGGGGGCCAAAATTCACCCGCCAGCACCGCCGCCACCACGCCGGCAGCGCACGCTTCCGCCGAGGCCTGCGTTTCCCGTGAAAAATCGTCCCACAACTTCACCGCGGTTTCACCGGCCGCTTTCGGCAAATTAAAATACCCGCACGCCACCGCGTCGCCCCAGGTCGCCGCGACCGCCAGCCGGTACAACGGCAACTGCAAGTCGACCCACGCGCGCGGTTTTCCGTCGGCGTCGCTCGTGCGCAACCACGCGGGCCGATCCAACTCATCCTCACGCACCGAGCGCAGATGCGCCGCAATCGGGTCGCCCGCCTTGTCGCCGGTTTTATAATCGAGGACGCGCACGCGGCCATCGGCGTGGCGATCGATCCGATCAATTTTTCCTTTCACGGTTAAGCCGCCGATCACCACTTCGATTTTCCATTCCGCGTGCTCCGTGCGCCAGCCAGCGGCCCGCTCGCGCGCCTCGACTTCGGCCGCTGCGCGCAAGCGTTGCCGCGCGGCTTCAAATTGCACCACGAGCGGCAAGGTCAGTTCTGCGCCGTAGCGGCCGCGCACGATCTGCTCGAATCGCTCGATCAAAAAATCACTGAGCTGCGTCGCATCGACGCAATCGCGCAGCGCAGGTTCTTGGCCGAGTTGCTGCAAAGCCTCGTGCATCAAAATCCCGAAATCCAGGGAGTTGAGTTCCGCTTTCTCGGGCTCCACGCGCTTCAGGCGCAACGCGTGTTTCAGATAAAATCGAAACGGACACGCGAGCCAGTCGCGGAACGCCGTCACCGACAACTGCGTCGGGTCCGCCGCCACCCGCGGGCGCAATTGCCACGCGCGCGCCCAGGGCGGGCTGGGCCGCGCCGCCGCGACCGGCTGAAATAATTGCGTCACGCGTTCGGGCAAAGCCGCATCTGCGCAGCGCAACAATAGCCGCGAGGGCCGCAGCGGATCGCCCGCGGCCGTGGTTTTGCCCAGCAAAATATCCAGTCGACCATTCGCGTTTGCCCGCGCCGCCGCGATCGCCGCGAGCAGGTACGCATCACACGCGAAACGCTCCGCATTCCGCTTTAAACCAAGCCGTTCGCGCAGCGTTTCCGGCAAGAACACATCGCCCACAATCGCCGAGGGCACGCGCCCCTCGTTGAACCCCGCGACCACCAGATGCGGCGCGTCGTCCCAGAGCAATTCCAGCCAACCGAGCAGATCGATCGCGCCGGCCGGACGTTCGCCGGTGCGCACTTCATCCGCAAAAGCTCCCAGCGCCAGTTGCCAGGCCTCGGTCGCTGTTAACGCCACCGCGCCGTCTCGAGCCAGCGCCTGCTCGATCTCGCGCAGCTGCGCCATCCACGCATCGGCAGATTCCGCAAGCACGCCCGCGGACTCGAGTTCGCGGCCCGCGAAGAGTTCCATCAACGCCGCAGCCGCGTTGCTCGGGAAACGGCCGCGCGTGAGCGTCGCCCGCAACTCCGCCAAGGCCGCCAGCGCCGGCTCGACGGCGGGAAACCCGGCCGCGTGCGCCCGCGCCGCCGCCAACGTCGGCGGCAAATGGTCCGCACCTAATTGATCGAGCTCGCGCAAACATTTCGCCGCGGAAAAACGTCCATCGGCCCGCGCGCGGAGCCATTCCAAAATATCCGGACAGCGCGCCAACGTCTTCACGGTAGCAAAATCCGGCACCGCCGCAAACTCCGCCAGTGCCGCGAGCAGCGGATATAATCCATCATGCCGCCGCGCCCGGCCCTCGGGATTAAACGCCGCGATGTCCACGCGCGCGCAGGCTTTTTCCAATAGCGGCAACAACTCAGGATCGGCCACGCCGATGCCGAGCATCGTATCCGGCTCTGGCGTCGCTTGTGCGAGCGCGGTGATGCGGGCGACTTGTTCGGCGGGATCAGCGCACACGCGCACGCGCTCGCTAAATTCGGCGATCGTCAACTCGCGCGCCGCCCACGCCGCCGCCTGCGGACGCCCCCAACCATCGAAATTTTCCGCCTCGTTTTCCGGCGCATAAACCACGACATCCACGGGCAACGTCGCCGCGTGCGCCGCGAGCACGAGCAACGCCAGAGGCAACGGATCAGGCGCTCCGATCAGCGCGATGTGCGCGAAATCACACGCGGGCGCCGGCGCGAGCTTTAACGCGATGCGGGTGGCTTGCGCGTCGACTAAACCGAGCTCCGCCAAACGCGCGGCGTGTCGGCGTTCGAGTTCGCCGAGTTCGCGCCAGCGCTCGAGCTCCGGACATGTTTCACCCGCGCGCGAGGCGACATCGCTCAAGCGCCAACCGCCTTCAGCGAGCGTGGATTGGAGACGCGCCAACTCGCGCCCGAGGCCGAGCGCCCACGCGAAATCGCGCGCGGGCGGATCGTTGGGCAACACCGCGCGCACCTCGGCCAAATCCACGGCGCGGAGAACTTCGGTCCACGCGAGCAGCGATTCGAGGCGGTTCGCCGTCGGCGTGTCGAGTGCGACCGCCTGCGAGACGAGCAATTCGGGCGTGACGACGCGGGGCGGAAACACGGCTTGGCCGCGCGTGGCGGCGTGTTCGGCGAGCGCCTCGCGCAAGCGGCGTCCCGCTTGGCGCGTGGGGACGACGACGAGCCACGACGAAAGATCCAACGGCCCCGCGCCGGTCCAATCATGCGCAAGCCACGCGACTGCCTGCGGTAGCAACGGCGCGAACCAAGGCAGAAAATGACGGCGGACGTTGGCGGGAGGAGGTACCACGGTAGTGTCTTAAAAGTTCAGCAAAAAGGCGAATCATGGTAGGTGGTTGGGTGACGAAACCTAAAACCACCAATAAAGGAAAAACCATGATCCGCCCGAAGCGAAACGATGAACCGATTCAGCTAACAAAACAAGATTTGATGAAGCT
>CANFSZ010000070.1 GCA_947449835.1 Opitutia bacterium
CAAGACTCACTGGATAAGGGCGTGATGGATCCAAGGCACTGGGCCGAAGTGCGCGCGTGGTCGAAAGATTTGGGCCTGCGCCTGGAGACCGGCGGGGGTGGTCTCTTGCCGCGCACGCCGGAAGCGTACACGCAGGCAGTCGCGACGTTGCGCAAAAATATCGAGCGTGCCGCCGCTATGGGTTCGCCCATCGTGCGCACGTTGCTCGCCTCCGATCGTTATCATTTTCCGCCCGGTCCGGTGGAGCGCCACATCGAGACGGCCATTAAAATTCTACGCGAGGTGCGTAGCCAAGCGATGGACGCCGGCCTAAAGATCGGCCTAGAAAATCACAAAGA
Source organism: Opitutia bacterium (assembly GCA_947449835.1). Classification (GTDB taxonomy): domain Bacteria; phylum Verrucomicrobiota; class Verrucomicrobiia; order Opitutales; family Opitutaceae; genus Tous-C4FEB. Next base: position 339 of record CANFSZ010000070.1, read on the forward strand.
CCTCCTTGCTTGGGAAACCAGGCAATTGATCGAGACGGCGGGACCAGATTTTGTCGGCTCCTATCTGGATACGGGGAATCCGGTATTCGTCGCCGAAGATCCGATGACGACCCTCGAGGAACTCGGCCCTTACGCCGTGACCTTTCACTTGCGCGATTCGGTCGTCTACGAAACGGAGGGTGGTGTGGCCGTGCAATGGGTTCCACTCGGCGAAGGCACCCCCGACTTCAAAGCGATCGTGGCCCGCGCGGCCGAAATCATCCCAGCTAACGTGCACATTTATTGTAAGCCGATTACGGCGCGCCCGCCGGTGATTTTACCGGTTTACACGGATGAGTTTTGGACCCGCTGGTTCCCGCGTGGACGTTCGCGCGATTTTTCCCGCTTTCTTACTTTGGCAAAACGGGGGCGGCCTTATCTTCAGCCACATCTGACCGAAGACACGGACGAGGGTCGCGCCCGCCACATTGAGGCGCTCAAAATTCAACAACTCGAGCACATGGAGCGCAGTCTCAATTACTGCCGGAAAACGCTGAACCTCGGCGTGCGCGGGCGCGGTTAAGATACTGTCTATTATGTGTTTGGCCGCGTTTTAACTGCGATCGCAGCAGTTGCGTGGGCTCCAGTTAATAGGCGGTTTTTCGGCCCGTACTTAACCTTTCCCGAACGGGTCGATAGGGAATAGCTGGGGGAAATAGGTCGCCAGCGCTTTGGCCGGCAGCGCTAACCGAACTTTGGACTTCGGCGTATCAGATTTTAAGAGCCCCGCCTCTATGACCTTCGTGAGTACTATTCGCCCTTTGCGTTCGGCTGCTCCGATGATTCGACCCGCTTCTCCGCGTGCAAATTCACCTCGGTAGAGTGCCTCGCGAAGAAGTAAAAATGCACAATCGGCTTCCTGTCCAAACCCAGCCTCTACTTTTGTATAGTGCTCAATACGTGCCGCCAATGAGTTGAGCTCCAATAGGCGATCCATAAACGCAATTTGATCCAGCATCACACGAAGCACGAATGCACAGAAATCGCGAAGCGCGCGTTCGCTCAAATGACCACGACCATCGTCGGCCGAACGGGCACTTCGCTCCTGATCCGCATTGGACAAAAGCGCGTAATACTCACTCCTTTGAACCGCGAGGCCGCGGGAAAGCGACCAGAGTCCCCCTCCGTCAATCCCGAGTTGGCGAATGAGCGTATCCGAAAACAATCGGGCTACGCGGCCATTACCGTCGCGAAACGGGTGAATCCAGGCGAAGCGGTGATGGCTCGCAGCTACTGCAATCACCTTTCTTATCCGGGACAGCTCGCCCGATTCGTAACGAAGGCTGAAATGCTCAAGCAATCCGGGCACAAGCTCGTATGGCGGGGCAACGTGAGTTCCAACTTCCACGTCTCCGGTTCGCAACTCGCCAGGCTGAAGGGGCGATTTTTGGCCGCTCGAGGTGGTGGCAACACGCATTTCCGCTGGGAGCTGCGAATAAAACAGTCGGTGGAGTTCGCAAAAAAAACTGCCTTGATAGGGCGACCCTGAGTAGGTGGCGGCCCACTTTTGAACCGCCAGATGTGCGAGCGCTAATTGCTGCAGGCTTCTCTTTTCAGGTTCAGCTGCAAAATTGTGCTGAAGAGCTGCTTCAATGTCACGAACTCGCGTTTGCTGTCCCTCGATGAGATTGGAGTAATAACAGTGCATCCAACGAGTTAGCTCCGCCAAGTCCTTGCGTAGCTCGGGTCGAACCTTTTGGTCGAGCCGAGCAGCTTGTTCAAGAACCGAGCATGCCAAATCATCCAAGGAGCGCAGGTATTGCTCAGGCAGGATGGGCTCGATCGCTGTTCTTGTGAGTGGCATTTATGCTGATATTTTTACCGATATTTATTTTATAATTAATATTTATTGATAATGACTTATGGATTATAGACCGGAGAAAATAAAGTAAAAATTGCCGATCTATATGCCGATCTTTTTTAAACGAGAAATAAACCCGTTCTAACGCGAGCCTCATCTTAGGCGCGGTACCTCGCCTTGTAATGCATAGCTAATTTTAGAACCACTTTTTAGAGAACTTAACGCGATGCCCGGTCGCATTACTTGCATGCGCAGACTTTTCAAATTGTCGGCGGCTTCACTTTCACGACGCACGTGTCAGCCATCAGATCGTGAAGACAACGGCGGTCGGCGCGGAAGATGAAACTGTAGTTCACGATCGTGAATACGTTCCCGATAGTCGGTAGCATTCCAATGATTCCGGGCACCAAAGCACGCAGGAGCCAAGCGCGCGCGAAGCCAGGATTAGAACCATCGCTCGCGCGCACGATCCGGATGCCAAGAAAGCGTTTGCCGAGGGTTTGTCCGCGTGTGGAGATGAGGTAAATTTGGATAAGTTGCAGCGCAAACGTGGCAAGGCCCAGGACCGCGAGGCCGATCAACAAGCGTCCGGGCTCGATCTCGGAAAAATCCGGTTCTTGTCCGCGTATCATGGCGACTACGGCCTCGAGAAACGCCCCGCCGAGGATTAGTCCGCCGGGTATCGCGACTACGGCGCCAATCACGGTATCAACTAATACCGCTGTCAGTCGTGTCAGTCGGTCGGCTTGCTCGGGCTCGCGGTGCACCGAAGGGCCCGGAGCCGAGGCCGCGGTCGCGGTGTCGTTCAGCCTGGGCGGAAGCGAAGCTGACGTCTCGCCGTTGAACTCCGGGATGTCGCCGAGCCGGCGCCATTCGGTCTCGCCCGGTAATTTTGCCCGCGTGTCGAGGTTGGCGCGACCAGCGTTCATCCACGCGCGTACCTGCGAAAGCGAAGCCGGGCCATATTCATTACCGTCAGCGCCAAGAATGGTAAACATCGCCTCATTCAACACGCTGCTCCGAACGTGCCAAGAAAAAGCCCGGTTACGTCCGCGTGGCCGCGCGGTTGCCTTTGGCGCGCGGGGCGTTTGGGCTGAACCTATGCTCTTCCCCCAACATATCATCGCCAAAAAACGCGACGGCCTGGCGCTGAGTCGCGAAGAGATCGCGGCGTTTGTGCGTGGCGCCACCGATGGCTCTTGGGCGGATTATCAACTCTCGGCCTTACTCATGGCGATTTACCTGCGCGGCATGACGCCCGCGGAAACCGCGCTCTATACTGAGGCAATGATGCACTCCGGCGTCGTTGCCGATCTCTCGAGTGTAAAATTGCCCAAGGCGGATAAACATTCGACCGGCGGCGTGGGTGATAAAGTTTCGCTTCACCTCGCGCCGATGGTAGCGGCCTGCGGTGTCGCCGTTCCTATGATTTCCGGCCGTGGCCTCGGTCACACCGGCGGCACGCTCGATAAACTCGAATCGATTCCTGGTTTCCGTGTTAACCTCACGATGACGGAATACCGCACGGAGTTGGAAAAAATCGGACTCTCGCTCATCGGCCAGACGGCGGAATTGGCGCCCTCCGACAAAAAACTTTATGCGCTGCGTGACGTGACGGCGACCGTCGAGTGCATCCCTCTGATCTGCGGCAGCATTCTCGCCAAAAAACTCGCCGAGGGCATCGACGTGCTTGTGCTCGACGTGAAATTCGGCCGCGGCGCGTTCATGAAAGAAAAAGCGCAGGCGCGCGAACTCGCGCAGGCGCTCGTCTCGGTGGCGACCGCGATGGGCAAACCCACGCGCGCGATTCTCACCGCGATGGAGCAACCGCTCGGTCGCGCCGTCGGCAACGCGCTCGAAGTCGCCGAATCCATCGAGTGCCTCAAAGGTCGCGGCCCGGCCGATACGATGGAAGTCACCTATGCGCTCGCTGAGCAGATGTTGGTGTTGGCCGGCGTGGCGCGGACGGCGACCGAGGCGCGGGCGGCGTTGGCGCTGAGCATTTCATCGGGCGCGGCCCTCGAGAAATTCCGCGCGATGGTCACGGCGCAGGGCGGTGATGCGCGGGTCGTCGATGAACCGGCCCGTTTACCGCAGGCTAAATTTAAAGTCGCACTCGCGGCGACGCGCGCGGGCTTCGTGCACGATGTCGACGCGATGGGCGTGGCGCTCGCGGCGTTGCGCCTCGGCGCGGGGCGCGTGAAGGCGGCGGATGGCGTCGATCACGCCGTAGGTTTCAGCGAGCTCGTGAAAGTGGGCGAACCCGTCGCCGCGGGCGCGACGTTGGGCGTGATTCACGCGAACGATGCCGCAGCGTTGGCGGCGGCGCAGGTGATGTTGGCGCAGGCGATCCGCGTCGGTGACGTCGCGGGCACGCCGCCGGCGTTGATCGATGAACTGATCGGCTGAGCGCCGATTATTTTTCCATCTCGGCGAGCTTGGTGGCGGCGGTTTCCCAGGCCGTGGTGGCGGCGGTGAGTTGGTCGACGACGGCGCTGAGCTCGCGGTTGAGGTGATGGAATTTGCCCTTGTCGGCGTAGGACGCGGGATCTTCGAGCGCGGTGGTGATCTCGGCTTGTTTGGCTTCGAGCTCGGAAACTTTTTTCTCTAGCGCGCCGACTTCTTCGCGGAATTTGCGGATTTCGTTGGGCGTGGGTTTTTTGGCGACCGGGGCGGCGGCGGGCGCGGCCGCTTTGGCGGGCGCGGCGGCTTGTTTGGGGCGGGCGTCGGTGAAGCCGGCGGTGAGGGCGGCGCGGGCATCGGTGGCTTTCGATTTCTCGAGGAAGTAATCGTAGTCGCCGAAGTACGGCGTGAGGCGGCCGCTGTGGACGTGGAGGACATTCTGCGCGAGGGCGCGGATGAAGTGCACGTCGTGACTGATGAAGATGAGCGTGCCTTCGTAGTTTTTCAGCGCGTGGACGAGGGCGTCGATCGACTGGATGTCCAAGTGCGTCGTCGGCTCGTCCATGAGGAGGAGATTCGGCGGCTTCACGAGGATGCGGGCGAGGGCGAGCCGGGATTTTTCGCCGCCGGAGAGCACGGAAATCGGTTTGTGGACGTCGTCTTTGCGGAAGAGAAACGCGCCGAGGATGGCGCGAGCTTGTTGCTCGGTGAGTTGATTCTCGTTGGTGCGCAGCGACATCACGTTTTCGAACACGGTCGCGTCGGCATCGAGGTTATCGAGGCGGTTTTGCGCGAAGTAGCCGGGGACGACGTTGCTGCCGAGGTCGCGCTCGCCGCCTTGGATCTCGATGACTCCGGCGAGGATTTTGAGGAGCGTGGATTTGCCGGCGCCGTTGGGGCCGACGAGGACGATGCGCTGGCCGCGCTCGGCGGCGAAGTTGAGATCGCTGTAAACGACGTGCGAGCCGTAGGACTGGCGCACGTGTTTCAGGTCGATGACCTTTAGGCCGGAACGCGGAGGCTGCGGGAACTTGAAGTTCATCTTGCGCAGTTCCTCGGTGGGTTCCTCGACGGCAGCTTCTTTCAAGCGCTCGATTTGTTTCTCTTTGGATTTCGCGCGAGAGGCCATCGAGGCTTTGGCGCCGAAGCGATCCACGAAGACTTGGAGGTGGGCGATCTCGCGCTGTTGGGTTTTGAAGGCGGCGGCTTGTTGGGCTTTGCGGGCTTCTTTTTCCGTGAGGTAGTTGTCGTAGTTGCCGTGGTAGTAGTTCAGCGAACCTGAACGGAGCTCGAGCATGCCGGTGCACAGGGCGTTGAGAAAGGCGCGATCGTGGGAGATGACGACGAGGCCACCGGGGTAGCGTGTGAGGTATTCCTGAAACCAGAGCAGCGCCTCCAGATCGAGATGGTTCGTCGGTTCGTCGAGGAGCAAAAGTGCGGGTTCGGCCACCAGCAGACGCGCTAGGTGGGCGCGCATGACCCAGCCGCCAGAAAAGGTTTTGGCGAGCTTGAGCGCGTCGCCTTCCTTGAAGCCGAGGCCGGCGAGGATTTTTTTCGCGCGAGGCTCGAGCGTGTAGTCAATGTCGTAATCGTCCTCGTCGGGCTCAAGCTTTTTGCCGCTGGTAGCGATATGCAGAATGGTTTCGTCGCCGGCCGGAGCGCTCTCCTGCGGGAGGTAGCCGAAGTCGGCGCCGCGTTCCCATTCGATGGTGCCGGTGTCGGGTTTTTCCTCGCCGAGGATGAGGCCGAAAAGGGTGGATTTACCCGCGCCATTGGGCCCGATCAAACCGAGGCGATCGGTGCGCGCGATGAAGAGCGAGACTTCGGAGAAGAGTTCGCGGGTGCCGTAGGACTTGGAAACGTCGGCGATGGTGAGCATGAGAACCCGCGAATAAACGCGATCCTCTGCCATGCCGTCAATGGCGCGGTTCTCGCGTCGCAAAACTGTCACCTACTAGCTAAATTTAGTTTTAGCGCTGGAGGGTGAGGGCGATGCAGCCGGCGACGGCGATCACGCCGCCGATCAAGGAGCGGCGAGTGGGGCGGTCGCCTTCCAGCCAAAAGGCGATCGGAATGGATAGCAGCGGGGCGGTTGCTGCGATGGGCAGCACGATACCGCTTGGCGTGGTGGCCAGCGCCCATTGGTAACACCCAACGCCGAGTACCGGACCCGCTAGCCCGTTGGCCAACATCCACAACCGGGCGCGGCGGCCCGCGTTTGGGGTGGCTTCGGGCACGGGTTGCGCGGGTAGTTTCCGTAGAAAACAGAGCGCAAGAAACCATAGCGCGGTAAATACGAGACCGGCCAGGATGCGATGGTAGGCGGCGTTGAGGCCGAAGGTGGCGTTGTGCGAAAGTTCACCCGCCGCATCGGCGACGAGCCCGCCTTTGCGACTCACAAGGGCGCCCAGTCCTTGGCCGGCGGCCGCAAGTAGGCCAAAAAGAAATCCAATCGGTTTAAGTGGCACGCGCGGTGGGTGCGCGCGACTCGGTAGTAGCGCCACGATTACCCCCGCCAGCACCATGACGCCCCACAGCAATTGCGCTCCGGTGAGGCGCGTATCGAGCCAAAGCCACTCACCGAGCGCGGCGATGGGCGCGGCCAGACATTGCGTCATTAATACGGTGAGTCGTGAGCCTAGAAAAGGCAGCGCTCCATAAACTCCCAGATCGCCCAACCCCATGCCGATCAACCCACTCAGAAAAAACCAACCCACGCTCGCACTCGTAAAACCATGTCCAAGCGTATGCGCAAAAAGACCCAGTGCGGCCGCTGCCACCATAAGGCGACCGAGGTTCGCACGGGCCGGGCCACTGGCCCGTACGCTATGGCTCGCGCAGGTGGCGTTAAGCGCGAAAAAAGTGGCGGCGAGGAACGAGGCAAGCATCGGCGGGGCGTCACGTGAACGGAAGGTTAGCGCCGAAGCGAAGATTTTTTCATGGCGTTGCGTTTCATCGCCCGGCTATTTCTCGCTGCACATTTTATGAAAGCCAAACGTCAGACCAAACGCCCGGAAGACATCAACGCTGCCCTCGCAGCCAAGAAAGGTCCGGTTTCCAAATTTATCGCGCAGCATTACCGCCACTTTAACGCGGCTGCGCTCTTAGACACCGCCAAGGGTTACGAGACTCACCTTAAGGCCGGCGGCAAGATGCTCGTCACCCTCGCCGGCGCGATGTCGACTGCCGAACTCGGCATCTCGCTCGCCGAAATGATCCGCAAGGACAAGGTTCACGCCATCGTCTGCACCGGCGCGAATCTCGAGGAAGATATTTTTAACCTCGTCGCGCACGACTACTACGAGCGCGTGCCGAACTATCGTCACCTCACCGCCGAGGACGAAGTCAAACTCGTTGAGCGCCACATGAACCGTGTGACCGATACGTGCATTCCGGAGATGGAAGCCATGCGCCGCATCGAGGCCGTCGTCGCCGACGAATGGACCAAGGCTGACCAAGCCGGCGAACGCTATTTCCCGCACGAGTTCATGTATAAAATTCTGCGCGGCGGTAAATTGAAGAAGAGCTACCAGATCGACCCCAAAAACTCCTGGATGCTCGCCGCCTGCGAGAAAAACCTCCCGATCATCGTCCCAGGCTGGGAAGACGCCACGCTCGGCAACATGTACGCGGGCCGCGTCGTTACCGGTGAAATCAAAAACGTCCACACGGTGCGCACCGGCATCGAATACATGACCTGGCTCGCCGAGTGGTACACTAAGACCGCAAAACTCATGAAGAATGGCGAAGGCTCGATCGGCTTCTTCCAAATTGGCGGTGGTATCGCGGGCGATTTCCCGATCTGCGTCGTACCGATGTTGCACCAAGATCTCGGCCGCGACGGCGTGCCGCTCTGGGGTTACTTCGCGCAAATCAGCGATTCGACCACCAGCTACGGCAGCTATTCTGGTGCGGTTCCCAATGAGAAAATTACCTGGGGTAAACTCGCCGGTTCGACGCCAAAATTCATCGTTGAGAGCGATGCGACCATCGTCGCGCCGTTGATCTTCAACTGGGTCCTCGGCAAGTAAGTCGTTCCAGCGTTTAATCACCTAAGCCACGTTCGAAAATCCAAAGGAGCGCCCAAACGGCGCTCCTTTTTTGTTTTCGTCTCTCGTGCCTGTTTCGTGGAGTCTTTGTCCGCATGCCCAACGCGCTCGCCCACGAAAAGTCACCCTACCTGCTGCAACACGCCGAGAATCCGGTCCAATGGTTGCCGTGGGGTGACGCGGCATTTGCCCGTGCGCGCGCCGAAGAAAAACCGATTTTCCTGAGTATTGGCTATGCGACCTGTCATTGGTGTCATGTGATGGCTCACGAATCGTTTGAAAACGAAGCGGTGGCCGCGCTGCTCAACGAGCATTTTATCCCGATCAAAGTGGACCGAGAGGAACGACCCGACGTAGACAAAGTTTACATGGCCTATGTGCAGGCACTTACCGGTCACGGCGGTTGGCCGCTCTCCGCGTGGCTCACCCCAGATTTAAAACCATTTTTCGGCGGCACGTATTTTCCACCGCAAGATCGTCAAGGACGTCCAGGTTTTACCTCGATTTTGCGTGCGATTGTAGGCGGTTGGAAAAATGAGCGCGACAAACTCGTGTCCGAAAGTGAGCGCGTGCTCGGCGCGTTGCGCGCCCGGGGTGCAAGCGAGGATGCGTCCGGTGCGCTCGAGCCTGCGGTGGATTTGGCTGAGGCCGCGGGCGCGGCGTTTGAAAAAGGCTTCCAGTATTATTACGACGCGTTTGATCCAACGCACGGCGGGTTTGGCGGTGCCCCGAAATTTCCGCGCGCGAGCAACCTCGCCTTTTTGTTTCGCTGCGCCGCTCAGCAAGGCGTCGCCTCAGAGTTGGGCCGAGCGGCGACCGATATGGCGGGCCACACACTGAGGCGCATGGCCCAGGGCGGGATTCATGATCATGTGGGCGGCGGCTTTCACCGTTACTCCGTGGATGAGGCCTGGTTCGTGCCGCATTTCGAAAAAATGCTCTACGACCAGGCGCAAATCGCTCTCAACGCGCTCGAAATGAAGCAGGCCAGCAGCGATGAGCGTTACGCATGGATCGCGCGGGATATTTTTGACTACGTCGCGGAGCAACTCACGGGCCCGCACGGAGGATTTTACTCAGCGGAAGATGCGGATAGCACGGTGCCTGGAGCGACGGACGGGGCGCACGCCGAAGGGGCTTTTTACGTGTGGACGCAGGCGGAATTGCGCGAGGTGTTAGGCATGGACGCAGATTTTTTCTGCGTGCATTTTGGTGTGCAACCCGAGGGTAATGTGCCGGTAGAACTTGATCCGCAAGGAGAGTTCACGGGAAAAAATATTCTCCAACAGGTTCGACCCTTAGCTGAATCGGCGCGGGCGGCGGGACTAACGACCGAGCAGGCCAGCGAACGCTTGAGGACGGCTCTTACTAAAGTGAAAGCGGCGCGCGCTGCCCGCCCGCGGCCGTTGTTGGATGACAAAGTCATCACGGCCTGGAACGGGCTCATGATCTCGGCGTTGGCGCGCGGAGCGCAGGTGCTCGGCGATGAACGTTGTCTCGCGGCGGCGCGTGGCGCGGCGGAATTTGTCGCTCGCGAACTCTATGATGAAACGCGCGGGGTGTTGTACCGCTCGTGGCGCGGGTCGCGGGCGGCGAGCGAGGGCTTTGCGGAAGATTACGCCTGCTTTGTGCAAGGGCTACTCGATTTGTATGAGGCGACGTTTGAGCTGCGCTGGTTGCGTTGGGCGGAGCGATTACAGACGACGATGGATCGCTTGTTTTGGGACGAAGCAGAGGGCGGTTATTTTAACTCGGCGGCGGGTGCGGCTGATATTGTCGTGCGGCTCAAGGAAGATTACGACGGCGCTGAGCCAGCCCCGAGTTCGGTCGCAGCGATGAATCTTTTTCGTTTGGGGGCGTTGCTCGGCGATGAGTCAGCGCAGGCCAATTATCGCCGGCGCGGGGTTGCTACAGTAGCGGCGTTGCAAACGCAATGGAGCCGCGTGCCCCAGGGTTTGCCGCAGTTATTGTGCGCGCTAGAGTTGGCATTTTTACCGCCGCGTCACGTGGTGCTCGCGGGCGATCCAGGAGCGGAAGATTTTCGGGCTTTAGCGGCGGTGGTGCATGAAAAATTCGGGCCGCGTCGCACCCTGGTACGAGCGGACCCAGCGTTGGTATGGACGGCGCCGATGGGGCCTTTGGCGGGCCGAGCCGCAGCTTACGTATGCGAGGATTTTACCTGTCAGTTGCCCGTGGTAGAGCCAGAGCAATTAAGGCGGGTTTTGGGAGGTTAACGCTCGTCCCGAATTTTTGCGCATTGCCCGAGGCTAAAAATGCGCCACGGGTTACGCGTATGAATGACGAACGCATCGTGCGACTTGAGGAAAAAGTCGCCTACCTCGAGCGCCACGTGACCGCGCAAGACAAGGTCATGCTCGAGCTGGGCGATGCGGTTGTGCGCTTGCGGGCCGAACTGCGGATGCTGCGCGAGCGCGCAAGTGAGAGCGGCCCCAATGCCGGACGCGACGAAGGCGGCGACCTCAAGGACGAGCGCCCGCCGCATTACTAAAAAAATCTACCTGCTGGCGCGGCTTAACGTGCGCGCCGCACCTCTGATTAGAACGTCGCGGTGACTTCCGTGAGGTGGCCAGGCGCGATGGATTGCTCACCGAGCGTCGTGCATTCGACGGTATCATTTTTGTAGAGTTTAAACGTCACGGTCGCGGCGGTTTCGGTGGTTTCCCAACGCCATTTTCCGATGGAAACAAAACCAAGCGGGACGCCTTTTTCCCAAGACAGGCCGGGGCCTTCGCCGCGGATGAAGAGACGGTTGCCGATACCGATATAAGCCGTGGCGAGCAGACGCGTGGCGCCATCCGCCGTCATAGAGGAGACGGTCGCGTCGGGGCTGTGCAGTTTGAATTCGGCGGCCGAGGAAGACGCGGCGAGTTCGTCCGGGGCAAATTGGACGAATTCATCCACCGCGGGCGGAGCGGCCGGCGCCGGGGCGGGTTTAGGCTCGGGGGTCGAAGGAACAGGTTTCGACGCTACGGGTTCGGGTTCCGCTAGCGTGGTGGTTTCAACGGGGCTTGGCGTTACGATAGGCGCGGGCGCGACCTCGGGGGTCGAGGCCAAGGCAGCTTCGTTGGCGGGCGCGGGAAGTTTTTTGGGCGCCCGTTTGCGGGGTGTTTTGGGCGACTCAACGGCCTGATTTTCGATCACGGGCGCCTGCGCCTGCGCGGGTTCGCTGGTCGGGCTCAGCGCCCCTTCGGGCGCGGGAGTTTCGGTGGCGGCGGCGGCGGGAATGATTTCGAGCGCAAGGTTCGCGGGCGTCGGCGCGGGTTCAGTGAGTTCTAAGACATTAGCGGGCGTGGGTTCCGCAGTCGGCTCGGATACTGAAGCGGTGAATTCTTGGACGGGAGCAGGCGCGGGCTCGACGGGAGCGCGGGGCGTGGCGACGGGTTCGGCTGGCGATTCAAGTACGACCGTAGCGGATACCGGTTCGACGGCCGCTTCCTCGCGGCGGACTTTGCGCGGGCGACGCGTTTCGTTGGTTTCGCCAGAGCTGGGGGCGGTCGGGGCGACAACGCTGGTGGAGAGCGTGGCGATTTTGGCGTCGAGGGCGGCGAGGGTAGCGGCGAGTTTCTCGTCCAGGCCGGTCGGCGTGATTGCGAGGGGTTGGGGGGCGGGCTTAGCCGTGATTTGGGCGAGGGTTTCGC
>CANFSZ010000071.1 GCA_947449835.1 Opitutia bacterium
GCCTGCCGCGTCATGGCCGAACTCGCGCGCTTGCACGGCTCTGGCGAACTCGCGCAGATCGAGCACCTCGCCAAAACCGAGGCTGTGCCCGCGAGTTTCCTCGCGCAGATCCTCGGTAAACTCCGCACCCACGGCCTGATCGTCAGCCGCCGCGGCAACCAAGGCGGTTTCACGCTCGCGCGCTCGCCCGAGGAAATTTCGCTCTACGACATCTTAATCGCCGTCGAGGGCGAGTGCCTGCAACGCAGCGGCAACGTCGCCGGCCGCAGCGGCCGCCGCATGAAACAAGTCTGGGATGAAGTCGCCGCCGCGCTCGTCCAGAAAACTAAGAGCTACACGCTTAACCAGCTCGCCACCAAGCAGCAGGCGGAAATGTACTACATCTGAGCGCGCGTCGCGAAACGACCCGCCGCTGCGGCGCGGCGGGAAAGTGTTTGCCAGCGTGGTCCGCGGGCACCGAGCTGGGGTCTCATTTATCCCGCATGAACGAAGACACTCTCAAAGCCATCCACGAAGAATTAGTCGGCATTCGCCAGCTCTTGGCCGAGGCTATTAAAGCCCAGCCCCGCAGCCAACCCGCGCGCACGATGAGCAGTACCTCGAGTTATTCGAGCGGCAGTGCCAGTGGCGACGAAGTCATTCCGCAACCGAGCGAAGTCGTCCCCAACGCCGGCGACGTGCAGGTGCATTTCGGCAAAAACAACGGCGTCGCGCTCTCCAAACTCAGCGAGCGCTCGCTCTCTTGGTACGCGACGGAACAACCCCCGCGCCTCGACAGCAGCGGTAAACCTTATCCCGCGCGCCCGCAGGAAACGACGCTGCGCAACGCCGCCCGTACGCTCTGGCACCAGAACCGCGGCACCCTCGGCCAAGCCGATGCGCCCAAGGCCAAAGCCGCGTCCGACCTGGTCGTCGAAGCGCCCGCGCATCCTTCCGACGAAGAAGTGCCGTTTTGATCGTAGCTCGCGCTCCACGCCAGCGCCCGCGCCTGCGCGCGCTGGCGTGACGCTCGACGTTAGGCAGAAATCTTTCTGGTTGAAACCGGCCGAATAAAAACGGGCCTGAGGTGATTATTTTCGCCCGCCCCGGAAGTCGTGGCACGCAGCTTTCGCCAAGAAACGCGTCATGGGCACGCGCATGGTGTTGTAGACTGACGCCAGAAATCCGCCGTCTATGAAAAACAAAAACACCAAATCCGCCCCTCGCCCCGTCGCCATGAATCGTCTGCCCGAGTCAATCAACGCTCCCGGCCAAACCATCGCGCACACTCTCACCTCGCATCAAAGCGACCCGCAGCATCACTTTCATGCGCGCGGTCAGCCCGCGGACAGCCGCGTGAGTGTCGCCGCCGGCGAGCGCCTCCAACGCGTTCGCGCCCGCGCCCAAGCGAACTAAGTTTTTAACCTCGGCTCGGGTTTTCGAGCCGCCGCAGAGGCGCGCCGGCGCGCTACGTTACGAGTTGGTGCCAGCGTGCACTCTTTCATGGACAAGTGGCAGGCGACTTGCTGAGTTGTCGCCTAGCTTCTCTCCCATACTGATGGAAAACATTAAAGGAGCCTCGGCTCCCAGTCAGCGGAACAGGGTTTCGGTCAAAGTGAAGACCTTCGTGCTCGACACGAATGTCCTCCTTCACGACCCGCAATCGATCTATAAATTCGAGAACAACAACCTCTCCATCCCCGTCGAGGTCCTCGAGGAACTCGATGCGATCAAAGGCGAGCAATCCACCGAGCGCGGCCGCAACGCCCGCCGTGTCCACCGCATCTTGCAGGAGCTCTTGCCCGACTCCCGCTCCATGCATGAGGGCGTCAAACTCTCCAACGGTGGCACGCTCTCCGTCATCATAAATCCCTACCTCGCCGATCCCTCGCGCCGCTCTGCCGCGATGGAACGCCTCCGCGCGATTTTGCCCGATCTTTCCAAAAAAGATAACCGCATCATCGCCTCCGCGCTTTTCGTCCAAGAGCAAAATCAGCCGCCCACCATTCTCGTTACCAAAGACGTTAACGTCCAACTCAAGGCCCGCGCCGTCGGCCTCGAGTCCGAAGATTACCTCAACGACAAAGTCCCCGAGACCGACGAGGAACTCAGCTACCGCGAGATTCCGCTGAGCCTCTACGAGCTCCAGCGCTTCTGTTCCGAAGGCGCCTTCGACCTCGGCACCGTCGCCGGCGAACCGCTTTATCTCAACGAATACGTGCTGCTCCGCTCCGACGAAGGCAAAACCATGCCCGCGCGTTATTACGGCGATGGCGTCGTGCGCCGTCTCAAACTCCCCGATTTCGTCAAAGCCCCCGGCGGCATCCCCGTCCGCGCGCGCAACCTCGAGCAACAGTTTTTTATGGATGCGCTCCTCGACGACAGCATCCACATGCTCACGTGCTACGGCAAAGCCGGCACCGGCAAGACGCTCCTCTCGACCGCCTGCGCGCTCCACCAGACGCACGACGATCACTCCCACTACGACGGCGTTTCCATCTCTCGCCCCGTGATCGCACTCGGCAAAGACATCGGCTTCCTCCCCGGCACGCTCGAGGAAAAAATGAAACCGTGGCTCCAGCCTTACCACGACGCGCTCGAAGTCCTCATCCCCTCGAAGCCGCAGAAAGATCCGCAGTTTGCCTCCAAAAAGGTTTCAAAGAAGAAGCACAAAAAACACGACGACCACTTCAGCGCGCAGATGAACGCGCCGCAGCCGAACCACGTCACCCAACACGGCGGCAACCACGGCCCCGCTGTGAAACCCTACGAACGCCTCCTCAAGAGCGGTCTCGTGGAAATCGAGGCGCTGGCGTTTATTCGCGGCCGCTCGATCGCGCGTCGTTTCTTCATTTTGGACGAAGCGCAACAACTCACGCCGCACGAAGTGAAGACCGTCATCACGCGCATTTCCGAAGGCTCAAAAATCGTGCTCATCGGCGACCCTGCGCAGATCGATAATCCCTACGTCGACCGCCGCAGCAACGGCCTCGTCTATTGCCACAATCGCATGAAGGGCCAGTCGATCGCCGCGCACGTGAAACTCACCAAAGGCGAACGCTCGAAACTCGCCGAACTCGCGGCTGACTTGCTCTGACGATCGTGAGGGTGGCTTAAGCGTTTTGCGTACGTCCACCGAGCAGGCTCGGTGCGCCCTTGCGGCGCGCTGCAGCTTCCATCGCCAAGGCGAACAGGCCGGTGAACAGCAAATCGCTCACGAGCGTGTTGCGGAAAAATACGAGCGTGGGCGCGAATTGCGGATGGCCGATCGTCATCGCTTGCCACCAACCCGCTGGGGTCCGCGCGTAGCCGGCGTCGCCGAGCCACGCAGCGGTGTTGGTCACCCAATAAAACAACAACGCCCCGCCGAGCGCGCCGCTGAACAAATTTAGCCAGTTGCGGTGCCGCGCCACGATTAGGCCAAAGCCGAGCGCGGCGGCGAAACACACGGTGCGCAGCGCGGCGCCGCCGAGCGTCCATTGGTAGCCGTATTCCACGGCGTAATAATGGTCGATG
Organism: Opitutia bacterium; assembly: GCA_947449835.1. GTDB lineage: Bacteria > Verrucomicrobiota > Verrucomicrobiia > Opitutales > Opitutaceae > Tous-C4FEB. The sequence continues at coordinate 3,496 of CANFSZ010000071.1, forward strand.
TAGATATCGGTGAGCGTGAGCGCAGCGAAGGGCGCTAGCCGTTGCCAGAAGTTGCTAAAATAAACTCCGCCGCAAAAAGCCAACGCCATCAGCGGCGAGAAATTACTGAGTGCCGGCGTGTGGAGCGCGAGCACGCGCCAAGCGGCGGCGAGGACCAAGATTACAAGTGCGAACGGCATGGTGGGAGATTGGCTGGGAACGGACGAGTTTAACAGGGTTTTTTCCGGCGCGCGCGTTGGGTCATTGCTCCGCTTGACGAGCGAGTAGCCAAAGCAGATCGGCGAGGCGGTTGGTGAATTGACGCAGCTCGGGGCGCACGCTACGGCCGTGCGCGGGCAGGGCGCAGAGGCGGCGTTCGGCGCGGCGGGCGACCACGCGCGCGTTATCAAAGGCGGCGCCGAGGGCATTCGCACCGGGCGTGGCCCAACCGTCGAATTTGAGGCCGCGGGCTTCGAGGGCGGCAACGGCGGCGTCGAGGGTGCTGACGTCGGCCGCGGAGATTTTGGCGAACTTCGAGTCGGCGTAACGCGTGGTGTCGGCTTCGGCGCAGGCGACTTCGCCCATGAGGGCGACGAGGTTGTTTTGGAGGCCGCTGACGAGCGTGCGGACAGCGGCGTCGGTGAGCAGCGGTTTCACGGCGCCGAGGGCGACGTTGAGTTCGTCGTAGGCGCCGACGGCTTCGATCTGCGGGTGATCCTTCGTCACGCGCTGGCCGTAGAGGAGACTCGTGGAGCCGTCGTCTCCGGTGCGCGTGGCGATGGAACCGGACATGGGGTTTACGGCGTGATCCGGCGCGCGGCCATCTGGGCGCGGAGACAGAGCTCGGCGGCCTTGAAGGTGTGCGCTTGGGTCATAGCTTTCTCGGTGCGGTTTAAGCAGTCGAGAATGAGTTGGCCGAAGAATTTGAAACCGACTTTGCCGGCGACCTCGAGGTGTTGTTCGCCTTTGTCGTCGACGATGTAGACGTGGTCGCCGGTTTTGTCGCGGCCTACGTCGACATATTTGCGGAGCTCGATGTAGCCCTTGGTGCCGAGGATGACCATGCGGCCGTCGCCCCACGTGCTCAGGCCGGTGGGGTTGAGCCAGTCGACGCGGATATAGTTGGACGTGCCGTTGTTGCCGAGAAGCGAGGCTTCGCCGAAGTCTTCGAGTTCGGGTTTGTCGGGGTTGTTGAAATTGCCGACGGCGGCTTGCGTGACGGTGGCGTCGGTCGCGCCGGTGAAGGTGAGAAATTGTTCGAACTGGTGGCTACCGATGTCGCAGAGGATGCCGCCGTATTTGGCTTTTTCGTAAAACCAAGCGGGGCGGGCGGCGGGGTTGCCGATGCGATGCGGCCCGAGGCCGATGACTTGGACGACGCGGCCGATGGCGCCGCCGGCGACGAGCTCGGTGGCAAACATCGCGGATTCCACGTGGAGGCGTTCGCTGAAATAGACGGAGTATTTCTTTTGGGTGCGCGCGACGACGGCTTTGGCGGCGTCGAGTTGGTCGAGCGTAGTGAAAGGCGTTTTGTCGGTGAAATAATCTTTGCCGGCTTCCATCACGCGGCAGCCGATGGGGCCGCGGTCGCAGGGAATCGCGGCGGCGGCGACGAGGTGCACGGCGCCGTCGGCGAGGATTTCGTCGAGCGAGCGAGCGACTTTGGCCTGCGGATATTTGGCAAGGAAGGCTTCGACTTTCTTGGGGTCCGGATCGTAAACCCATTTGAGCGCGGCGCCGGCTTCGAGGAGGCCGTTGCATTGGCCGTAGATGTGCCCGTGGTCGAGGTGCGCGGCGGCAAACGTGAATTCACCGGGTTTGACTACGGGACTGGGTTTGCCCTGGGGGGCGTAGGACATGCCGTCGGCTTTTTGGCTCATGGAGGGGATATTTTTAAAAAAGAAAAACGCTGAAAGGTCAGACTCGAGCGAACTAGGACGGCGACGGTTACGATGCGCGCGGCGCTTAGGCCTTGGCGGCGGCCTTGGTTTCTTGGGCGAGGGTTTTCACGGCCTCGTCGATTTGGGCGAAAGTCTTTTTCGTCATCTGATCGATGAAAAGAACCCCGTTGAGGTGGTCGGCCTCGTGCTGGATGCAGCGGGCGAGCAAGTCGTCGCAGCGGAGCACGTGTGGCACGCCGTGTTCGTCTTGAAATTTTACGGTGATGGCGACGGGACGTTTCACATCGCCGCGAATTTCTGGAAATGAAAGACACCCTTCTTCGACGACCTCGGTGGGCGTGCCCTTTTCAATCGTGATGACCGGATTGGCGATCACCATGGGCATAAATAAATCGACGGGCGGGTGCGCACCGTCGAGTTCCCAGCCGTAATCGGCGTCGGATTCGCGCAGATCGACGACGCAGAGTTGCACGGCGCGGTCGACTTGCTGCGCGGCAAGACCGATGCCGCCGGCCTTGTGCATCGTCTTGACCATGTCGGCGGCAAACGTGCGGAGCGCGGCATCAAACGTGGTGACGCGCGCGCCTTTTTTGCGGAGCACGGGGTCGTTGTAATGGACAATTCGCAGGGACATTGAGCAGTTTTGGAGTTAGAGCGTGGTTTCCGCCGCGGTGGCCCGCAAATCTATACTTCAGGCGCGTCACGGTGATTTTGAGCCGGCGTTTTTGGAGGATAGCCAAACGTCCGCGAGTGCGTATGGATTTTCAGGATGAGCCGCGGGCCAAATATTTTGTGGATCGTGACGACCCAATGGCGGGCGTCGGCGTGCGGCTACGCGGGCGATCCCAACGTGCGCACGCCGGCCCTCGATGCGCTCGCGGCGCAGAGCGTGAATTACACGCAGGCGGTGACGCCGCATCCGTTTGGGCCCTTCGCGCGCGCGGCGTTGTTGACCGGCGTGCTCTCGCCGGCCAACGGCCTCGTGGATTATTTTGATGCGTTGCCGGTCTCAGCGCGGACGATCGCCCAGGACGTGGATACACGCGGTTACGCGACGGCGTTTTTTGGCAAATGGGGCGTCGCGTCGCGCGACCCGCAGGCGCCGTTGGTCGGCGAGACACATGCGCGGATGTTCGTGCCGCCGGAAGCGCGCGGGGGATTTAGATTTTGGGAAGGATTTGAAAGCGGGTTTTTGCTGAATGATCCGTGGTTGCACGGGACGCGTTCACCGACGCCGGAAAAATTTTCGGGCTATCAGAGCGACGTCGTTTGCGAGCGAGCGGCGACGTGGCTGAGCGTGCAAACATCGGGAGAAAAACCGTGGTTTTCGGTCGTGAGTTTGGAAGCGCCGCATCCGCCTTACGCCGCGCCGGCGGCGGGAGTGCCGGCGCGCGCGCCGGGGGAAATTATTTTGCCGGCCAACGTGCCGCGCGGCGGTGAAGTGGAGGCTCAGGTGCGGCGCGAGCTCAGCGGTTATTATGCGCACATCGAGGCGACGGATCGCGCGATCGGGCGCTTGCTGGCGGCGGTCGGGCCGGAGACGACCGTGGTGTTTTCATCGGTCCACGGCGACATGCACGGCGCGCATGGATTATTTCGTAAAGGTTGGCCGCACGAGGAAAGCGTGCGCGTGCCGTTGTTGGTGCGGGTCGCGGGTGTCTCGGCGCGGCGGGACGAGGGAGCGGTCTCGCTCGTCGATGTGCCGGCGATGACGCGGGCCTGGACGGGTGGGGCAGAGTGGGCGGGGCCGCCGGCGATGGCGCGAATTTCGATGCCGAGCGTGGTGGTGTTGCCTCAGCAATGCGACCGCGTGTGGCGCGGCGTGCGCACGCCCTCGCGCAAACTGGTGCTCAATGCGGACGGTTCACCGTGGCTCTTTTTCGATCTCGAAAATGATTCTGCGGAACTAAAAAATATGGCCGGTAATCCGGCTCATGCGGAAGAAATCGCGAGGTTGCGCGCGAGCTGTGGGTGAGCGTTCAAACGCTGCCATCTAGGCGGATATGACGGTGAGATGGCTCTGGGCGCGGCACGGTTCAAACCAAGTTGCGGGTTCAGCGGCGGCGGAAAATTCGGGGCAGACTGCGATGAGTTGCGCGCGGAGATTGTGGCGGGCGCGCGCGATGCGGCTTTTCACGGTGCCGACGTTGAGGTGAAGCGCAGCCCCGATCTCCTCGTAGGATTGATTCTGGATGTTGCGCAGCGTGAGAATTTCACGGTGGCTCGGATCGAGCCGGGCCATGCACGTTTCGATGAGTGCGGAAAATTCTAAGCGGGTGTTTTCCTGCGCGGGGTTGGGCGTGTCGGCCGCGATGAGATCCGCGAAGGTCGAATTATTTTCCTCCCCGAGAGTGCAATCCAGCGAGAGCGTCGCATGACGGCGGCGACGGAAAAAATACCAGTAGCGATTGCGCGAGAGGTTGACGGCGATGCGGTGCAGCCACGTCGCGAGCGAGGAATCACCGCGGAAACGCGCGAGGCTGCGGTGCGCACGGATAAACGCATCTTGAGTGATCTCTTCGGCGTCGGCGCGGTTGCGCAGCAGGCTGAGGGCGGTGGCGAAAATTTTCACCCGATGGCGCTCCATGATTTCAACGAAGGCGGTTTCGTCGCCGGCTTGGAAGCGTTGGACGAGGATCGCGTCGTGGAGCGCGGGGGCGTTTGGAGCGAGGGCGGAGTGCGCGGGCGCAGGCGCGGGTTGGTTTTGGGACTGGGGCGAGGGTGGGGCTTCGGGGTGGTTCATGCCGTTGCTGTTACCTTGGCTCGTGCCAGATGGATTTAATATTTATATAACTAGTTTATAATTATGATTTAAAATAAATTTTAAGCGGGTCCATGGTGGTGCTGCGCGTGGGTGTATCGTGCGCAATGCGGGGCTAAAGCGTCGGGTTCGTGCAACCCGCCCGACTTCTTCGTGGACTTTTTGCCGAGCGGATAGACTCGGGTTGCGCTGTTTTCGGGCGGTGGTGTGCCCGCGGGCGAGGCGCCCGCCGAGCGTAATCACGGGAATGCCTGAGATGCTTTAATGTGAAAATAATAGCGCGCACTTACCTCATCTTCCCCAATTTTTTTCGTGGTCCGATCTCCGTACCATTTTTCCTGATACGATTTTTAGAGGAGAAATCGTGGTTGTTGGCCTTTGAGCCCTACAAAATAAACGTGAGTTCGATTCGCTGATGTACGCGTCGCGTCGCGCGTTTTTTTTTGCTCATATTATGACGTGTTGTTGAATTTTCACTGCGAGCGCTGCGAGATCAGTGCGTGCAAGCCAAAAACTTTACAATTTTGGAGGAAAATTCGCGACAAACTCATTGACGGCTAAATTTGGTGGATCAATTGGTTGTGGTCGTTACGAGGGTTGACCACATCCTGTTGTGGTTAACAACGCGTCGGTAAGTTCCAGCAACTTAGGTTCGCTTTGGGCTTAAAGTCGCCGAAAACCACCGTACTTAACCACCTCCATCTTCATTTTTTAAGTCCCTGTTTCCATGCAAAAAACCTTTCAAGTCGGCGCCAAAACCTTCGTCCTAGACGAGGCTAAGGCGGAAGCGGCCTTTGCCGCCAAGCGGGTGATCAATGGTCGCCAAACCATGTGCTTCAATCTGCTCCCCTTGAAATACCAATGGGCTTACGACCTTTATCGTAAGATGAAGGCTAACCACTGGGAACCCGAAGACATCCCCATGGGCAAGGACATCGAGCAATGGCGCGATGAAAAGGCCCTTTCCGAGGTCGAGCGTTGGATCATCCGCATGGGCATCGGCTATTTTTCGGCCGCCGAAGGCATCGTCGGCGACAACATCCAGCACGTCGTGCGCGAGCTCGTGACCGCCCCGGAGCTGAAACTCGTCCTCGGTCGCCACGCCCACGAGGAAAACATCCACGCCGATTCGCTCCTCTACATGATCGCATCGCTCGGGATCAACCCGCACGAGTGCGAAGCGATGTTTGAAGACGTCCCCACGATCGTCCGCAAAAACGAGTTCGTTACGCGCGTCTCTCGCTCCCTTCGGCGCGATCTCGATATGACACAGATCGAGAATAAGAAGCTGCTCGCGAAAAACATCTTTGTCTTCGGTCAGTGCATGGAAGGTACACAGTTTTACGGCCTCTTTGGCATGGTTCTCTCGCTTTACCGCCAGAACAAGTTCCCTGGCATCGGCCAGATGTTCCGTTACACGCTCCGCGACGAGAGCAACCATATTGAAGTCTTCCGCAACCTGTTCATGGATCTCGTCGAGGAAAACCGCGAGATCTGGACCGCCGAGTTCAAAGAAGAGCTCCGCGACCTCATGCAGGAAGCTATCACGCTCGAGAAAGAATTTATCCGTGATTGCCTGCCCGTGAACGCCGTCGGCCTCCGCCTCGAAGATTTCCTCACTTACATCGACTACATTGCCGACCGCCGCCTCGAAGGCGTGGGCCTCGCGCTTCTCAACCCGAGCGCCAAAAATCCGCTGCCTTGGCTCGCCGAGATGATGGACATCAAGAAGGAGCAAAACTTCTTTGAGGGCCGTGTCACGGAATACCAGAAAGCTTCCTCTCTCAACGTAGCGGCTGATGACGAGCTCTGAGTTACCTCCATTGCTCTCCTTTCGTTCCTCTATCCCGGCGGTTTCCTCTTACTTAGTTCCCACCCCCAACCCCACTTCTTAGGCGACGATCGCTCCCGATTTTCGCCCTAGAGGTTTTTTCGTCTCTTCTTCGTAAATTCAATTTTGTTCCAAACGCGTTACATTTCGTCCTCTCAATGAACAGCAGCTCCCACTCTCTCGCGCACGACCTCGCCCTCAAGCGCACCGTCCACGCCCCCGTCGATCAGAAGCCCCACTACGCTTGGCGCGACGTCATTGCTGGCGAAAACATCACGGTTCCCTCGGTCGTCCTCTTGTGCCCGCACGGCGAAGAGCGTTTCGTCCTCGCCGAAGTCGCCGACACCCTCGGCAAAGCCCTCACCAACGTCGCCCTCGCCAAAGGCGAGAAAGATATTTTCACCGACACCAACCGCGCTTGGGTCGTCCGCCTCTGTCGCGAGATCACTGCCAACCTTACCGAGCTCGCCCGCAGCCAGAACCCCCTCCGTCTCTCGCTCAACGCCCTCTACGAGCTCATCGAGAAAACCCTCGTCGATAACAACGCCTACTTCGTCGCCAAGAGCCTCCTGCTCAACCGCGCCCGCAAGATCGCCATCGACCGCGAGTCCGCCACCCAGTCCACGCTCCGCGTCATCCGCCGCAACAACCAGGTCGTACCTTGGAGCGAGCAAAAAGTCGAAATCGCCGTCCGCAAAACTTTCCTCTCCCTCCAGCGCGACTCCGCTCCCGCCGTCGCCGTGACCAAGGCCGTCTCCGAGCGCGTCCACGCCTCCAAACAAGCCTTCGTCCACATCGAAGAAGTCCAAGACATGGTTCAGGAAGAACTCATGAAGGGCGGCTTCTTCAAAGTCGCCGAAGCCTACATCCTTTTCCGCGCCGACCGCACCGCCGCTCGCCTCGCAGGCGATACCGACGAAGCCCCCACCGCCGCCGCACCCGCTACACCCGCTCAGGAAACCATGATTGTTGTCAAAAAAGCCAACGGCGAAAACATCTTCTGGGACGGCGCCGACCTCCGCAAACGCATCGAGTTCGCCCGCATCGGCCTCGATCTCTGCCTCTCCAACGAAGAGATCGAACAAGAACTCCGTCGCGCCGCCTACGACCAGATCCTCCAAAAGGACCTCGACGCCACCATCATCCTCAACTCGAAAACCCTCATCGAGAAAGACGCCGACTTCGCCAAGTTCGCCGGCCGCATCCAGCTCACCTACATCTACGAAGAAGTCCTCGGCTGGGACATCATGAAAGACGGCATCGGCGCCCTCAAAGCCGCCCACCAGCGCGCCTTCAAAAAATACCTCGAGCACGGCGTCGCCATCAAGCGCCTCAACCCCCGCCTACTCGACTTCGACCTCACCAAACTCTCCGCCGCCCTCGACCCGTCCTCCGACCTCGAGTTCGACTTCCTCGGCATCCAGACCCTCTACGATCGCTACCTCATCATCGACAAAACCCGGAAACCCGCCAAGCGCCTCGAGACGCCGCAGTTCTTCTGGATCCGCGTCGCCATGGGCCTTTCCCTCGAAGAACCCCTCGACCGCGAAGCCAAAGCCATTGGCCTCTACTCCCTCTACAAGACCCGCCGTTTTTGCTCCAGCACGCCGACCCTCTTTAATTCCGGCACGCTCCACTCGCAGCTCAGCTCCTGCTACCTCTACTACGTCGACGACTCCATCGAAGGCATCTTCCAACGCGGCATCTCCGAAAACGCCTACCTCTCCAAATGGGCCGGCGGCCTCGGCGGCTCCTGGACCGCCGTCCGCGGCACCGGCGCCTACATCGGCGGCACCAACGGTGAATCCCAAGGCGTCATCCCGTTCCTCAAGCTCCACAACGACCAACTCGTCGCCATCAACCAAGGCGGCAAACGCAAAGGCTCCGGCTGCGCTTACCTCGAGACTTGGCACAACGACGTCTACGAATTCCTCGAGCTCCGCAAGAACACTGGCGATGACCGCCGCCGCACTCACGACATGAACACGGCGAACTGGATTCCCGATCTGTTCATGAAACGCATGGAAGCCCGCGC
>CANFSZ010000072.1 GCA_947449835.1 Opitutia bacterium
GATGATGCTGGTGTTGGCCTTGTTTTGTTTTTGTTCGTCGTAGGCGACCTCGAAGCCGAGCGCGTCTTTGAAAAACGTCTGGCGGAAGCTCGCGTTGAAGGCGTTGAAATCCGCGGCTTCGCGCTTGTTGGGGCCGTCGAGGAGCGTGTTGTAGAAATCGAAAACCGCTGGGTCGCGGATTTCCTGGTATTTCCAGAGACCGGCGTAGGCTTGGCCAGCGGGCGCGAATTGTTGGTTGAGGAAAAACAGCGGGTTGTTGCCTTGCGTGGTGTAGTTGCCGACGCCGAACCATTGCGTGAACGGATTACCGCCGCGGCTGAGCATGAACGACGGCGTGCCGGCGCCGCCCATCACGGCGGAGTTGGGATCGGTGAACACCCCGCCGACTTGTCCAAACCAACGTCCCGCCGAGCCGAGATGCGCGGCGAGCAGCGGATTGTTGGTGACGGTCGTGGGCTGGCTGGCGTCGATCGCGACTTTGTTCAAGACGTTGAACCAAACCGAGAGTCCATCTTGCGGCGGCGTGGGCCGCGGGCGATTGGCGGAGATGTCACCGTTTTCGTAGCTGACGTTGAGCTGCGTAAAACCATCGCGGAATAACCGGGGCTCCCAACGCAGCGCGGCGTAGAGCCGGCGGTCGTCTTCGAAGGCGGGTTTTTGACGGAATTTTTTATCGTCGTTGAGGCCGATGATACGGATGCCGAGGCGGTCTTTGATGATCGACTGGTTCACATCGATCACTTCGCGGTGCGAATCGTAGCGACTGTACGTCTGCTGAAACGTGATGCCGTTTTTGCGGAGGTTAGGGACTTTGAGTTGGTTGTTGATGATGCCCGCGGGACTGCCGAGGCCGAAGAGGATGGCGTTGGCGCCGCGAGAGATGTCGACGCGTTCGGTGTTGTAGGAATCGAGGCCGATGTCGGTCGGGAAAAAATCGCGCGTGAGATCGGCGCCGCTGAGACCACGGACGCGCGTGGAGACGTTGGGGCTTTGGAGGTTGGCCTCGGCGTTGGAGAAATTGTTACCGGTGCTCACGCCGGAGTAGTTGCCGCCGATGCCCGAGGCTTCGGTGCCGGTCGTGTAGACGAGGATGTCTTTAGTGTTGGTCGAGCCGGTGTCGGCGAGGAACTGGGCGTTGACGACGCTGATAGCGGCGCCGACGTCGCGAAGCTCGGTGCGCAAGCGCGTGCCAGCGAGCGTGGAGGCGGATTGGTAGCCTTTATCGGTGTCGGTCTCGACGACGAAGGGCGAGAGGGTGACCAACTCGGCGGCCGTTGGCGGGGTGACGGGTTCGGCGGCGGTTGAGACGGCCTCGGGTACGGGTTGTTTTTTTCCCGCGGCCGTCTTTGCCGCGGGCGTCTGTGGCGTGGCGATTTGTGCGGCGAGCAGCGGCGCGAGGAGCAGGAAAGCGGAGCCGGTGAATAAGCGACGGAGTACGGCGGTACGAAGCAGGGTTGGCGGTAGCATGATAAAAAAAGAATGCGCGGACAAAAAATTCGTGCCGCGAACGAAGGAAACGAAACGGGGTTGTGGGGTGCAGAAAAAAGCCAAGCCGAGGATTTTTCATCCCAGGCTTGGCGGCAACTCTGAAACGGGTCCGGTGTCGTTACCCGGATGAATACTCAGTTTTGAGTCAGACGATCTTGGCGGCAATATCGGGCATCGACCAACCTTGGCGGTAGGTCGGGTAGAGCAATTTATCGGCTTCGGGCAGGCTGGTCTTCATGGCGACGGGGTCCCACGTAAACTTCTTGCCCACGAGAATCGACATCGTGCCGAGGCAGACCATCTCGGTGAACGGCACCGAATATTCGAAGTTAGAGCCAGCAGCCGTAGGATTGTTAGCCCGGATCGCGGAGGTCCATTCTTTGTGCGGATTATTTTCCGGCACACGGGGTAGCGTCTTGGGCGGGAGTTTACCGCCTTCAACGAGTTCTTTGTGGAAGGACTCGGGAAGAAAACGCGGGCTGTTGCAGTAATCGTTGCCGTCGTAAACGGTTCCCTTGCTGCCGATGATGAGCTGGCCGCCTTTGGCCAGCTGGCGCGACTCTTCGAGCTGCGCTGGTTTTTCAGGTTTTTCGCCGCCTTCATACCAAGTAAGTTTGACGGGCGGGAGGTTACCGCGCGCAGGGAACTGATATTCGACGACGGCTGACTTTGGATAAGCGATCGTGCTCTTGCCGGTGATTTTCTTGAGCTCGACGCTCGTGGGCGCGCCGAGGTTGAGGTTCCAATACGCGGCGTCCATGAGATGGCACGCCATGTCGCCGAGGGCTCCGCAGCCGTAGTCTTGGTAACCGCGCCATTTGAACGGATGGATCGCGCGGCTGAAGGTGCGTTCTTGGGCGCGACCAAGGAACAAGTCCTGCGAAAAGCCCGCTGGAGGTGTCTCGGCTGCGGGCCATTCCTGCATGCCTTGGGGCCAGACGACACCCGCCGACGTGGCAGAACGGTTGGTCCAAATTTGTACTTCACGCACGTCGCCGAGCACGCCGGCTTGGAACCACTCGCGCACGAGGCGAATACCTTCGCCGGCGTGACCTTGATTACCCATTTGCGTGCACACGCCATTGAGACGCGCCAGGCGGAGCAACTCACGGGCTTCACCGACCGTTTGAGTGAGGGGTTTTTGCACGTAAACGTGCTTGCCCATCATGATCGCCATGTAAGCGGGGAGAAAATGCATGTGATCCGGCGTCGCGATGCCGACCGCGTCAATCTGCTCATCCATCTCAAGAAGCATTTTCCGGAAATCGGTATAACGTTTCGCCTTCGGGAATTCAGCGATGAGCTTCTTCACGTTGGACAACTTAACCGGCTCGTTGCCGTTAGCGTTGCCGCGCGGCGTGGCGCCTTCCCAATCGATATCGCACAACGCCACGACTTCTTCATCGCGGTGCGCCATGATATCCGAGAAGCCTTTGCCGCCGCAGCCGATCTGCGCGACACGGATTTTAGCTCCAGGCGCGATCGGACGGGGCTTGCGCGGCGAGTTCGCGTCTTTCGGGAAACTGGCGCAGCCAGAGACGCCCAGCATGGCCGCAGCCATAGCTGAAAATGTGAGGAAATCGCGACGATTGAGTTGGGTGGGTTGAGACATCGTGATAGATTTGTACCGGATGTCCGCAGACGCTCCGGCTAGGTTGGATTCAGGGGTGAAGAGACGTGAGGTGAAACTGACAATAGATTGAAGACACACCGCCCCGCCCTCGCCAAGCTCAACCTCGAAAAAAACTCCGCCCGAGACTCACGCCTTGCAGGCCACTCCACCCCGCCCTCAGCCTAACACCGATGCAACTCACCAAGCACTGGGCCACCACCCTCGACGACTACGCCATCGACCTCGCGTGGTCACCGGACGGCCACCTGCTCGCCGCCGCCAGCGCCGCTGGCCCTATTTCCCTCTTCGCTGCCACCGATGGCGCCCGCCGCCACGAACTGCCCGGCCACCCCGAGGGCACCAACTGCCTCGCTTGGCAACCGGCCTCCTCCGCCCTGCTTGCTACCGGCGGCCAAGACGGCACGGTCAAATTCTGGGACGCTGCCGCTGGTCAGCACACTGCCACCGCCGCTCTCGGCGCCGCTTGGGTCGAACATCTCGCTTGGAGCCGCACCATACTTTTCGCCGCCGCCGGCCGCAAACTTACCGCACTGCGCGCTGACGGCACGGTTGCCCACACCTTCGCCGACGCCAACAAATCTATCACCGCCCTCGCCGCCCAACCCGCCGCCGGTTGCGTCGCCGCCGCTCACTTTGGCGGCGTACAACTCTGGGATGCCGACGATTTTCTCATCCAAAAAACCTTTCCCTACGCTAACGGCATCCACGCCCTAGTCTGGTCGCCCGACAGCAAATGGCTCGTATCCGGTAACCAAGACCCGAGCGTGCACCTTTGGATTCCTGAAACCGACGTCGAGCTTCACATGAGCGGATACGAGTCGAAAGTGAAACACCTCTCCTACGATCACGCCTCCCGCTGGCTCGCCACGGGTGGCGGCCGCGACGCCTGCATCTGGGACTGCGCCGGCGCCGGCCCCGAGGGCCGCGAACCGGCCATGTTGCCCCACGAGGCGCCCGTCTGCGCCGTCGCTTTTCAAAACACTCACAGCCTCCTCGCCAGCGCGAGCCTCGACGGCGTCGTCCAAATCTGGAGCCCTGAGCGCGCCAAACCCTTACGCGCTACCGTTAAAATGCCCCACGCCGCCACGAAATTGATCTGGTCCCCCGACGACCGTCTGCTCGCCATCGGCTCCGAAAAAGGCGCCGTCTACGTCTTGAAGTGCGAGAGCTGACCGCTCCCAACAACCGCGCCGCATCCCGCTAAAATTTTACAACGCTCTCGTTCGCCGCTCGCCCCGGCCCTATGATTCGGTGAAACTTCTGGCGTCGGTTCCCGTCCCACCCCTATCACCATGCGCCTCCGCAGCATTTATCTGGCTCTCTTTCTCGCCGGCGGACTCGTGATAGCGATTCTCATCGCCGCGCGCCCGTCGCGCCCCGCGCCCCGCCCCGCCCCCTCGGTCAAATCCTCCCCCGGTCCCGCGCCCGTCGTGGCCACGCCCGACGAAGCCCTCGCCGCCACCGCCGATTTATTTTTCTCCGGCCTCCGCGCGCTGCTCGCCTCGCCCGAAGCCCGCCCCCACGAAGCCACCCTCACGTTCCGCGACGACGCAGCTTATCGGCGCTTCCTCGCCCGCGCTTCCGCCCAAGGCCTGAGCGTCATCGCCCAACTCGACGCGCTTCACACGGTCCGCATTCGCTACGAACGCATCGCCAACATCCAAAACGACATCCTAAGCCACACGATCGATTACGCCGACGCTGCCGCCAATAATTACCTGCGCATCCCCGATAAACTCACCACCGCCGACCGGGTCGGCCTCGACTTAATTCCGCTGCGTAACACCACACTCGCCGCCATCGGCGCCACCGCTGACCGCACCACGTGGGGCCACGGCGTCACCATCGCCATACTCGACAGTGGCGTAAACGCCCTTGACCCCACTTTCAACGGCCGCGTCCGCACCCTCGATGTCGGTGCCGGCCAGCTCCCCGACGGCACCAACGCCTCCGGTCACGGCACCGCCGTCGCCGCCCTCGCCGCCGGACTCTCACCCGACGCCCCCGGTGTCGCCCCCGCCGCCACGCTTCTTAGCATCCGCGTCACCAATGCCGATGGACTCAGTGACATTTTTACAGTCGCCCAAGGCATCCTTGCCGCAGTCGATGCCGGCGCCAAAATTATCAATATCAGCCTAGGTGGCTACGCCACCAGCAACGTCCTGCTCGCTGCCATCGACTATGCCGACACGCACGGCGCGCTCATCGTAGCCGCCGCCGGAAACGATCAAGCCACGCGTCTCACTTGGCCCGCCGCCGATGCCCGTGTCATCTCCGTCGGCGCCGTCGATGCCGTCGGTCAACAGGTCACATTCTCCAACTCCGGCCCCCAACTCCAAATTTCCGCCCCCGGCTACGGCGTCCAAACCGCTTGGATCAATCAACAACGCGTCTACGTAGATGGCACTTCCGCCGCCGCTCCGCTCGTCGCTGGCGCACTTGCCACGGTCCTCTCCTGCAACCCCACACTCACTGCTACCCAAGCTTGGGAAATCCTCGCCGCCACCACCAACGACGCCGGCGCTCCCGGGCCCGATGCCGACTACGGTCGCGGCACCCTCAACCTAGGCTGGGCCCTCGGCCGCAACGATCCGACGCGTGTCGACGCCGCTGTATCAAGCCACTTCTACGATTCCGCTCGTGCCCAGATGGAGGTCGTCATTCAAAATCGCGGCGGCCAAGCTCTCTCCGGCCTCACGCTCGACATCGACACCGATGGTCTCACCGCCAACTACCGCGTCCCCGCCCTCGCCGCCGGCGCCAGCACCGTTATCGCCGTGCCCGTCGACAAAACCACCCTCAGCACCCGCGGCGCCCTCAGCTACAAAACTACTCTCAGTGCGCCAATCGGCATCAATGACCAAGATCCGACCAACAATATAAAATCCAGCCGTATCATCGCGCCCAAGCCGTAGCCTGCCCGCGCTCCGTATTTCTCGCCCCCTTTCTTTTTCATGTCGTCGTTCCTCCGCAGTTTCTTTCGCATCGGGCTCGCCCTCGCGGCCAGCTTTTTAGTTTTCCTCACCCCGACTCGCGCCGAGGAAACATCGTCCTTCGCCGCGCAACTCGCTTCCGCCGATCGTACTGCTGCCGGCCTGCATCACCTTTCCACCGCGCAACTTGCCGCGCTCGATTCCCAAGTCGCCCGTGAGCTCACCGTCGCGCGACAAGGCGACGTCGTCGCTTTCTCCCGCTCGTTTCTCTCGCGCCGCACCGCCGACCAAGTCGCCGCCGCCGGCCTCGTCGCGTTGATGCCCCTCGAGCGCACAGCCCTCGATGCCTTCGTCGCCCGAGCCGTCACCCAACGCCCCACGCCCGTCGTCGCCACCCTCGCCGCGAAAGCCAAAGTCGCCGACAACGTCGTCGAAACGGTCACATATAAGCCCCGCCTCCACGGCGAAGTCACGCTCACCGTCGGCACCGCCGGCAGCGGTCGAAATTTCTACGGCGGTTCCTTCACGACGATCTACGACGACCCGCAACACCACCTTACCGCTGCGTTCACTTACGCCGAATACCGCGGCAACGGCCTACGTACCTTAGAGGACTGCGCCCAGACCGGCCGCAGTCCGTTACTGCGTTAAACCCATGCGCGGCGCACTCGTCTTTCGCCTCGCCGCGGCGGCAGTTGTGCGCACGCTGCGGCCATGCCCCGTTCCGTCATTTACCCCCTGACGTCGCTCGCGCGCGTCGCCGCCTTCGTCTTCTTCGCGCCGTTATTCGCCTCCGCAGCGACCTCAACGCTGCCCAAGCTCAACGTCCTATTCCTCATTGCCGACGACCTCAACTGCGACCTCGGCAGCTACGGCGCCCCAGGTATGCTCACGCCCAACATCGACCGCCTCGCTGCCCGCGGCGTCCGCTTTGAGCGCGCGTATTGTCAATTTCCGCTCTGCTCGCCGAGCCGCTCTTCGTTCCTCACCGGCCGCCGACCCAACGCCACCGGCGTGCTCACCAATCCTGGGTTAAAAGGCCCCGTCGCTTCGCACTTCCGCGAAAAAATCCCGGAGACCGTCACGCTCCCGCAGTTGTTTAAGAAAAACGGCTGGTTCTCCGCCCGCGTCGGCAAACTCTACCACTACGGCGTGCCGCTCGACATCGGCACCTCCAGCCTCGACGACTACCCTTCGTGGGACCAGGTCGTGAACCCACGGGGCCGCGACCGCGAGGAGCACGATAAAATCTTCTCCCTCGAGCCCGGCCAATTCGGCGGCACGTTGAGCTGGCTCGCCGACGACGAGGGCGAAGACGTCGACCACACTGACGGCATCGGCGCCACCGAGGCGATCCGCTTGCTCGAGCGCTTCAAACGCGAATCTCGGCCGTTCTTCCTCGCCGTCGGTTTCTACCGTCCGCACACGCCGTACGTCGCCCCGAAAAAATGGTTCGAGCTCTACCCCACCGATAAAATCGCGTTGCCCACGCTCAGCGACGACGACCGCGCCCGCACGCCCGCCGCCGCCTACCTCAGCGCCAACGCCGCCCAAGGTAAACTCACCGACGCGCTCCGCCGCGACGCCATCCAAGCTTATCACGGCTCCACTTCGTTCATGGACGCGCAACTCGGCCGCGTCGTCGATACCCTCGACCGCCTCGGCCTCGCGCAGAACACCGTGATCGTTTTCACCAGCGACCACGGCTACCACCTCGGCGACCATGGTCTCTGGCAAAAACAAAGTCTCTTCGAGCGCAGCACCCGCGTGCCGCTCATCATCGCCGCCCCCGGCGCCAAGGCCAACGGCCGTACCGCCCAAACCCTCGTGGAAATGGTCGATCTCTACCCGACGCTCGCCGGCCTCAGCGGTCTCCCCCGCCCCGCCTATCTTGACGGCACCGATCTCCGCCCCGTGCTCGACGACGCGCAGTACGTCGCCAAACCTGCCGCCTTCACTCAGGTCCGCCGCGGCAACAACGGCGACGGTTACTCCGTCCGCACCGAGCGCTGGCGCTACACCGAATGGTCCAACGCCAAGGGCGAGCGCACCGCCGCTCAACTCTTCGACGAAATCGCCGATCCCGCCGAGGCCCACAACCTCGCCGCCAATCCCGCCCACGCCGCGACCGTCAAGGAACTCAGCGCGTTGCTCGTCCCCATCCGCGCGCAAAAATAAAAACGCGGGCGGGGCGACGCGGCCCGCCCTCGCGGACGAACCTCTTTGCCCCTCGCCCGCGCGCGGTATCGGCGCCGAAACTTACTTCGCGCTGCGCGAATCAATCAGCGCCTGATACATCATGACTTTGAACTTCTGATTCAGGTCGAGGCCGCCCGCCGGCTTCAACTGCGTCATCAGCATCGCCACGATTTTCTCCTTCGGGTCCACGACATACTGCGGGAAATAAGCGCTACCCCAGCCGTAAGCGCCCTCGGTGCCGAGTTCGCCGAAAAAGCCGAGATCGTTATCCACCCAGAACCCGAGGCCAAACGCGCTGGAGTCGCGCATGTATTTTTCGCCCGTGTGATTCGCGTGCATCAGCTCGACGCTCTTCGGCCCGAGCAAGCGCACTCCGTCGAGTTCGCCGCCGTTGAGCAACATCTGTAGAAACCGCGCGTAATCGCTGGTCGTCGAAAGCACGCCGGCCCCGCCCGAGAAACATTTGCGCGGACCTTGGATGTAATCGGTCTTCGCCGAATTTTCGCGCAAGGTCAGTTCGCCCTTCTCGTAACCATAGACGGGCGCCAGTCGCGCGGCCTTCTCCGGCGGCAGGAAAAATCCGCTGTCTACCATCTTGAGCGGTCCGAAAATCCGTTGCTGGAAAAACTGATCGAGCGGCATCCCGGAAGCGACTTCCACCACGCGCCCGAGGACATCGAGCGAGAAACCGTACTGCCACGTTTCACCAGGTTGGCCATGGAGCGGCAGCGTCGCGAGGCGATCGATCACCGTCGCGATCGACTCGTTCTTGTCGGCAAAATACCAGCCGTAAACGTTCGCCTGTTTGTAGAGATCGACCGCCAGCCCGTCACCGTAGGTCAACCCGGCGGTATGCGTGAGGAGATCGCGGATCTGGATCGGGCGCTTCGCCGGCACGAGGACGAATTTCACGTCGGGCGGCGAGCCGGCCGGTGGCGGCACGGCCACGGAAGACTTGGCAAAAGCCGGGATAAATTTCGCCACGGGATCGTGCAGCATGAATTTACCTTCTTCGTAGAGCATCATGATCGCGGTCGTCGTGAGCGCCTTGCTCATCGAGGCGATGCGGAAAATCGCATCCGTCGGCATCGTCTTGCCGGTCTCGATTTCCTGCAGGCCGTAGCCGCGGAAATGCACGGGCTTCCCATCGCGCGCGATGTACACGACCGCGCCCGCCATGTGCTTTTGGTCAATCTGCGCCTGCACCACGGTATCCAGCCGCTGCAAGCGTTCGGACGAAAATCCCGCGGCCTCCGGTGTGCCCGCCGCGGCCGCCGCGTGCATCGCGGGTACCGACCCCAGCGCCACGCCCGCAAGCAGCAGCGCACATTTCCACCCGCCCGACAGGATTCGATTCTGGGGTAACTTCATAAGTCCGCCAGCAAGCCCCGCTCCTCCCCGCCCCTCAATCGTAAATCCACGCGACCGCCGTTTCTCTTAGTCCGCGCCTCTCAGCGGGAGTGTTACGGGGTCTCGCCTGCGTTCGCCTCGCCCTGCGCCTCGAGCCGCGTCTTCCGCGCCACGTGCGGCGCACCGCGTCGCGGCTCGATCAACCGCCGCAGAAAATCAGGCAACGCCGTCTTGATCGGCGACGTGTCGAGATACTCCGCAGCCGGCCATTTCCGGCCCCGCGCCAACAAGCTCGCATACACGTGCAGCTCAAAATGCAGCCGCAATTGCGCCTCCGCCTCGCTCTGCCCCAGCACCGCCAAAATCGCCAGCAACGCCTCAACCGTGGAAAATTTTCCTTCCCCTTGTTGCTCACGCAGCCAGTAGCGGCTCTTGCCCGTCATCGGCACACTCACGCGCCGGCCCCAGGGCTCCACCGCGCGCACCATCTCCGCCGCCTCGCCCCAACTCCCATCTAGCAAGAGCACCTGCACGTCCCCCGCCGGCGGCAACGTCATCCGATCCAGCGGCTCGCCCAGCGGGTGCAAGATCCACAACTCCCGCCCCGGTCGCACGAGGTCCGCCCGCTCGCGCGGTTGCTCGCGCTGATACAAGTGCGTCCGCGCCCCGCTCACGACGCGTTCGATCAACTTCCCCGTGCTACTCGGGCGCCACTGCTCGCGGTGATGCATCAGCACATCCACGCCGAGCGCACTCTCGACCGGCCCGAGCCCCGCGCACACGCACCAACGCGGCGGGAGCTGACAACGCTCACACCGCACCGTGCCTGCGAGAACCACACTGCGCGCCATAGTCGCCCATCGGGCCGCACCGCGCCCACCGCGTCAATCCCCGCCCGCCGATTGACACCCGCGCGCGGCCCCGTGTCGTATTCGCCGTCGGTCGTTCGCTTTCCCCTCAACCCAAAGTATCGCTCCATGAAAACCATCGCCTCGCTCGTCCTCTCCTTCGCCGCGCTCGTCGTCGGCTCGCTCCCCCTCGCCGCCCAACAAAAACGCACCAGCCCACACGAAAGCATTTACGCGCGGTACGGTACGCGGCCCAACGTCACCCTGGTCTCCATCACCTACGGCCGGCCCTTTTCCAAAGACCCCAAAACCGGTGAACTGCGCAAAATC
>CANFSZ010000073.1 GCA_947449835.1 Opitutia bacterium
AAGGCATCCTCTCCGTCGAAACGGAATCCAGCCGCTTGAAGTGCCAGCGCCACAGCGGTCAGCGTGACGATTGGGTGATGCACGGCACCCGGTTTCCACGATTGACCGCAACGCAACCCCTTCTACGGTTAAAAGAAGTCATTACATTTTTGAACAACCTGCCGACCCCATGACGCATCGTCGTAGTCTCACAATTTTCGGTTTTCTCTGCGCCAGCGCCCTCACGGCCTTGGCCCAGAACGATGGGTTGAACATGCGCTTTGCCAACGGCATCGCAGCCATCGCCGAGGAGAAAGTCATCACCGTCGATGACATCCGCCGCGAAATCTCGCCGCTCATCCCGCAAATCCAGCGCGACGCCCGCAACGAAAAAGAGTTCAACGAGAAGATCGAATCCCTCCAAGATAGCGTCATCCAAGACCTCATCGACAAGGTCCTCATCATTAAAGAATTTCGGAAAGAAAAAGACGGCAAAGAAGCCCGCAACATTCCCGCCAGCTACGTCGACAATCGCATCGCCGACATCCTCAGCGAGCAATTCGACAACGATCGCTCGAAGTTCCTCGCCTACCTCCGCGCCAAAGGCACCACGCTGCGCGAGTACCGCAAGGAAGTCGAAGAAGACATCATCTTCCACTACATGCAGCAGCAGCAGCGGAAATCCCAGAGCGTCGTCAGCCCCGTTCGTATCGAGATGTTTTACCGCGAAAACAAAGACCGCTTTTACCAGGAAGACGGCGTTCACCTCCGCCTTATCCAACTCTCCCGCGCCGACAACGCCACCGATGCCGAACTCAAGACCAAGGCCGACGAGATCATCGCCAAATTTAAGGGCGGCGCCAAATTCGAAGACCTAGCCAAAGAATACAGCCAAGACTCCCGCCGATCCAAAGGTGGCGATTGGGGCTGGGTCAAACGCTCCGACCTCAAAGACGATTTCAAAAACCCGCTCTTCGTCCTGAAACCCGGCGAAGTAACCGCCCCGCTCATGCTCTCCGAAGGCTGCTTCATCCTCTTCGCCGAAGAGCGCAAATACGCCGGCAACCAAGCCATCGACGAAGTCCGTGACCAGATTGAGCGCATGCTCGTCACTCAGATGGCGCAAAGCAGCCAAGAACGTTGGCTCGAACGCCTCCGTCGCAACGGCTACGTGAAGCACTACTAAAATCCTGTTTAGCGCCTCATTTTAAAAAAAACCGCTCGCACATGGGCGGTTTTTTTGTGCCTATTTTCTGGTAAAGCGCTATCGCGCTTGAACGTACGCTCGACCACAAAGACGCCATTATCTCGCATGAGTGCGCCCGAGGCCTACGCCCACCCGGCGAACCGGCTCCGCTCCACGGGTGTGGGTGAACGGCCCCAATAACGCCTCCAAAAATTTGGCGCCGCCGCCCTGAGCGACACCGAACTCCTAGCGACGCTTTTGCGTAGTGGCACCCGCGGCCACGCTCGCGCACCCCCGCGAAGTTTTCCGGGTCGCCATCCGCGAATCCGCCAGCGCCCTCGTCTGCGTGCACAACCACCCGAGCGGCGATCCCACGCCCAGCGCGGCCGATATCACGATCACGCGCCAACTCACCGCCGCCGCCAAAGCCATCGACATTCCGCTCATCGATCACGTGATCATCGACCGCGCGGGCGCCGATTCGGCCGGGAAAGGATTTTTACAGTTTCGCCGCGGGCGGCCTTTTGTGATCGTTTCTGATCGTAAAACCCCACTCCTGATTTCTGTGCGAAAAAACCTCCCGTACGTCGTCGCCTCGCTGTGTCTCGGTTTATTCGTCGCGCCGATGGCATCCGCGGCCACCACGACTAAACCGCTCAATATTTTGGTGCTCTACGCCGACGACTGGCGCCACGACACGCTCGGCGTGGCCGGCCACCCCGTGGTTAAAACCCCGAACCTCGACCAACTCGCGGCCGAGGGCGTGCGCTTCACGCACAATTGCGTGACCACCTCCATCTGCGGAGTGAGCCGCGCGTCGTTGTTCACGGGCCAATGGATGTCGCGCCACGGCAACCGCGCCTTCAATTTTTTCACCACGCCGTGGGCCGAGACTTACCCCGGCATGCTCCGCGACCACGGCTACTTCGTCGGCCACATCGGCAAATGGCACAACGGCAAATTCCCACAGGAGAAATTCGATTTTGGCCGCTCGTACCAAACCACGCACTGGCAGAAACAACCCGACGGTTCGCTAATTCACGTCACCCAGAAAAACGAAAATGACGCCCTCGAATTTCTGCGCACCCGGCCCGCCGATAAACCGTTTTGCCTGACGCTCGCCTTTTTCGCCACGCACGCCGAAGACCAAAATCCGCTTCAATACCTGCCGCAACCCAGCAGTATGGAACTCTACAAAGACACGGTCATTCCCGTCCCACCGACCGCAGCGGACACGTTTTTCAAACGCCTCCCACCCTTCATCGCCAACGAAGAAAACGAAGGTCGCCGCCGCTGGCATTGGCGCTTCGACACGCCGGAAAAATACCAGACGATGATGAAAAATTATTACCGTCTCGCCACCGAGGTCGACACCACCTGCGGCCGCGTGCTCGCCGAACTCCGTCGCCAAGGCGCGCTCGAAAACACGCTCGTCATTTTCACCGGCGATAACGGCTACTTCCACGCCGAACACGGCCTCGCCGATAAATGGTACCCTTACGAGGAAAGCATTCGCACGCCGCTCATCGTACGTGACCCGCGTTTGCCCGCCGCTCGTCGTGGCCGGACCGACGATGCGTTCACGCTCAACGTCGATCTCGCGCCCACGTTCCTCGCCGCCGCGGGCGTCGCGTCGCCGCTCCGCATGCAAGGCCGCGACCTATCCCCACTTTATCTCGCCGACCAACCGCCGGCCTGGCGCACAGAATTTTTCTACGAACACGCCACGATTAATAACATCAAGTTCATCCCTTCCTCGCAGGCACTCGTGCGCAAAGACGCCAAATATCTCTTCTGGCCCGATTTCAATTTTGAGGAGCTCTTCGACCTGAAAGCCGATCCTGCCGAGACGCACAACCTCGTGGCCGATCCCGCCTATACCGCCGCTCTCGCGGAAATGCGGGAACGTTTCGCCGTGCTTAAAACCGCAGCACGGTAAACCGCAAACAGCCAGCCGCCGGATAATCGCGAGGGGAGCTTTTTGAGCTTAGCGGCCGCAGGCCGTCGCGAGTGCGGGCCGGCTGAAACCCCTCAGCGGGGGTGAAAGTGGTGGTAGGATCTGGATTCGAACCAGAGAAGGCGTAAGCCAGGAGATTTACAGTCTCCCCTCGTTGGCCACTTGAGTATCCTACCATTTAGGGAAGGCGCACGCTCTCGGCTCATCCCCCGGAGTTCAAGATATTTTTCAGACCTTTTCTTGCGGCCCTAGCGTCTCGCCCTGAAATTACCTCAAGAGTTGTTTAATTTTAACAGATCTCACATACGATGAATTGGCTCACTTGGTCGCTTTTATCTGCGTTTTTCGCCGGCCTCACCGCCGTGCTGGCCAAGGTCGGGGTCAAAGACGTCGACTCCCATCTCGCCACCGCCGTGCGCACCGGCGTCGTACTGATTTTCGCTTGGGGCGTAGCGTTAGCCACCCAACCCACTAGCGCCGTCCTCGGCCTCTCGCGCAAAACCTGGCTGTTCCTTATCCTCTCCGGCCTCGCGACGGGGTGCTCTTGGTTGTGCTATTTCCGCGCGCTGCAAGTCGGCGACGTCGGTAAAGTCGCTCCGATCGACAAACTCAGTGTCGTCTTCGTGCTCATTCTCGCCGCGGTCTTTCTCGGTGAACCGTTGACCTGGAAAACCGCCCTCGGCGGCGGCTTAATCGCCTCGGGCGCGATCCTGCTGGCTTGGCACTGAATTTTCAGGGCCTGCGCACGAACAATTGACTGTATTTCCTTGGTGCCTGCGCCGTTGACAGCGCACGGGGCGGACGTTTTCAGTCTTGGTTTCTGCGCTCGTCGCAAACCCTCCGTTTTTCTCAACCGTATAACCCATCCACATGGCCGCTAAATCCAAAGCAAAGAAGTCCGCTCCCGCGAAGAAATCCGCCTCCAAGAAGGCGCCTAAATACGTCTACACGTGGGGCGCCGCCAAAGCCGACGGCAATGGCACGATGAAAGCCCTCCTCGGTGGCAAGGGCGCCAACCTCGCCGAGATGACCCGCATCGGCTTGCCCGTGCCTCCCGGCTTCACGATCACGACAGAAGTCTGCACCTATTACTACGCCAACAAGCGCACCTACCCCGCGACCCTCCAAGCCGAGATGGAAGCCGGCGTGCGCAACATGGAGAAGATCATGGGCACCACCTTCGGAGCCAAAACCGGCATGCCCCTCCTCGTGGCCGTGCGCTCCGGCGCGCGCGATTCCATGCCCGGCATGATGGACACGATCCTTAACCTCGGCCTCAACGACGAGACCGTCCTCGCCCTCGAGAAAGCCACCGGCAACTCCCGTTTTGCCTACGATTGCTACCGCCGCTTCATTCAGATGTATGGCGACGTCGTCATGGGTGTGCAGAAACGCGAAGGCGAAGACCACGATCCGTTCGAGCACACCATCCACTCTTACAAACACGAAGTTTACCACGGCGACATCGAGGACTCGAAACTCACCGCCGCCGACCAACAAGAGCTCATCAAACGCTTCAAAGCTCTCGTCAAAGAACGCACCGGGAAAGCCTTCCCGAACAGCGCCTGGGACCAACTCCGGGGCGCCGCGGGCGCCGTCTTCGGTTCGTGGATGAATGACCGCGCGTGCGTCTACCGCCGCAAATACAACATCCCCACCGAATGGGGCACCGCCGTTAACGTCCAAGCCATGGTCTTCGGCAACACCGGCGAAACCTCCGGCTCCGGCGTCGCGTTCACCCGCAATCCCGCCAACGGCACCAACGAATTCTACGGCGAATTCCTCGTCAACGCCCAGGGCGAAGACGTCGTCGCCGGCGTCCGCACCCCCGAGCCCGTGATCAAGCTCAAGGACGTCATGCCCAAGAGCTACGCCGAACTCCTCAAAGTCCGCGCCACCCTCGAGAAACACTTCAAGGACGTCCAAGACATCGAGTTCACCGTCCAAGAAGGCAAGTTGTTCATGCTCCAGACCCGCAACGGCAAACGCACCGCCGCCGCCGGCCTGAAGTTCGCCGCCGACATGGTCCGCGAAAAACTCATCGACTGGGAAACCGCGGTCCTCCGCAACCCTGCCGATCAGCTCGAACAACTCCTCGCCCCGATCTTCGACCTCGCTGAAGTCAAGAAAGCCAAAGTCATCGCCACCGGCCTTCCCGCCGGCCCTGGCGCCGCCACCGGCAAGATCTACTTCAACGCCGACCGCTCCGTGCAGGCCGCCGACAAAGGCGAAAAAGTTCTCCTCGTTCGCGTCGAGACCTCCCCGGAAGATCTCCGCGGCATGATCGCCGCGGAAGGCATCCTCACCGCTCGCGGTGGTGTGTCCTCGCACGCTGCGCTCGTCGCCCGCCAAATGGGCAAAGTCTGCGTCTGCGGCGCCGCCGGCGTCACCATCGACTACGATGCGAAGACCGCCACCATCGACGGCCACACGTTCAAGGAAGGCGACTTCCTCTCCATCGACGGCACCTCCGGCCTCGTTTACGCCGGTCAGATCAAGACCGCTCCTTCGGAAATCATTTCTGGTCTCCTCAGCGACGACAAAGCTGCGCAGAAGACTGAGAAATATAAGAACTACGTGCAGCTCATGAAATGGTGCGCCCAGTCCACCAAGATGAGCGTCCGCACCAACGCCGACACGCCGAAGCAAGCCGCTGAAGCCATGGCGTTCGGCGCCGTGGGTATCGGCCTCGTCCGCACCGAGCACATGTTCTTCGAAGGCGACCGCATCGACGCCATGCGCGAGATGATCCTCGCCGACAACCTCACGGATCGCGAAGCCGCCCTCGCCAAGCTCCTCCCGTATCAACGCGACGACTTCTACGGCATCTTCAAAGCCCTCAAAGGCTATCCCGCGACCGTCCGCTTCCTCGATCCCCCGCTCCACGAGTTCCTCCCGAACTCCAAGGAACAGCAGATGGATCTCGCCCGTAAGCTCAGCATCCCGGTCGAGAAGATCATGCACCGCGTGCACGAGCTCCATGAGTTCAACCCCATGCTCGGCTTCCGCGGTTGCCGCCTCGGTATCAAGTTCCCCGAGATCACCCGCATGCAAGCCCGCGCCGTCCTCGAGGCCGCCGCAGATGCGACCAAGGCCGGCTTCAAAGCCAAGCCCGAGATCATGATCCCGCTCGTCGGTTTCAAGAAGGAGCTCGATCTCCAAGTCGCCATCGTCCACGAAGTCGCCGCCCTCGTTCAGAAGGAAAAGAAGGTGAAGATCGCCTACTCCGTCGGCACCATGATCGAGATTCCACGCGGGGCCCTCACCGCCGACGAAATCGCTCAGACCGCCGAGTTCTTTAGCTTCGGCACCAACGATCTCACACAGACCTGCTTGGGCATGTCACGCGACGACTCCGGATCCTTCCTCGGCGCCTACACCGAAAACGAAATCGTGAAGAAGAATCCCTTCGCCTCGATCGACCAATCCGGTGTTGGCCAACTCGTGAAGATCGCCTGCGAAAAGGGCAATGCGACCCGTCCTGGGATCAAGCTCGGCATCTGCGGCGAACACGGCGGCGACCCCGATTCCGTGAAATTCTGCCATAAGGTCGGCCTGACCTACGTGTCTTGCTCGCCTTACCGCGTGCCGGTCGCCCGCCTCGCCGCCGCGCAAGCAGCGATCGAGGAAAAGCGCTCCGCCACCAAGAAGAAGTAATTCGCCCCGCGGCTTAAGTCCGCATCTTGGCTCAAACTCAGCCCCGCGCCCTCACCGGCGCGGGGTTTTTTTGTGCGCGGCCGGCTCATCGCAATGTCACCGCACGCGGGAAACGCCAAGACGCTTGAGTCGCGCGCACGCGCCGTATTGAAATGCACTATGCCCCGCTTCGCTCCTCTCGCCCTGTTCGCCCTCGCTCTATCGCTCATCAGCTTCGTTCGCGCCGCTGAATCGGCTCCGCGCGTTTTGAAAGACGTCACCTTTCTTGTTCCCGACCGCGCGGAAAAACTCGATGTTTACCTGCCCGCCGCGCTTCCCGCCGGCACGCTCGCACCGGCCGTGGTTTGGATTCACGGCGGCGGCTGGACCGGCGGCACCAAAAACGAAACTCGCGCCGCCGAAATCTGCGGCACGTTGGCCGCCGCTGGCTTCGTCGCCGTGAGCATCGACTATCGCCTCGGGGACGGCGCGTGGCCGACCAACCTCCACGATTGCAAAAATGCCGTCCGCTTTCTGCGCGCCCATGCGGCCCAATATCAAATCGATCCCAAGCGCATCGCCGTCGCCGGCGGCTCGGCAGGTGGCCACCTCGCGTTGCTGACGGGCCTCACCGCGGATAAGCTGGAGTTTGAACCCACGGCCAACGCCACGCCGTATCCCGGAGTTTCGAGCCAAGTCCGCTGCATCATCGATCTCTACGGTCCGGCCAGTCTACTCACTCGCTTGGAAACCGACGCGAAGGGCGTGCCGAATGGCAAACGCAAGCCCGGCGGCGACCTCAAAGTCTTCGACGCCGCCAGTATCGACGACCCCGTCTTCGCGCTCGCTTCGCCGGTCTCGCACGTGGCGAAAAATTCTCCGCCTGTGCTCATCATCCACGGCCTCATCGATGGCACGGTCGATATCGGGCAATCGTGGACCTTGGCCGGAACGCTTGTCCGCAAGGGCGTGGAACACGAATTCATCTTGGTCGAGGGCGCCGGCCACACGTTTGATTTTGAGTTCTGGAACAAAAAAGCGCTGTCGCGCGATCTGCGCCCGGTAGCCCTCGCCTTCCTCGCGAAACACCTAGCAGCGCGTTAAACTCGCGCGCGTTTCAGCGCACCTCGCGCTCCGCCGTTACCGCCGTCACGTCTTTCACGCCGGTAAATTTCTGCAACGTCAGCCCGCGCACCGCGCGCAAAACCAGACGCGGCGCCCCGGGCGCTTGCTGGGCGTCGAATTGCTTTAAACTCACGTCCATCGCATCCTCGAGCCACACCGCCGGACGCGCTTCGGGGGTAGCGTAGCTCACTTTCATCCGTTCGACCGTGAGCCCAGCCACGTGCCGCACGAAAAAACCATAAACCGGCAACGTCCCAAACATGCTCGGCTCCGGATAACCGCGCTCGTTTTCCCCCGGCTCTAGCTTCGCGTCATCGGGCGTGCCGCCGCCGCGATAATCGATCGTGATGTCGCTCAAGCGCACATCTTCAATCGGATGGCCAACGAGCCCGACGATCTGCGAGGCAAACCTCGCTTCCGCATCACGCACATGCACGTTGCTGATGCTGATCCGACGCACCGCGCCGATCGGCGGATTATCCGGCCCGCGCCCGCGGTTGCCTAAACGAATGAACAACGGCGCCGTCGTGACTTCTTTCATCGTCAGATTTTTCACGACCACATCCTCGATCACGCCGCCATCGACGGTCTCCAACGCCAGCCCGCGGCAGCGCTCAAAGGTGCAATCGCGAATGGTGATTTTTTTGAAACCACCATTCGATTCGGTGCCGATTTTTATACGCCCCGTCACGCCGTCACGATCGGGCGCGATCTGCTGCGTGCGCTGGCGCGTGCCATCGAGCATCGTCCCAAGGTCAAAGCCACTCACGGCGCAGTCCGCGATGGTCACGCGCTCCATCGCGCGCGCGTAGCCCAAACCAAAAGAACTTTTCAGGACAATCGCGTCGTCACTAGGAGAATTCACGCGGCATCGGCTGATGTTCACATCACGACACGCGTCGATATCGAACCCGTCGCGGTTCGTGTCGATATCGACTTGGTCGATGTTCAAAAAATCCACGCCGGTCGCGAGCAACGCGAAATGCCCGCCGGCCAAGACAGAGAACTCACGCAGCTCCACGCGCCGGCAATTTTTCAGCGCAATCGCCTTGTTGCCCTGACCGTCCATGAAGCTAGTATTCGTACCCGGTTCACCATCGACCTTGAGTTGTTGCCGATCGCGGATGTCGCGCATCGACGCCGGCATGTCGCCCGCGGTCTTGGGCCGACGCGGACCGGGACCGGAGCGCGTGAGGCCTTTACCATGAATCCGCCCGGAGCCGATGATGGCGATGTCTTCGAGATTTTCTCCCCAGATCAGGCTATTGTGCCAATGACTGTGGCCAAAATCCTGATACGCGTCCCACTCGTTGGGCTCGGCTGCATCATAAGCGCCAAAGCCCGGAGCCGGCGTCGCCGCAATAAGTGTCGCGCCCGCTTCGAGCTGCAACGTGATCCGACTCCGCAGGCGAATGGAAAAACTCAAATAGTTGCCCGCCGGGAACCGCACCGTACCACCTCCGGCCACGTGAGCGGCTTCGATTGCCCGATTGATAGCCGCCGTGTCGAGCGTCGCGCCGTCGCCGGTCGCACCGTAGCGACGCACATCAAAATCACCTTGCGGCCGCAGCGATGTCACCGCGGCGTGCACCTCAGCGGTCAAAGCAACCCAAACAAACCCAGCAGCAGCCAAGAGGGTAAAACGAAGAAAAGCAGAACGCATCATGGGGGAGCTTCAAAACACCCAAGGCGGGAGCAAAGGAAATGCCCGCTACGTTCAGACGGTCAGATTCACGCGTTCCCCCTACGCGTTCCACGGCATTGCCTCTGCGTCCAGCTCCTGACCAAAATTGCCCGTCACCGCCGTTACCTCGGCATACGATGAAATCCGTCCCCTGCCCTTGGCCCCGCAAACCGCTCGATCTCGCCTACCACGACACCGAGTGGGGCGTGCCGTTGCACGACGATCGCGCGCTCTTCGAACTCTTAATTCTCGAGGGCGCACAGGCCGGACTCAGCTGGTCGACGATTCTCGCCAAACGCGAAAATTACCGCCGCGCCTTTGACGGTTTCGACGCGGAGAAAATTGCCAGTTACGATGCTAAAAAAATCGCCGAGCTCCTGGCCGATGCCGGCATCGTGCGCAACAAGCTCAAAATCGCCGCTGCGATTGGTAACGCCCGCGCCTATCTTGCTCTCCACCGCGAGCCGGGCGGCTTTGATCGTTTTCTGTGGTCCTTCGTGGGCGGACGTCCGTTAGTCCATCGCCGCCGCGCCATGAGCGAAATCCCTACGCGCACGACCGAAAGCGATAGGTTGAGCAAAGCGCTCCTGGCTCACGATTTCAAATTTGTGGGTACCACTATCTGCTACGCGTTCATGCAGGCCAGTGGCATGGTCAACGATCACCTCATCACTTGCCCTCGCCACGCGCCGTGCGCCGCGAAGCACTAATCGACGCCGCGCTAAAACACCCCGCGGCGACTCAGAAACGCGCGTGCTTCAGAAGAAATTCCACTATGGGCGCAGGATCAACGAGGCTGTGGGGATGGTGTTTCCCGCCGGGCTTCATGATCACCTCGCACACCGCGTGCAGTTCATCGTAGCGCTTTTTCAAAATGGCGCCATTTTCCGTAAAAGGCACCGTTTCATCGGCATCGCCCGAAATCAGTAAAATCGGTACGCTGGCCTGGGCCACAACGTCGATGTGATCGATCGGGCTGTCTTTAAAATTTTGTGCGGCCTCTACGCTCAGCCCGTAACTCTCGCGCAACTCACGCCATAATTTCGCGCCGGCCGGAGTGTCTTTGTTTCGCCCAGGCCAGCTGTGAATATTGAGCACCGGAGCATCCAGGTACAGCGCGGCCACGCGCTCGGGATGCGTCAGCGCGTAGTTAAACGCATAGAGCCCGCCGCGACTCAGTCCCTCCAACACCAC
>CANFSZ010000074.1 GCA_947449835.1 Opitutia bacterium
AAGCCTTGCTTTCACGCTTCAAAAACCGCTTTTTCAGCGGTTTTATTTATGAAAGCCACTATCAAGACCCAAGGCCAGCAGTTCACTGTCACCGAGGGCGACGTTCTCATCGTCAATCGCTACCCCAAGACCGAGGCTGGCAACATCATCGAAATCAAGGATGTGCTCGCTGCCGGAGAAGGCGCCGATTACAAAGTCGGCAAGCCCACGCTCGCCGGGGCTTCCGTTTCCGCTAAAATCCTCGAGAACAAGCGCGGTGATAAAGTCATCGTCTTCAAAAAGAAGAAGCGCAAAGGCCACGAGAAAAAGCGCGGCCACCGTCAGGAGCTTTCCGTCATCAAGATCGAATCCATCAAACTCTAAAGGAAACCACCCACCATGGCGCATAAAACAGGTCAAAGTTCCACCTCCAACGGCCGTTCCAGCAAAGCAAAGCGTCTCGGCGTGAAGCTTTTCGGCGGCGAAGTCGTGCGGGCCGGCGGTATCATCATCCGTCAGCGCGGCAGCAAGACCCACGCCGGCAAGAATGTCGGTATCGGTCGTGACTGGACGCTCTTCGCTTTGAAGGACGGCACCGTCAAATTCGACAAGCCGCACCGCAGCGTCGCCGTCGTCGAGCACGCCTAATCGGCCTCCCTGTTCATCTTTCCAACGCAGCCCGCAACGGCTGCGTTTTTTATTGCCCTAGGTCGACGAACGATCGCGACGTCGACATGACGCTTCCGAGCGAACTCCCACGCTGATGTGCCCAGCGCGGCCGATTTAACAGTACCGCCGCCGTCTTCGCGCTGCTGATCAGCGGCGAGCTCGGGCTTTATTTTTTCCCCGCCCCTAAACCGAGCGGACCAAAAACTCAGGTCGCCGCCGGATAACTACCCAGCCACTTCACCATCGGGCATGACGCGCGCAACTCCGCCAGCGCCGCCTTCATGGCCGCGTCTTCGTAGTGGCCGCTAACATCGAGGAAGAAAAAATAATCCCACGGGCGCTTCTTGCTCGGCCGCGATTCGATCTTGGAAAGATTCACGCCACGCTCGGCCAAGGGCATCAGCATCTTCAACAACGCGCCCGAGTGCGAGGCCGCCTCGTCGCCGAGCGAGACGAGCAAGCTCGTGACATCTTTGCCGCCGCCCACGGAGCCGGCCGCTTTGCGCCCAAGCACAAAAAACCGCGTCGTGTTGTCGGCCTTGTCTTGAATGTTTTTCGCCTGCACAGGCACACCGTAGTGCGCGGCCGCCAATTCGCCCGCGACCGCGGCGGCCGTCGGATCGTCTTTGGCGATTTGCACCGCGCGCGACGTGCTCGAAGCCTCGACCAATTGCGCGTGCGGCAAATGCCGGTTCAACCACAGACGGCACTGCGCCAACGCCTGATCTTTGGAATACACGTGCGTGATTTTATCCAGCGGCGCCTGCGACACGAGCGCGTGCGTGATCTCCAAATAAATTTGGCCGACGATTTTCAGGTCGCTCTCGACAAAGCTATCCAACGTCTCGCGCACGCTGCCTTCGGTGGAGTTCTCGATCGGAATCACCGCGTGATCTGCTTCGCCTTTTTCCACCGCCGTAAAAATATCCGCGATCGTCGCCATCGCGTGGTAATCGACGCTGGCGCCGAATTTCTTCATCGCCGCGGCGTGCGTGTTGCTCGCTTCAGGCCCGAGGTACGCGATCATCAGCGGCTTCTCGAGCGCGATGGCCGCCGACATGATCTCACGGTAAATCGCGCGCAACGCGTCATGCTTGATCGGGCCATTGTTCTGACCGGAGACTTTGCGAAACACCGCGTCTTCGCGCTCGGGCACGTAGATCTCGCCGCCGGTACTGCGCTTGATCTTGCCGATCTCGGCCGCGAGCGTGAGGCGTTGGTTGATGAGTTCGACCAACTGCCGGTCGAGCACGTCGATCTTTTCGCGAATCGGGCCGAGTTCCATGTTAGGCGGAGGGTGTTTCGGTTTCGTCCTTAGCCGGCGCGGGCGCGTCTTCCACGGCGGCAGGCGCTGCCGGCTCTGGCGCGTTGGCCGCGACGGCCTCGGCTTCGGCAGCGATCACGGCTTCCAAGGGCAATTGCTCGTCGGGCAGCCCCATGTCGGCGTCGGTCGGCGTCGGCGCGTTCGTGGCGTTTTTCAACCACTCGTCGATCTGGCGCGAGCTCAACACATCGGAAGCCGGCAACTCGTCGATCGACTTCATGCCCGCAAATTCCAGGAAGCGATCCGTCGTGCCGTATTGCAACGGCCGCCCGGGCAGATCCGCTCGGCCCACGATGTAGATCAGATCCCGTTCCAATAATTTATTCACGCCGGCCTCAGCCGACACGCCACGGATCGTCTCAATCTCGGTGCGCGTCACGGGTTGACGGTAGGACACGACGGCGAGCGTCTCGAGGGCCGATTGACTCAGCTTCACCGGCGGCGGCTCCTGCCGCAAAATCCGCAACCACCGCGCAAACCGCGGCTGCGTCATCAAGCGATAGCCACTCGAGCCTTCGATGAGCAAAAGTCCTTCGTCGGCCGCGCGCAGTTCCGCCGCGATCACATCCATCGCCTCGCGGATTTGCGCCGTCGTGATCAACGACGGCACATCGAGATACAGCTCCGCGTCTTCGCTGCCATCGACGATCGCTTCGACCGGTTCTTCCACGGCGGCGCTGTCTTCGGCCACGGCGGGCGCCTCGATTGATTCCTCCGGCGCCACGGGCACGTCGTCCGGCCCCGCCGTCTCGACAGGGGCGGCGTAGTCGGTCACGATCCCCGGCAATGGCATGGTCTGCTGCTCATGAAAGCGCGTGAACACGCCTTGGATGTCCTTGATCGAGAGCGGCTGGTTGGACGACAGCAACAGAGCCTTGAGAACTTTTTTTAGGTTAAACGCCATGCGGGGAAAATCCCTCCGAGTGAATGCGCCCGCGTTTACCTCACGCAACCACGAAAAACTCCCGCCCGCGCCCGCCCGCCGACAAACGCCTTCCCTGCCCGCCCCCGCAAACGCGCTTGCTCGCCCCACCGCGCATGGGTCTGCTCGTTGCTCCCTCTTTTTTCTCCCATGTGCCAAACCGCCAACTCCCTCCGCCCGCATTCCTCCGTCGTCGTCGACGGCAATGATCGCGCCCCCGCCCGCTCCATGCTGCGCGCCGTCGGCTTCACCGACGAAGATTTCAAGAAGCCCCAGATCGCCGTCGCTTCCTCCGCCAGTAACATGACGCCTTGCAACGTCCACCTCGGCGACCTCAGCGAGCACGCGCAAAAGGGCATCAACGCCGCCGGCGGCAAAGCCGTTTACTTTAACACCATCACCGTCACCGACGGCATCAGCATGGGCACGCAGGGCATGCGCTACTCCCTCGTCTCCCGCGATGTCATCGCCGACTCCATCGAGACCGCCGTCGCCGCCGAGGGCTTCGATGGCCTCGTCGCCATCGGCGGCTGCGACAAAAACATGCCCGGTTGCATGATGGCCATCGCCCGCCTCAACCGCCCCGCTGTCTTCATCTACGGCGGCAGCATCCTCCCCGGTTTCGCCGCCGCCGACTGCGATAAACAAAAGCCCCTGGACATCGTCTCCGTCTTCGAAGCCGTCGGTAAACACGCCAAGGGCGAACTCTCCGACGCCGGCCTGCGCGACGTCGAAGCCAGCGCCATTCCCGGCCCCGGCTCCTGCGGCGGCATGTACACGGCCAACACCATGGCCACCGCCATCGAAGCCCTGGGCATGAGCCTGCCTAACAGCAGCGCCCAACTCGCCGTCGGCAAAGAAAAACGCGAAGACTGCGAACGCGCCGGCGCCGCCGTCATGGCCATGCTCCAGAAAGGCATCAAGCCCCGCGACATCCTCACCCGAAAAGCCTTCGAGAATTCCATCACCGTGTGCCTCGCCCTCGGCGGCTCGACCAATCTCATCCTCCACCTCCTAGCCATCGCCCACTGCGCCGAGGTCCCGCTCACGCTCCAAGATTTCAAGACCATCGGCGAACGCGTCCCGCTCCTCGCCGACGTCAAACCTTTCGGCAAATACGGCATGGCCCACCTCATCCGCATCGGCGGCATCCGCCCGATGATGAAGATCCTCCTCGATCGCGGCCTGCTCCACGGCGATTGCCTCACCGTCTCCGGCGAGACCGTCGCCGAATCCCTCAAAGACGTTAAGCCCTACCCGTCCTATCCCGACCAACAAGACGTCATCCGCCCCTGGGATCAACCCATCAAGACCGACACCCACCTCCGCGTCCTCCACGGCAACCTCGCCCCCGGCGGCGCCGTCGGCAAGATCACCGGCAAAGAAGGCCTCTACTTCAAAGGCCCCGCCAAAGTCTACGAAAGCGAAGAAGACGCGCTTCAAGGCGTCCTCCGCGGCGACGTGGTCAAAGGCGACGTCGTCGTCATCCGCAACGAAGGCCCCGTCGGCGGCCCCGGTATGCGCGAGATGCTCTCCCCCACCAGCGCCATCGCCGGCCGCGGCCTCATCAAAGACGTCGCCCTCATCACCGACGGCCGCTTCTCCGGTGGCTCGCACGGCTTCGACGTCGGCCACATCACCCCCGAAGCCGCCAAAGGCGGCCCCATCGGCATCGTGAAAAACGGCGACCTCATCGAGATCGACGCTGTGAAAAACACGATGAGCCTGCTCATCCCCGAAGCCGACTACGCCGCGCGGATGAAAGCCTATAAACCGCTCCCGCCCAAAGAAACCCGCGGCGTCCTCGCCAAATACGCGAAGCTCGTCAGCACCGCCTCCGAAGGCGCCGTGACCGACAAGAACCTCTAACGCCCGCCGCGCCGATCGTTAGCGCGATTGAAAGGGAAATCTTTCCCGTCGACACGACACGCTTCGCCTTACCCGTTTGACAATCGGGTAAGGCGCTGAAGCTTTACCAAGCATGCCGACCAAGCTCCGCATCAAGATCACCGCCAAGCGTCAGGCGACCTTCCCCGCGGCGACGTTACAAGCGATGCGCGTCAAACCCGGCGACTACCTTGATCTGATTCACGACCACGACGCATGGCGACTGGCGCCGGTCGGCATCGACTTCAGCAAGCTCGGCCCGCTCCGGGAGAAAATCGCGCCGAACCGTCCCGCGCTGGATCTAGCCAAGTGGCGCAACGCCCCCAAGGACCATGCCCGCCTACGGGATTGATACCTCGATCTTTGTCCGCCTCCTCACCGGCCTACCGGCGGCGGACTATCAGGCCACGTTGAAACGGCTCACCACGATTCGCGAATCGCAGTCCCAGCCCATCACGGTCGCCAACATCGTCATCGCCGAAGCCTACGCTGTGCTTCAACACCACTATGGCGTCAACAAGACCGATACGCGCCAAGGCATGCTGAGCGTGTTGACCAGCGGCCTCGTCGAGCCCCTCCACGGCGACGCCGTGCTCGACGCCCTCCGCGAGATCAAGGAACCCGGCCTTACCGATCGCCTCATCAGTCTGGACTACGACCAGCGACAAACCACGGTCCTTACACTCGACCGCAAGATGGCCGCCCTCCCCGGTTGCTCCCGGCTGTAAAAAACCCTCCCACCCAAAGAAACCCGCGGTGTCCTCGCCAAATACGCGAAGCTCGTCAGCACCGCCTCCGAAGGCGCGGTGACCGACAAGAACCTCTAGCGCCATCCGCTCGGTTCACGGGATGGGATCTAGGTTTTCCTTCGCACGTATCCCTTGCAAAGCTGGGACATTCGCAACTCCCTGGCCTGTAGGCATCGCAGGTGTTCGGCCCATGGCCTCATTATCCGTTTAGCGAATAGTATCCGCTTGACGAATAAAAGTGACGGATCGACTTTAATGCGTGCTCAAAAGCTTCGCCGACCGTGACACCGAAAAATTGTGGCTCACCGGGCGCTCTCGACGCCTGCCAGGTGACATCTGGCAGCGAGCGCTCGTCAAACTACAGTTAATCGATGCCGCCGTTGATTTGGCTTTCCTCAAGTTGCCGCCAGGTAATCGCCTGGAGGCACTCAAGGGAGATCGGCGCGGACAACACTCGATCAGAATCAACGACCAATGGCGCATCTGCTTCCGTTGGTCCGGCGCCGACGCCGAACAAGTCGAGATTTCAGATTACCATTAAGAACCCAGAGGCCATACTCATGAATCAAAACGCTTCACGCATCCACCCTGGCATCATCCTTCGCACCGAGTTCTTTCAGGCGATGAGCATTACCCAACTCGCAGCCGCCAAAGCCACGGGCATTCCCCAGAGTCGTTTGAGCGAGATTTTGGCGGGACGGCGCGCGATCAGCCCAGATACCGCCGCTCGTCTGGGCCGGTATTTTCGGGTCGATCCACGCAACTGGCTAAACCTCCAAGTGGCCTTCGATCTATGGAAACTTGAGCAAGAGTCAGGTCGACAGCTCAATCACGAGGTAAAGCCACTCGTCGCCGCCTGAGCCAATCTACGACCGAGACGCATGAGCCTTTCCCACAGCCCGTGCGTTATCGAAAAACCCCATTTCGGGCATGAGCCTAGATGCAACGAGGCGGGAATGTCCCTACTATTGGGTTCACGGCCACACCAACGTCCGCGCGCTCGTGAAGCGTAGCGCCTCGCCGCTGATGGGATCGGTGAAGGCGAGGGACTTGGCCAAGAGTTGCAGCGGGCGACGGTAGTCGTCGGTGTTTTCTGGTAGGTGCACGGGATAAATCTGGTCGTGGCAGATCGGGATGCCGAGCGCGGCGCAGTGCGCCCGGAGCTGGTGTTTGCGGCCCGTGACGGGCGTGAGTCCGTAGCGCGCCCACTCGCCGCGCGTCTCGAGCAAGGCGAGGCGCGTCTCGGCGTTGGGCGGGCCGGCGACTTCGCGCACTTGCATGAAGCGCTCGGGGTTTTCTTCGAGTCGGCTGCGGTACACGAGCGGCAACGTCAGCTCGGGGCGCGCGGGCGCGATGGCTTCGTAGTGTTTTTCAATCGCGTGGTCCAAAAAGAGATTTTGATAACGCCCGCGCGTGGCGGCTTGCACGGTGAAGACGACGAGGCCGGCCGTCTCGCGGTCGATGCGGTGGATCGGCGAGAGCGCGGCGAGGCCGAGCTTGCGCTTGAGGCGTACGAGGAGGGTTTCTTGCACGTAGCGGCCCGAGGGGATGACGGGCAAGAAGTGCGGTTTGTCGGCGACGACGAGAAACTCGTTTTGAAAGAGCACGACCTCGTCGAAGGGAATCCGCGGTTCCGCCGCGAGCGCGCGGTAATAATAAATCCGCGCGCCGGGCCGATAAGGACGGCGCGCGTCCACGGTCGCGCCGAGTTCGTCCACGACCTCACCCGCTGCCAGGCGCTCGGCCCAGATCGCGGGCGCGACGCCCGGAAACCGCGCGACGAGAAAGTCCGCCACCGTGGCCCACAAGCCTGCGGGCAAGACGACGCAACTCGGGCTCACGCCGTCGCGCATGGGCAACGGCGCGCGGTCCGTCGCGAGGGCGGCCGAAGAGGAAGCGGGCGGGAAGGGCGAAGGTGTTGCCAAAGGAGCCCGCGTTATCCCGCAAGCCACGGCGCAAGGCGAGCGTCGTTGTGGGCGGAGCGGACGGTCGCGTGGGCTCTAGCGACTGGTTAGCCGCTTTCGTTCGAGAGGCGCTTTAAAATGGACAATCGTCACGACCCAAATTCCTTCCGAATCGCCGCGTGCGAATGGACGCGGCCAGCGCGGATATCGGCGAGCCCGGCGTCGATTTTTTGCCGGACGTAGATGCGATACATGAGATCATCCCGGGTGGACGAGGGAGAGAGGCTACGCACCAACTTAATGGCCGACGATTTGACGTTTTTGCGCTTCGCGATTGCCGACGACATGCGCTGAATTTGGCGCCGGGGTAGTGGCATGACAAGCGACTCTTTTTGGGGTTAAGGTTTCAGATCAGCCTCGGCGGGTTGTAGCAAGCCACGGCGCAATGCGAGCGTCGTTGTAGGCGGAGCGGACGGCCGCGTGAACGAGGTGGCGGGGGCCACAGTCGCGCGAGGCTGCGAGGCACGACGCCATTCGCAGGCTTGAACCGGGGTCGGACGCCGGTAGCTTCGGGGCATGAGCACACGTGAGGCCGTCCCCGTCAGGTTGAACCCATGGCCGAGCGAGGTTTCACGGCATGAAGTGGTCCGAGAGAGCGCGTTCATCGCGGCCGTTCGCACAGGCCGGACGGAATGGGATCGCGGCGCGGGGATTCCACGCGGTGAAGTCCGCGAAGCCCTTTGAACAGCGGCATGTACTTTAACATCTGCGAGCGACTGCGGCGCGGGTTCGGGTTCTTGGCGATCGTGTCAATCGCCCACGCTGCGCCCAGCCTCGAGGCAACCTTCGCCGCGCAAGGCCAGCTCATCCTCGCCCCCTTTGCCTCCGCGCCTTTCCCCCACCCTGACCGCGCGGCAGGTCACACCTA
This sequence comes from Opitutia bacterium, assembly GCA_947449835.1. Classification (GTDB taxonomy): domain Bacteria; phylum Verrucomicrobiota; class Verrucomicrobiia; order Opitutales; family Opitutaceae; genus Tous-C4FEB. Next base: position 8,363 of record CANFSZ010000074.1, read on the forward strand.
CCAAGGCCGGCACTTCCCGGCCAAAGACCACTACGCCGACAACACCGTCGCGCTATTTATCCCGCACGGATTCCGCCCCAGTGCGTCGCTGGACTTTGTCATTCATTTCCACGGCTGGACCAACACCGTCGCCACCACGCTCCGCACGTTTCACCTCGTCGAACAACTCGTCGCCAGCGGCAAAAACGCGATCCTCGTCATCCCTGAAGGCCCGTACAACGCGCCCGATTCTTTCGGCGGCAAACTCGAGGACGTCGATGGTTTCAAACGCTTCATGGCCGAGGTCATCGCCACGCTCCGCGCTCGCGCGGATTTCAAAACGCAGGACTTCTCGGTGGGCCGGATCATTCTCTCCGGTCATAGCGGCGGCTATCGCGTGATCGCGGGCATCCTCGATCGCGGCGGCCTCGCGAACAACGCCGACGAAGTCTGGCTCTTCGATGCGCTCTATGGCCGCACCGATTCCTTCCTAGCGTGGGCTGACCGCACGCACGGTCGTCTGCTCAACATCTATACCGATCACGGCGGCACGAAGGAAGAGTCCGAAAAACTCCAAGCCCGCCTCGCCGCCCGCGGCACGCCGACGCACTGCGCCGAAGAAAAAGCCCTGCAAGCCGACGCCCTCCGCGACAGCCGCTTTGTGTTTATCCACACCGATCTCGCCCACGCGCAGGTCGCGGACGCGCGCCAAGAGTTCGCTCTCTTTCTCAAAACCAGCGTCCTCGCGGATCGTTGAAGCGGCGCGCCGATTTCTCCTCGTACCCGTGGGCGGCAGTTGCTTTCCTCTGCTGCCTTTTCCTTACGCAGGCTTTCACCGCCTCAAGCAGAAGGTGGCGCTACTTTTTCAACCGAGCCAAAAACGCTTCCGGCGTCAGGCCGCTGGCGCGAATGAGACTGCGCAACGTGCCGGGCGCGACTTCTCGATGATCGGGCACCGATAGCGTCACCCAACTACCGTCCTTCACCAAAATCATATGACTGCCCTTTTGCCGCACGAGCTGCCAGCCGTCCCGCCCGAAGGCTTTCGCGACCGCGCGTCCGCTCAGTCTCGGTAAGCCCGACATCAGACGGCGACCTCGACTTGCTGCGTTTCAATGGTGAGCGGCAGGCCGCGTTCCGCGCGGACCTCAAGACAAAGCTCGATCGCTTCACGCACATTTTTAAGCGCCGTTGACTTCGTCTTACCTTGACTCACGCAGCCCGGAATCGACGGGCACTCTGCCACCCACATGCCCGTTTCGTCTCGGTCGATGGTTACGGTAAATTTCATCGCGCTACTTTATTCAAGCTGAGCCTCGGGGCAAGCCCAGCATCGCGACCCATGCTTGCGGTCAGTTGTGTCCGTCAAGTTCTGCAAAAAAGGGGATGAGGGTGTGGGATGGGATGAGATCAACGGATTGATGGGCAGGATTAAGGTAAGGTCGCGCCGATTTCTCCTCGTACCCGCGCGCCGCAGTCGCTTTCCTCTCCTGACTTTTCCTTTTTCTTCTCCATGTCCACCTGGTCCCGCTTTAAATCGCTTTATTATCACCACGCCGATCTCGGTCTCGCGCTCGACATCAGCCGCATGCCGTTCCCCGACGATTTCCTCGCCGCCAAAGACGCCGCGATGCAACAGGCCTTCGCCGACATGGCCGCCTTGGAAAAAGGCGCCATCGCCAATCCCGATGAGAACCGCATGGTCGGCCACTACTGGCTCCGCGCGCCCCAGCTCGCGCCCACGCCCGCCCTCGCCGCCGAGATTTCCGCCACGCTCGCCGCGATCAAAGACTTCGCCGCGCGCGTCCACTCCGGCGCCATCGCCGGCCCCAAGGGCAAATTCAAAAACCTCCTCGTGATCGGTATCGGCGGCTCCGCCCTCGGCCCCCAACTCGTCCACCACGCCCTCGGCTCGCCCCGCAAAGACAAACTCGCCGTCGCCTTCTTCGACAACACCGATCCCGACGGCATCGACTACGTGCTCGCCGGGCTCCGCGGCCAACTCGCGAAAACCCTAGTCGTCGTCATCTCCAAATCCGGCGGCACCGCCGAAACCCGCAACGGCCAACTCGAAGCCGCCGCCGCCTTCCAAGCCGCGGGCCTCGATTTCACAAAGCACTTCGTCGCCGTCACAGGCGCGGGCTCCAAGCTCGAACAAACCGCCCTCGCCCAAAACTGGCTCGCCCGTTTCCCCATGTGGGACTGGGTCGGCGGTCGCACGTCCGAACTCTCCGCCGTCGGTCTCCTCC
>CANFSZ010000075.1 GCA_947449835.1 Opitutia bacterium
CCCGTGGGGGTACTGGAGCCGCTGAGGGTGATCGCGCCGTTGGGGCTGACGGAGTATTGGACGACGTTGCGGCCGACTTGGAAGGAGTTTTGGCCGTTCAACGTGATCGACATGGAGATCGAGTTGTTGGAGTTGAAGGCGTCGGTGAGGTCGGCGAGACGGCCGCCCCAGCCGGAGGCGAAGGCCTTGTCTGAGATGCTGCTCTGCCATTCGACTTGTTGGTCGTTGTGGGAGAAGAGCGACATCGGGAGCGGGACCGAGCGCGCGAGGTATTGAGCGCGAGTCGTCGGTACGGCGAGCGTGCCGACGTTGGCCATGAACGCCATCTGGCCGGAATCGAAGAGAGACTTGAGGCCGGTGGTATTAGTGCCGGCGACGTCGGCATTGAAACTGGGGTGAATGGCCCAAGCGCGACCGTCGGAGGTTTTTGGGTTGATGCCCAATAGGGTGTTTTGCGGGAGGGCGAGCGCGCCACGTCCGCCGGTGACTGAAGCGTAACCCGTATCGGAGGTGGCGGAGCCGTAGCCGGCGGCGTCGTTGGGGATGATGAAATTATTGGCGTCGTTGCCGCCGGCGAAGAAAAGGCAGACGAGGGCTTTATAATCGGACGGCAGGGCGCCGGCGGTGTTGGGGGTGACGGGGCCGTTGTCCGGGCTGGCGATGGCTCCGGTCAGGCGGAGTTGCGCGAGGGTGGACAACATGCCGGTAGCGCCGACGGCGGAGCAGCAGGAGCCGATGAATTTGCGGCGGGCGGGATCGAAGGTGGGGTTTTTGGGATTCATGGGCGGATTATTTTTGGACGGAGCCTTCGGGGGAGGTGACAACGAGATAGAGAGCGGAGCGGACTTTTTCGAGATCGGCGGTCGAACTAGGCATGCGCGTGAGGGCGGAGACGATGAGGTTGGTGTCGGCTTGAGTCATGGTGCCGCCACAGAAGATTAGGTTCATGTAATCGACGAGTTGCTGCGGAGCTTTAGCCAGCGGGAGCAAGTCAGTGAGCGTGAGTCCGACCGAGGTAGCCGTAGGCGTGCTGTAGATTATGCCGTAAAGATAATTGGGAGCGGAGATGGCCGTGGTATCATTGAAGATCTGGAATTCCGGAGCGTAAAGTCCGGCGGCAGCAATGACGCCAGGGTAGATATAATCGGGTTCGTAGAAGTTGAAGACCGTGTTAGCGCGACCGGCAGCCTGGGCGAGAGAGCTTTCGGGGTTGCTGAGGCTAAAGCCGCTGCCGGCCGTGTAACGTCCACCGGGAGTGGTGGTGGTGGCCCCGCCATAAGCACGCAGAAGCGCGGTGGCACGCAGGAGAGGCTCCTTGGCTTTACCGTGGCCTACGGTGTTGAGGAGCGTGGAGGAGCGGGCTTCGTAATCGGTGAGGATGGCACGAACGACCGCCCCGAGGTCGCCGCGGACGCCGGCGCCGTTGTTGGCGAAAACCGAGGCGACGCGGTAAATGTAGCTAGGGCTGGGATTGCTGGTGACGAGACGCTGGATGAGTTGACGCGAGATGAACGGGGCAGTGTTGGGGTGATTGAAGAGGGTGTCGAGGGTGTCTTGGAGGTCTTTGGCGCCGCCTTGGGTGGCCGGGAGGACTTTGCCGGTGACGATGGTTTTCACGGTGTCGTCATGAAACGCCGGGTAGAGCACCATCGGGTTGAGATAATTCTCACTCAGGCCGCCGCCGCCGGTGAAAGAGGGATTGGTGGATTGGTAGTAGCCCCAACCGGTGAAGACTTTGGCCATCTGCACGATGGTGTCTTGGGTGTAGGTCGGGATGGGTTGGCCGTTGACGTCGAGTTTCAGGGTGCCGTCGGGCTGGAGTTCGTTGAGGCCGATGGTGAAGAGCTGCATGACCTCACGGGCGTAGTTTTCGTCGGCCTGAGTGAGCTGAACGCCCTTGGCGTCGAAGGTGGCCTTACGGTTGCGCAGGGAGCTCAGGTAGATGCCCATATTGGGGCTGAGCGTGACGTTTTCTAGGAGGGTGCGGAAGTTGCCGAAGGCGCCGCGAACGAGCAGGTCGTAGTAATTGGTGTGACCGTCTTGCCAGCCGGAGATCGTGCTATTCTGGTCGGAGGTCACGAGAATCTGGCTGAGCGCGTAAGCGACGCGTTGGCGAAGCTGGTCGGGGGCATTAACCGCGAGTTTCCACCAAGCGTGTTGGCGGTGGACCGCGCCGATGCGGGTGTTGAGCGCGCCGGTGGTGGCGTTGCCGCCGGCACCGTTGGCGTTGTTGTTGGCGAAATCGGCGCTGGCTTCGACGAAGTGGAGCGAAGCCGGGAGCGTCATCTGCTCGTTCAGCCAACCGTTATAGCCTTTGTTGATCAGGGTGTAGATGTCGTCATTACGGGCGCCGAAGGTGGCTTGCGTGAGGAAGCGCGCGGCGTCTTGGGTCGTGATTTTGGCGAGGTCGATGGCCGAGGCGGCGACGGGAACGTTGAAGGCTGCCGTGCCGGAGGTTTTCGCAAAATTGCCCGCGAGTTCACCCGTGGTAAACTTGGCGGTGTCGATCGAGATTGAAATGCGACCGGCTTTGAGGGCCGCGATCAGGTCGGCGGTGCTATAGGTGCCCGAAGGAGCGAAGTCCCAAGCGGCGTAGCTGACTTGGCCCTGCGGGAGATTGTAAACGTAGTTACCGTCGATCTGGAGGTGGGCCACAATCTCCGGCGAGCTGAGGTTGGAGAACGAAACATTGATATAAGCGGATTTCTCGTCGGGTGCGAGCTGGATGGTGCCGGTGCCGTAGGCCGTGGAACCAGTGACGGTGGAAGGCGTGCGCAAGTTGGAGATGAAGAGCGACCCAGAGTTATAGAAGAAGGAGCCGCTGGCGCTGTCGTTGCTCCCGACGCCGTAGCTGTTGTTGGCGAGGAGCGTGAGGGTGGCGATACGGTTGTTGAGATTGGCGCCATTGGTCTTGGGCACGAGGCTGACGGTCGCCGTGGATGCACCGGCGGCAAAATTGGCCACGCCGCTTACAGGCAAGTAATCGACGCCAGATTGGGCGGTGCCGCTAAGCGTGTAGCCGACCGAGATGGCCTTGGAAATATCCCCAACCCGATTGAGCGTGAAAACTACGGGCGAGGTGCCACGCGAGTCAGCCGCCGCAACAGAGGCGGAGACGCCCACCGTCGATAGCGTTTCAGACGAGAGGTCGTAAACTTCGACGAGCGAAACACCACCGGTGCCGCCGACGCCGGCCACTTGAATCGTATAACTACCAGGGTTGAGATCGATCACGAGTGCCGCATCGCGAGAGCCTTCCGCGAAGGGAAACGCTCCGGCCTTGGCGAAAGCAGCGGAGACGGCAGCGGTGTTGGCCGCGGTACCGGAAGACCAGTTATCGTTGGAGCCACCAGAAATGATGACAGATTTGTCATTATAGATCGAAAAAACGGGATCGGCGATGGCACCGCCTACACCGAGCGCCGTAAGCGCCGGGCCAGCCGCACGGATCAGTAATCGACGCGGGCCGGTGCTGGGCGCGATAACAAGGCCCGATATTAAGACGCCGTTGCCGGCGGCGACGACGGCGCGCGTCGAGAGGTTGATCAAGCGCGCGGAGCCACTGATGTCGTAAACTTCCAGCAAGCCGATACCGGAGGTGTTATTCACGCCGCTGACCTGCGCGGTGTACGTGCCCGGAGAAAGGGTGGCGACGAGGGCGGCATCGTTGGAGCCGTTAGCAGTCGTGGTACCGAGGGCAAAAGCACCAGCAGTGGAGGTGGTGGCGGCGAGGACCGCTTGGTCGTTATCCGCCGAGCCCCAGGTATCATTCTGAAGCACGAGTTGGCCGTCGCCGTTGTAAATACTAAGCGTGGGATTGGCGAGGAGGGTGTTGGCCGCGAGGCCGAAGCGCGCCAGCGAATAACCCACGGCGCGGACGAGCACTTTTTTGGGCGCACCGTCGTTCACCACGAAGCCGGTGATCATGATGTTGGTGCCGGTGCCAATTTGGCCGCGCGTGGAAAGATTGGCGAGTCGCTGGTCGTACTGGGAGGCGGCGGAGGCGAAGTGCGGTCCGCAAAGCAGGGCGGCAGAAACAAAACCGGCAAAAATCGTGGAAAGGCAGCGCGTTGATTTCATGATGGGCTGGGGGCAGAAGAATTAAGGCCCTCGGGGTTAAGAGCCGCTGTTAAGTTCTATTGGCCTAAACATGGAAAAAAATGGGCCAAAGTCGAGACTCTGCTACGAGATTGTTTGATAAATCTCTACGCGATAAGGCCGAAGGAGCGGGTTTTTTCCATCTCCTAACCCGCCGCGGACACCTGTCTTTACATTTGCGGCAAACCTTAAGCACGGTTTGAACATTGCCCAAACACTCCTGCCTTCTCGCCCCGCACCGCGCCCTACCCGCTCGCCTACCCCCGATGTTAATCCGCTCCCGCTTCTGCTCCGTCCTCTCGCGACGCTTAAAATTAGCCTGCTTAGCCGGCGCCGCCGGCGTCGTGCTCATCACCGGATCGCTGCAAGCCGAGGGGTCGTTTCGCAATCGCGACAACCCGAGCGCCAAGGATTCCGCCGAGGGCACCTACCCTGTGCCCTATCAACTCCCCACCGTGACCGAAGTCACGGCGGCGCTCACCCGCGTGCGCAGCTACCTTGAAGTCGCGGCCCCGCTGCGCATCATCGACAGCAAAACGGGCCGCGAAATCACCGATTTTTCTCAACCTGTCGCCACGGCCGTCACCGATCGCGGCGAGGCTGAGTTCGGACCGCTCATGTACGAGATGGGCGTGGTCCACTCGGCGATGTTGCGCGCGACCGCGGTGACCGGCGACGCCCGCTTCGCCGCCTACACGGCGAAACACCTCCAATTCATCGCCGAAAAACTCCCCTACTTCCGCGCCAGCGCCGCACAATTCGGCACGGATAAAAACGGTTTCCGCTCCGTCCTCGAACCGCGCGCCCTCGACGACAGCGGCTCGATGTGCGCCGCGCTCCTCCGCGCCCGCCACGCCCACGTCGGGCCCGACCTAAAACCCGTGATCGACACATGGAGCGAATGGATCGGCAAAAAACAATACCGCCTCAGCGACGGCACCTTCGCCCGCCAACGTCCCCAAGCTCAATCGCTCTGGGCCGATGACGCCTACATGGGCATTCCCGCGCTCGCCGAGATGGGCCGCCTCACCGGCGACCGCGCGTGGTTCGACGACGCCGTGAACAACGTCGCCACCATGACAACCCGTTTGTTTAACCCCGCCAAGGGTCTCTACGCGCACGGTTGGAACGCCGCCAACCCCGACGCACCACGCTTTTACTGGGGCCGCGCCACGGGCTGGATCGTCGTCGCGATGTGCGATTTGCTCGATGTGTTGCCCGCCGATCATCCGGGCCGCGCGTCCGTCCTCGCGCAATTACGCGCGACCTTGAAAGGCGTGGCCGAATACCAATCTGGCTCGGGCTTCTGGCACCAAATGGTCGATCGCAACGACTCGTATTTGGAAACCTCCGCGACGGCGATGTTCACCTACGGCATCGCCCACGCCGTCAACGAAGGCTGGATCAGCCCCACGACCTACGGCTCCATCGCGCAAGCCGGCTGGGTCGCAATCAGCACCCAAATCAACGCCCAAGGCCAGATCGAGGGCACGTGCGTGGGCACGACGTACGCGAGCGACCAAGTTTATTATTACAATCGGCCGCAGAGCGTGAAGGCGTTGCACGGTTACGGCACGACGATGCTCGCGGGCGTGGAAATGATCCGGATGTTAAAAAACCCGGCGTTCACCATCGATTACAAGCTACGCACATATCACTACGTGCCGAAAGACGGAGGCGCGACAAGTTACCGCGAGCATAACTAAACGAGTACAACGCAGCGTGTAGCTGCGTCGCGGCTCGCGCCCGACGCGCTCAACGGCCGCACCAGCCGCCGTCGACGGTCATGACGTGGCCGCTCAAGTAATCACTCGCCGCCGACGCGAGAAAGATGATCGCGCCTTCCATGTCGCTGGGTTCGCCCCAACGACCCGCGGGAATGCGGCTGAGGATTTCCTTGGAGCGCACGGCGTCGGCTTGGAGCGCGACGGTGTTATCGGTGCGCATGTAGCCGGGCGCGATGGCGTTCACGTTGACGCCCTTCGATGCCCATTCGTTGGAAAGCGCCTTGGTGAGCTGGCCGACGGCGCCCTTGCTCGCGGCGTAACCGGGCACGGTGATGCCGCCGAAAAACGTGAGCAACGAGGCGATGTTGATGATTTTGCCCGAGCCCCGCGCAAGCATGTGTTTGCCGGCGGCGCGACAGGCGGTGAACACGCCGTTCAGATTCACGTCGATGACGGCATCCCAGTCGGCGTCCGAGTGATCGGCCGCAGGCGTGCGTTTGATGATGCCCGCGTTATTGACGAGAATATCGAGGTGTCCTTGCCACGCGATCGCTTGCTCGATGAGTCGCTGGACGGCGGCGCGGTCGCCGAGATCAGCGGCGATGGCGTGGGCACGCACACCGAGGTTAAGCGCGGTGATTTCGGCGACGACGGGCGCGAGCTTGGCGTCGTCGCGGCCGTTGATGATCACATCGGCGCCAGCGCGCGCGAGGGCGATGGCCATGGCCTTGCCAAGGCCTTGGGAGGAACCGGTGACGAGCGCGACTTTGCCCGCGAGGCCAAATTTTTGTTGGAGGAAAAGAGACATGTTAAAAACAGGAGCCGCGAAAAAACTAGCGAAGCGACGCGATCGGCGCGGGATCCATGTCGGAGAAGACTTGGTTGTCGCCGCCCATGGCCCAGACAAAACGATAAGCGCCGGTGCCGACGCCGCAGTGGATCGACCACGCGGGTGAGAGGACGGCTTCGCGGTCGCGCACGACGAGGTGACGCGTGGCGTGCGGCTCGCCCATGAAGTGCATCGCGATATTATCGCCGAGATCGAAGTAGAGATAAATTTCCGTGCGACGGCTGTGCGTGTGCGGTGGCATCGTGTTCCAGATACTGCCGGGCTCGAACTCCGTGAAGCCGAGGACGAGTTGGCAGCTCTTGATGCCTTCGGGATGGATGTACTTCAAAATCGTGCGGCGGTTGGCCTTGGTGACATCGCCGATGGGCGCGGCTGAGACGTCGGCGCGACGAGCGAGCACCGTGGGGTGTTTCGCGTGGGCGGGCGTGCTGATGAAATAAAACTGAGCCTGACCGGCGGTGCCGTTTTCCAAGGTGACGTCTTTTTCGCCGAGCCCGATGTAGAGACAGTCAAGCGTGGCGAGCGTGTGCGCTACGCCGCCGACGCGGACGATGCCCGGACCCGCGCCGACGTTGAGGATGCCGATCTCGCGACGCTCGAGGAAAAACGAGGTGCCAATTTCCTTGTCGCTTGGCAGTCCGAGCGGCGCGCTCGTGGGAACCGCGGCACCGACGATCATACGATCAAGATCGGTGTAATGCGCGATGACGGCGCCAGGTTGGAAGAGCCCGCCGATGTGGAAAGTTTCGCGGAGCTGCTCGGTGGAGAGCGTGTTGGTCGCGGCGGGCGTGGGAAAATAATGGAGTTTCATAAGGGAAAATTTAAGCGCGGACGTTGAGGGCTGATTTATTTGGACGCGACGGTGATTTTGATCGGCGAGGCGGCGCGCGTGGCGCAAGCGGCGACGTAAGCATTCCAGTCGGCCTGCGATTTGAATTCGCCGGCTTTGCTCCAACCGGCGCCCGCGTAGTAACGCAGCGGTTGGCCCGAAGTGGCCTTGGCGAGGATGAGCTCGTTGAGCGCATCGGCGGCAAATCCGACGAAGGTGCCCGTGGGCATGATCAAGGCGGTGCCGAGTTCGCCGTTGGTTTTTTGTGTCACCCATTGCGTGAGCGTACCCGTGGCGACGGAGGACGTGAGTGCGACGGAGGCGTCTTGGTTTTTATCGGCAGGAGTCTTGTTGAGGCCGATGGCGACGGTGATTTCTTTGGGGCCGCCCGCGGCGACGGTGAAGGTGCTCTCGATCTGATCGAGGTTGTGGCCGGCATCGACGGTGAAGCGTTTCACTTCGGAAATCTGCGTGCCGGCGGCGTCCCAAGCGTCGTAGGTGAGCTCAAACACGGTGCGAACGGGCCCATTGGTGATCACTTTCCAAGATTTATAATTGCGGCCGACGTAGAGCGTTTTGCCGTCCCAAACGCCCGTGCCGCCACAGCCGCGGGAAGGCCCGACTTGGTACATGTCCATGCCCTCGCCTTCGTCTTTGTGGTAGTGGTCGTGGCCCTTGTTGTACCAACGGTCGACGATAAGGTAGTTCACGCGCTTGCACCAAACGTCGAGGCCGCTGGTGACGAGCACTTCTTTGGCGACGCCGGGAACGGCGGGAGCGGCGAGCGCAGGTCCATAAGTGCGGTGGCCGATCTTGTCGTTTTCCCAGCCGAAGTCATCGAGGCGCTCCGGCACGTAACGACCAAAAGTCTTGAGCGGAAACACTGGCGCGACGGCGTCGATTTTCTCGACGGTAAACGTCGCGGATTTTTCGCCGGCGGCGAAATTGTGTTGGAAAATGAGTTCACCGTAAGCGATGCCGACGCCTTTCGGGTCCTTGGCTTGCGGGGCGACGTTGGTGACTTGGTAAGGCAAGACACGGCCGGTGGCGTCTTTGACGGCGATGCGCTGGAGCAGCGCGCCGGGCAGCGCGGCGTTCACTTGCGACCACGGCACGATGATGGTTTCGGCGGGTCGTGCGATGGCGAGATCGTGCGTGACGGTGACGAGCATCTGCTCGGCAGCAGCCGGTGCAGAAACCGAAGCCAGAGCGGCGAGAGCGTGGAACACGGGGCGGAGTTTCATGGTGATTAAAAAACTAAGGACAAAGTTGGAGCAACGGAGCGGCGGGCGCAAAGAGCACGATGCTTATGAAGTTAAACGGCGAGGCAAAGTTTAAGGCTTAAAAATCGGGGCGCGGCGCGGTTGCCAGTTGCTGCCGAGCACGAACGTGGGGTTGCGATAATCGGCGATGAGCGCGTCGTCGCTCGGCGTCAGCAGTTGGCGCGACGCCGGATGGCGACCACTGACCGCGACGGATTCACCGCTGAGGGTGCGGCTGTTGTGCTCCCAAAATTGCAGATCGGCGGTGACGCCGGGCGGTGTACCGGCAGGCGCGGGTTGCAGTTGCCAGCCTACGGCGCCGACGGCGGGGCCGAGCACGCAATCGACGAGGACAACCTCACTGTGCGGAAACCGGTGCGGTTCGATGCGCGAGAGAAAATTATCCGTGACGCCGGGCGCGCCCTCAAACGTGCAACGCACAAAAACAAAGCCGTGATTCGTGGCGGGATTGCGGATCTGCGTGAAATACGCGCCGCTGCGCAGCGAGCGTGCGGTGCAGTTTTCGAAAAACGATGGGCCTGTGCCCCACATGAAATCGACGTCGCCCTCGATGAAACAGTGCGATAGATAAGCCTGACCGTTGATCTGGATCGTATCTTGGAAGCTGTAAAAATCGACGTCCTTGATGATCGTACGCGCGATGCTACTACCGTTGACGATGAGCGCCTCGGCCTGCGTGCCGCCTTGCGGCGTGGTGTTATGGAGCGTGAGGTTGGCGAGGGTGAAATCGTTCACGCGATGCGCGAGGAACATCCCGCGTCGATAAATATTGCCGCCGCGCTTCGGGGCTTCGGCGCTGGGATTGGGCGTGCGGCCGGCGAAGGGATTGCCGCCGGAGCCGTTGAATTTGGCGTTGTTGGGATAAGCGAGGATCGTTGCGCGACGGTCTTCGCCGAGGATCGTGACGCCGTGTTTGTCGGTGAAAAAGATGATCTCACGATACGTGCCTTTGCGGACGAAGATCGTGACCGGAGTGGTGTTGCGCGCGGGGATGTAATCGAGCGCGGCCTGCACGGTGGAAAAATCGCCGGAGCCATCGGCCGCGACGACGAGACGCGAGGCGCCTTGAGCAGGCGGGAGGGACTTGGTCGTGAAGCACCACGCGCTAGGCGACTCGAGCGCGGTGAACGTTTCCGTCGAGATTTTAAGCGCACCGGCATCGGCGGTGACGTAGTAGCGATGGCCGTAGGCGAGCGCGCCCGGCGGCGGGAACAAGGTGACTTCGCGCTCGGTGATCAGGACGGTATGATAGTTGTAGTGATCGAGCCCGCCGATGGTCTTGGAGGCGACGGGCGCGGCGACGTCGAGCGCGGCAACGATGGCGTGCGTGGCCGCATCGTGGATGCGAAATTGGCCGGCGGCGCCGAGGATCGGTGTGGCGGGAAACGTAAGACGCAGCGGGGTGTCGGCGTTAACCGACGTTGCGCCGTTGGCGGGAAAAAAATGTGTGGCGGTAAAGCTGGCGCGCGCGGCCGGCGCGAGGCCGACAACCATCAAAACGACGTTGAGAAGAAAGCGGGGCATGGGGTGACGGAGTTTTTTGAAACAGAGAACGGCCGGGGTGGGCAGAAAAAAGCCGCGCGGTGGATTCCGCGCGGCTGAGAGGATCACAAGTCGAACGAGGGTTTAGAACGTGCCCTTCACGCCGATCGTGTATTGCACGCCGAA
>CANFSZ010000076.1 GCA_947449835.1 Opitutia bacterium
CAAGCCGAACTCAATCGCTTCGAAAAAGCATTAGTCGCAGAGGACTACTCCACACTCGTCGAGCAGTTGCAACGCGGCAAAGATTATCGTCGAGCGCTGAGGCCGATTTCTTAAACTGCGGACTTATCGCGCGTAAAGATGGTGCCCGGGAGCGGACTCGAACCGCTACACCGTGAGGCACAGGCTTCTGAGACCTGCGTGTCTACCAATTCCACCACCCGGGCACGAGCGGAGAGGAAACCACACACGCGACCCTCACCCTGAGCAAGAAAATTGATTTTTGCCGCCCCGCGGGCGCATCACAGCAACGCGAGCTCTTTTTTGTTTTGGAAAATCATCCGAGCCCCCGTTTCACCGAAAAACTGCTTGCAGCTTTCAGTCATTTTTTGGGTCAAGTTATCCACTTCCAAATCCGTCATCGGCTTCCACGTACGTTCCAATTCCACGGCTTTCCCGACCTTGGCGTTGAGGGCATTTAATTCTTTACGGTTTTCCTCGAAGCGAACTTCCAAGGCCCGCATCGCTTCCTGCGCCTTACGCAAGCGCTGGCTGACCGCTAAAAAACCCTCTTCCTTTAAAGCACTAACCTTTCGCTTGAGCTCTTCATCAAACGCCGCAAAGGCCACACCACTAGCTAGCCACGACAAGAGGCCCAAGATTAAGAGAATCAATCCCAGCACTCCGACGGCGGCAGCGATGATGATAGAGATGTTGATTAAAACCATACCCAACAGCGCGACACCCAAGGCGATCGCTGCGCCTTTCTGCGCCTTGCGGGTCCGTAAAAACGCTTCGACGCATGCGCTCTCTTTTTCGGCTTCGGCGGATTCTTCCCGAGCTTCTTCGATTTTCTTTTCGATCCCCATCGCCCGCGATTCCAGCCCGGCTTTCTCGCGGCGTAATTTTACGAATTCACCGAGGGCATAAATACGCTCGGGATGATGAAACGTGTCCGTCATCGTACGCATGCTGTCTTCGCCGAGATTTAGCCGCAGCGAATCAAACGTGGATTGATATTCACGAATGAGCTGAGCGTGACGGTTTTTATCCTCACGCGCAGCCAACATCCGCGGATCGAACCCCTCAAGTTTAAGAGCGTTGTCGACGAGCATACGGGCCCGAATCGCAGGGCTGGCGGTCGCCTCGTCGCTCAAGCCTTTGAGTCGGGAAGACAGCTCCCATAGCAAGTTGCGCGAGCGCCGCAGTTGTAGTTCGGCCCGTTCCTTTGCATCAGCGGCTTCAGCTGCGTCGCCCGTAGCTTTGACCGCATCGGTTTGAAATACCTGCCACACTTCGGTGGAAGTCGCGGCCAGCTGCGTGAGCTGTTTGAGACTAATCATGAAAGCGACGTTTAGGGCGCGGCGGCCGTGTACTGACAATCGATCTCAACGGTTTTGCCGCATTCACACGTCACGATCAGTTTTTTGATCACGTCACCCTCGCGGACGCATTGGACCGAAGAGGCTCCGGTTTTCGGCGCGGCGGCGCTGGGCGGAGTGCCCACGGCGGCCAGCAACGAAAGACCCGTGGGGGCTTCGGATTCGACGGGAGCAGGAGAATCCGAAACAGCAGCGCCGGTTCGGCCAGATAAAAAAGACTTCATGGTTTTACTTTTTCGGCCGGTTTTTCCGGCGCGGGGTCACCGAGTTTTCGGTTACCGACTGAGAGTTTGATTTCCACGCGGTGGTCGTTCTCGGGATCAGCCTTACCAACCTTGGAGGGGCGGGTGTCGCCGAAGGAGGTCACGCGTTCGAATTGTTCGGCGGCAACTGCGACATTCGACATCAGGCGGCGGACGTTACTGGCGCGATCGCCCGAGAGCTCCCAAGCCGAATAGGCTGGAGATAACATTTTCAAACCGCTGCGCGAGTGGCCTTCGATGGACACGCGAAAACCATGGCGATCGACGAGCCAGGCGAGATTCTGGAAAACGAAATCCCCCCACTGCGAGAGTTCGGCGGAGGCTTCACCTTGGAAGAGCGGTTTGCGGGTTCGATCATAGAGCGTGATCAACACGCCGTCGTTGGAGACAACGATATCGACGGGCCGATTGGGATCTTCGGACTTCACATTGATCATACCGTAAAAACCCATCGCGATGGCATTGAGATTTTTCTGTTCAGCCGAGGCGGCTTTGGCGGCGTTTTCTTTACTGGATTTGGCGTTGATATCGCGGACGGTCGCTTCCTTGGCTTGGTCTTTAAGCACGCCGGTGTTCCAGGGCATGCGGATTTTGGGTGGGTCGCGGAAGTACTTCGCGGTTCCTTCCAAGAGCTCAGGCTTTTGCCCGAGAATCCACATCACCAAAAAGAAAGCCATCAATGCGGTCATAAAGTCCGCAAAGGCTACTTTCCATGCTCCGCCGCCGTGTCCAGCCATGATAATTAAAGGGATCGAGGTTGTTTACTTGGTCGCGGCGCCGCCACGCAGGGCGGTTTCCAAGGCTTCCGCAGAGGGTTGCACGGAGTGATCCAGCGAGCGGCGCGCCAACTCGGCCGCGGTCAACGGCGCCATGCCTTTGGCAAAAGCCACCACGGCGATTTTGGTACAACGCAGGTATTGGATGTAGCCGTCGTTCAAGGCGCGGATACTGCTGGCCAGAGGATTCGCAAAACCGTACGCGGCGAACACGCCCAACATCGTACCGGAGAGCGCGGCCGCCATGTGCGAGGCGACGGCTTCGGTGCCTTGGTCGATGATAGCCATGGTATTGATGATGCCCATCACCGCGGCGACGATACCGATGCCAGGCAGGGAATCGCCGGCAAAGTTAAGTACGTGGGCGGCGTGGTCGACCTCGCGAGTCTTGGTCTCGATATCCACGTCGATGACGGCCTCAAGTTGGTCGGGTTTAATACGACCGTCGACGAGGGGCTTGAGACTATCGACAATAAAAGCCAAACGTTCTGGCGAAGAGAGCAGCGTGGGATACTTGCGGAATACCGAGCTCTGCGTGGGAGCAGAAACGTGTTCTTCGAGTGCGAGCAGCCCGCTTTTACGACCCGTCTGAAACAGTTCGTAGAGTGCGCCGATCAACTCGAAGTAATGATTTTTACCGATAGTTTTACCGGTGAGAACCGCCATGATTTTGACGACCGTCTCCTTGAGCACGTGCGCAGGCGTGGCAATCAAGACCGCGCCCAAGGTGATCCCGAAAATGGCGACGATCTCAGCCACGTGGATCAACAAGCCGATCTTGTTGATATTAAAATCCCCCCAGATGAAGGAAAGACAGGTGCAAACAATTACGAGTACGATGCCGACGATAATGAGCATGGGATCACCTATTTATTTTGATTACGTTCGATAAAGCTAC
The DNA here is from genome assembly GCA_947449835.1 of Opitutia bacterium. Classification (GTDB taxonomy): domain Bacteria; phylum Verrucomicrobiota; class Verrucomicrobiia; order Opitutales; family Opitutaceae; genus Tous-C4FEB. Next base: position 3,317 of record CANFSZ010000076.1, read on the forward strand.
GCAGCGCCAGGATCGCCTGGGTGTGGATCTGACTGATCCGGGCTTCCGTCAAATCCATCGCCTCGGCGATTTCAGCGAGCCGGAGCCCTTCAAAATGATACAACGCCAGCACTTTTCGCTGCGTCTCGGGCAATAACTCAATCCGATCTGCCACCAATCGCCACAACTCAGCCCGCTCCAAGCCCGCGGAGGCAGGCTCCAGATTTTCGTCGGCAATCGTCTCGTGCAGCTTGAAACCGTCGCCGTCCTCATGCGCCGACGCATCGATGTTGATAAAAGTGACTGGGCTCGATTCCTGCAGCCATTCTTCATACTCCGCCGCGGTAAGCTGCAAGTGACGCTGGATCTCCTCCGCCGTCGCCGCGCGCTGGTGTTTCTGCTCCAATTCGGCGATCGCATCCTTTAGTTTACGCGCTTTGGCCCGAGTGCGACGGGGACACCAATCCAAGCGCCGGAGTTCGTCCAAAATCGCGCCGCGGATTTTCGTGTACGCATACCCGGCAAAAGTCCGGCCCTCTTGCGGGACGTAACGCTGCGCCGCAGCGATCAAACCTATCACCCCAACCGAGTGCAGATCATCCGCATCGATATGCGGCGGTAGACTCATCTTAATCCGACCGACGACCTGACGCACCAACGGCAGGTGCTCCTCAACTAAAGCCATCGAAGCACCGTTTGTCTGTTGGTAAGCCTTGTACGCGAGAGGCGAGATCGGGGGCGGAGGCGTATCGGATGAAAGAGGAGGTTCCATGGTGTTATCCTAGGTTAATCAACACGTTCATTTCTTAGCTTTGGCGACCACGGTTTCACCCTTTTTCTGCCGATTGGCTTTGATGGCTGCCTCAGCTGCAGCGCGTTTTACGGCGACCGTGACGCGCATCGCATCCAAAACGTGATTCCAAAACCACTGCCCCGCGAGTCCGCCCACTAGAGCGGCGATACAAGCGTCCCGCACGATCAACGCGAAAGTCCGCTCGGCCCAAAGGCCGACCACAAAGACCATCGTGAAGAAAACAAAACCGAAAACCAAAAATATGTAACGCATACGAATCAGCCCTTACCTAAGGTTTTTTTGGCCAGGAAATCGAGCGGATCGACGCCGATGGGGCCAAGCAAGTTGCCGTCATGCGAGAAGAAAAGGGGGCGCATCTCCCCCTCGAGCAATATTTCCCAAAGTTTACCCACATCCTTTGCCTCGTCCAAGTGCGTAAGCACCAAGTGCGTGGCCCCCAGAGAACGTCCCGATTTCAAGCCCGCTCGCAGGCTTTCGATTTCGTACGCCGCATTCAAAACGAGCACCCGCGTCTCGATCGCCTGTTGCTTCAACAATTCGCTCAACTGGGGTGTTTCGTCGCCCGCGGCTGCGCCGAAGCAAGGCACATCCCAATAAACGCGCGCACCTTCATTACTCAGTCGCAGATCGGGCGTGTAATGCGTGAGCCCCACGCCCACCGCATCGCAAAATACTTCCAATTCGAGACAGGGATTGGGCCGGCTAAATTCTACGTGGCACACCCGGCACTTCGTACCCTGCTGAAACACTTCCCACGTAAGCCATTGCCCGAGCGCCAACGATTTATCGGCCGGCGAACTGCCGATAAAAACCACCCGCTGACTCAGCGGCACCGCCGGAAATGCGCCGACTAATTGGCGCAATTCGCGCACAAATTCCGCCAGCGCATCACCCAAAGGTTTCTCGCCCGAGATCGACCAACGTCGCTCCGTTTCGACGCGCCAAATCAGCGCTTCAGAAAACCCCGCCGACTTCAACGCGGCCCGCAAATCCACTGGCCGGCTTCCACGCGCCAACCCAGCCGCATACGTTGAACTCAACACCCCCGGCACCGGAGGCGCTATCGCCGGCTCCATCGCCGATTCAGGCGCCGCGAGTTCAGCGATGACTTCGAGTTTAGCTCCGCCGAAAATACGTTTGAAAAAACCCTGCCGCACAGGCCGCACCGAAAGCACGCGCGCCTCCGGCCCCAACTGCGATTTGAGCACCGAAAGGGCCTCGTTCACGGAGCGAACGATGAACCGGTACGTGCCCGGCGCGGGAGATTTAAGAGCAGATGAAGCCATGGGATTAAGCCGCCGCGCGGGCCGTTTCAACCGGCGCCGAAATTATACCGGCATTCTCGACTTGGTAAGTACCTGGTATTTCCTGAAAGGATACAACCGTGAGCCGCGGGAACGTCGACTCCAAGAAACGTCGCAACGCCAACCGCAACTCGGCGCCCACCACGATGCAAGGCGCGCTGCCGCCGGCGGCAAATTGCGCCTGCTTGGCGTTGATCCCTTCGAGCAGATGCGCGCTCAAAGCCGGATCGAGCGCCAGACCGAAGTCTGCCGCCGTCCGATGAATTTTCGCCACCAATTCTTTTTCGAGGCGCAGATCGAGCGTCAACGCCCGCACCGTGCCCGGAGCCGATTCCAATAATGGCACAAAATAAGGCCCGAGCCGGCGACGCACCAACTCGCTCAAATCGTCGGGATTTTTTGTCAACGCCGCGTAATCGGCGATACCTTCCAAAATCAACGGAAGGTTGAGAATCGGGACGTTTTCGCGGAGCAAATTTTGCAACACGCGCTGGATGATCCCGAGATTGACCAAGTCCGGCAATAACTCGCTGACGAGCGCCGGATGCGATTGTTTCACATGATCGATCAACGCCTGCACATCCTGTCGACCGAGCAACACGTGCGCGTTCGACTTCAAAATTTCGGAAAGATGCGTGACGATAATAGAGGCGCAATCCACCACCGAGTAACCGTTGATTTCCGCATTCTTCTTTTCGGCTTCTTCGATCCACACGGCCGCTAGGCCAAAGACCGGCTCCTGACACGCGACGCCGCGCAATTGCACGCGACTGCCCGAGACATTCATCGCCATCCAGCGACCCATCATGAGCGAACCACGCCCCACGATCCGGCCGCGCAAAAGAAAACGGTACTCGCCACTGGCCAGCTCGAGATTGTCGCGCACCGCGACCTGCGGCACGATGACGCCCAATTCGCGGGCCAAGGTTTTACGCACACCCGTGATACGCGCGGGCAAATCGCCACCTTGCTTCTGATCCGCCAAGCCCACGAGGCCGAAGCCTACTTCTACGGCAAACACATCGACGTCGATCAAACGACGCACTTCCTCCACCGAGCCACTCTTGGGCGGCGCAGCTTCTTTATCTTTGGCCTTCTCGGCTGCGGTCTTTGCGACCGGTTCAGCCTCAGGCGCAACCGCCGGAAGTTTGTAGCCGATATAAAGAAAAAATCCGCCCATCAAACCGAGTGGTAGCAACGGCAAACCCGGCATGAAGCCCATGAGCAACATCACCGCGCCAACCATCTTCAAAGCGACGGGGTAGCGAACCAATTGTCCGCCCACTTGTTGCCCCAAATCACCATTATCCGCCGCACGCGTGACCAGCAAACCCGCCGCGACCGAAATCACGAGCGCGGGAATTTGCGTCACCAAACCATCACCGATCGAGAGCAGCGTGAATTTTTGCAGCGCCTCCATCAGCGACAAATCCATCTGCAAAACGCCAATCATGAAGCCGCCCAAAACATTGACCAAGGTGATCAAAATGCCCGCGATCGCTTCACCGCGCACGAACTTGGACGAACCGTCCATCGCACCATAAAAATCCGCTTCGCGTTGTAATTTAAGCCGCCGAGCGGTGGCCGTGGGCTCATCAATCGCCCCAGCGTTCAGCTCCGCATCGATCGCCATCTGTTTACCAGGCAATGCATCCAAGGTAAACCGCGCCGACACTTCTGCGATACGGCCCGCGCCTTTGGTGATAACGACAAAGTTGATCACGACCAAAATTACGAACACCACGAAGCCGACCACGTAATTACCCTGAATCACGATTTTGCCGAACGCTTCGATGATATGACCCGCCTCACCCCGCGTGAGCACCAAGCGCGTCGAACAGATATTAAGCGCCAAACGGAAGAGCGTCAGGCCCAACAACACGGTCGGAAACGCCGAAAATTCTACCGGTTGGCGCACATAAATCACCACCAGCATGATCAACAACGACGACGCGATGCTCAGCGCCAACAGCATGTCCATCACCATCGATGGCACCGGCAACACCAAGAGCATGATCGTGCCAAACAAACCGGCCGTGAATATAAGATCGGCCCGGCCCATGAGTTGGCGGGAGAAAGTCGTCGCGGGAACTGGAACAACGGCAGGCATGCAAATTAATTAGAAAGTGCCGCCGCACGTCGGCTAGGCAGAGTGAAATAATAGTAACGGTAAGTCCGATAAACGAAGGCGAGGATCTCGGCCACCGCCTCAAACATATCTTGAGGAATCGGCTCCCCTACTTTCCCGGTGGCGTAAAGTAAGCGCGCGACCGGACGGTTCTCCACGATCGGCACCCCATGTTGCGCGCCCAATTCTTTGATCCGCAGGGCATGCCGATCTTCGCCCTTGGCGACGATCACCGGTGCCGCATCCGATCCCCGCTCGTAGCGGAGCGCCACGGCAAAGTGCGTCGGATTAGCCACGATCACATCTGCGGTTGGGACCGCGTCCATCATCTGCTTCTGCAAGAGCCGACGCGCGAAACGGCGCATCGCGGCTTTCACCAGCGGATTACCATCGGACTGCGTCCGCTCGTCTTTGACCTCCTGCCGCGACATCATCAATTCCTGGTTCGATTTATAAAGTTCGTACGCGTAACTGAGCGCCGCGATCACCGCGATCGCGCCCAGAAATCTCCACATCAGCGACATCGCGCTGGTGTGCAGAAAATTCGCAAGGTAGAGCGTTTCCACTGGAGCCGAAAAAATCGCATCGCTAAAAATCTTGCTCGTCGCCGCCGCCAGACACGCGAACACCGCTACCACCTTCAATAAATCTAAAGAAGCGGTGACCCAAATTTTTCCTGAGAAAATGCGCCCTAGCCCTTCGATCGGATTAAAACGTTCGAAATTGGGCTGCATCGCTTCCGGAGTGAGTTGAAAACCGCTTTGCACGCCGCCGGCTAGAATCGCCGCCAACGCCGTAGCCAAGACCACGGGCAAAGCGATCGAGACAAACGTCGTCATCGCCAATTCCGCCACCGCGGGGACCTCGTCGCCTTGTACTCGTAACTCACCCAAACGACCAAAAATCGCCACAGCCAGCCGCGTCATTTTATCGGATGCCTCACGGGCCGCCAAACCGAGGGTAAATAACGCCGCCCCCAACGTGAAAGCCAGGGTCAACTCCGGAGCACGCGCGAACTGCCCCTTCGAATGGGCTTCGGAAAGCCGCTTCGCGGAGGGTGCCTCGGTTTTTGAATCTTGATCTTCAGCGCTCAATGCCAGCCATTAAGCAAGTTAAGCGCCAGCTCAATAATTCAATTACAAATATATATTTATCATATATTTATAAAATTTATTATCTTTAAAAAGCCTCAGGTTTAGCCGGTCTAAAGCGGCATTTTTTTCCCAAAACTCAAGGCCCAGCGGAACGCAGACTCACTTCCAGCATATCCCAAGGCAGCGCCTGCCACAGCGGATCCAGATTGCGTAAAAGCAGAGCGCCAAAGCCCGAGAGCAGCAGCAACCCAGCCCACAGTCGCACCGAAATGCTCGCGACGAACACGTTCATCCGAGGCACCGCTTTGCCCAAAATACTAAAGGCCAAATTGATGATAAAACTTAACGCAATAAACGGAGCCGCAATCCGCAGCCCCACCGCCAAAATATCCGCGGTCACCTTGATCATGCGTTCCAACGCCACCGCGGTAACGGTGTACGTGCCCAACGGCGAAAACTCAAAACTACGAGCAAAGGCCGCCAACATATCCTGATGAACGCCCAACCCGAAAAACAACACCCCCGCAAACGCGGTGATCAAAGCCGGCAAGGGTTCCTGCGCCGGCACGGGCACATCGAAGCCCGGCGGTGAATTCAGCCCGATTTCATTAGCAATCAATCGACCGCCCAAGGCCGTGATCGAAAACGCCGCTCGCACCACTAAACCCATCGCAAACCCCAACAAAACCTCGCTCACCGCCGCCATCGCCAACCGGATCCAATCCGCATCCTGCAACTCCACCGGCAACGGCACCACGCCGACCAGTAAGACCGCCAACATCATACTCAACGCTACTCGAATACGATTCGGCAACGTGCCGCCTCCCGGCGTGGGCAAAGCGGCAATCACCCCCAATGAGCGTAAGCCGATCAAAACCCATGCAATCAACCAGAGGAGCATGGCGTCGTCCCTCCGCGTTAATTGCCCAAACTAGCCATACGCGCAAAACAGTTGATCGTAAATTCACTCATCACCCGCACCAACCACGGCGCCAACAGCACAAACATCAACCCGCCCGCGACCAGCTTAGGGCCAAACGTCAACGTCTGCTCTTGGATACTCGTAGCCGATTGAAAAATACTCGTGATCAAACCGACCACCAACATCGCGATTAAAAACGGACTACACACCATCAACGCGAAGATGATCACTTCCTTCAAAATATCGATCGCAGCTTCGGGCGTCATAGGCGTTTAGACATTAAAGCTTTCCACCAAGCTCTTCACCACCAGTTGCCAGCCGTCGACGAGGACAAAGAGCAGCAATTTGAAAGGCAGCGCCACCACCGCGGGCGGCATCATCATCATGCCGAGCGACATCAAGATCGTCGAGACGAGCAGATCGATGACCAAAAACGGCAAGAAGAGGAAAAAGCCCATTTGGAATGCGGTCTGTAATTCGCTGATCACAAAGGCGGGGACGACGACGCGAAGCGGCAAATCTTGAACCTTAGTCGGTGGAAA
>CANFSZ010000077.1 GCA_947449835.1 Opitutia bacterium
CCGATGGTGGTGGTGGTCTTGCCCTCGCCGGCGGGCGTGGGGGTGATGGCGGAAACGAGGATCAGGCGTGAGCGCTCGGCGCGGGCGGCGTCGATGCGGGCGAGCGGGAGTTTGGCTTTGAAGCGCCCGTGTAGTTCCAGTTCGTCGGCCGTGACGCCGAGTTTGGCGGCGATTTCGGTGATGGGGCGGAGGACGGATTTCTCGAGGGCGGAGATGGAGTCGAGGGAAGCCATAGAAGATGAGATGAACCGAGGTTGCAGCCTGTAGCCCCGGCGTCGAGCGCGGCGTGAATGAACAGGCCGAGAAATTTGCCCCTCGCTTGATCAGGGTGGGACGGTCGCGCGATGATTGTGAATTGCGCTCGTGCGGCAGGTGGGCGTGATCGAGGGCATGACCCCCGCGTTCCGACGTGTTTTTAACCCTGTGTTTCTCGTGGTGTTGAGTTTGGGCTTTTGCGGTGGTTGCGCGGGGCCAGCTGGGGTGGCGCCTACGCTGGAGACGGCGCCGACGGCAACGCTTCCGGCTCCTAAGGTCGCGCCGGGCGATGCGTTTGTGGTGATCTCGGGCGGAGGCACGCCGCTGTCCAATAACTACTCGCAATACCTCCAAGCGCGCGCGCTCAACGACGCGTGGCGGGCGCGTTACCCGCGCGAGGCCGTGTGGACGTTTTTCGGGGCGGGCAACCGGCCGGGCGCGCCGGTGGTTTTGGCCGATGTGCGCCGCCAATACAAACACGACGGGCTGCTCGTGGAATCGTGGCTACCCGGCGAACTCGCCGAAAATCGGCCCGCGACGAAGGCCGAGATTCTCGGGGCCTTGCAACGCGAGATTTTGCCGCGCGTGGCGCAGGGCGGGACGTTGACGCTCTTCGTCGGTGATCACGGCGAACTTTCGCGCGGCAAAGTCCGCGAGAGCGCGATCACACTCTGGCAAATGCAGCGCACCGGCAGCGGCGCCAAGGCCAGCTGGCGCTCCGACCCGAAGGAAATCCTCACCGTTTCCGAACTCCGCGCCGCGCTCGACGCCGGACTAGGGCGAGGGCGCGTGGTGTTTTGTTTTACCTGCTGCCACTCGGGCGGATTTCACCACCTCGATGTGCCGCGCGACGCGCCGGCCAATCCGGCGTGGTTTCGTGGGCTGCAACCCGTCGCCTGCGCCGATTGGTCTGAAACGCCCGCGCCGGCGCGGATCGCCGGCTTCACGGCGACGACGGAAGATTCGCTCGCGGCCGGCTGCGATCCTGACCCCGATCCGGAAAAATGGCGCGGCTACGAACGGCTTTTTCCGGAGGCCTTGTTGGGCGTTGATTTGATGTCGGGTAAAAAACTCGCGCCGGCTCTTTCGGATTTCGCCGCGGCGCACACGACGGCGACGTTGTTGGATCGCACCATTGATAAACCTTTCCGCACGAGCGAGGCGTGGCTCGAGCGCTACGCTACGCTCATCGAAACCGTCCTCGCCGAAAGCCCCGCGCTCACGCCGGCTGTGCGCGCGCAGGTCGAGCGTTACCACCGCATCGTCAATGGCGAGGCGCCCGGCGTCAGCGACCCCGCGTTTCTCGCGCAGCAGCAACAAACCGAGCGCTTCCTCGCCGCGCTTGCTGAGCAAAATCCTTCGGCGGCGCTGGTGTTGCTGGCCGGCACGCGTGCCGATCTCACGCCCGCGCCCGAAACGACCTCGGGCGGGTCGCGGCGAAGAGCGGGCGCTCCGCCGAATATCCGCAAGCTCTGGTCCGAGACGATTCGCCCCGCGTGGAAGGCCGCGCTCGTTGCCAAAAAAGTCGCCGATATTCCCGAGGCCGCGCGCGCCTTTGAATTACAACTCATCGCGCTCGAGGAAAAAACGCCTGCGAAAATTTACCTGCCCGGTGATCGCGAGGCGGTGCGCAACGAGTTGTTTTGGCGTTCGGGTTACGCGCAGGTCGATGCGCAGAATCAGGCGCGCGCCGTGGTCGTAGCGCGTTGGGAAGCGGGGCGACGCGCGGCGATTCTCGCTTGGGCGCGCGCGGCGTCGGATGAAAAAATTCGCGCGGCGGCGCTGACGTGGGGCGGGCCCGTGCGCTCCAAAAATGCACCCGCGGTGCGCGCCAGCAACACCCCGCCCGAGCTCGGCGAGAAAAAAGAAGCGCTGCAACGCGCCTTGTTTTATCGCCGCGTATTGGGCGCTTGGGCTTTCTTGATCGCGGTGGACGAACGGGGCGCTCTCGAACGTCTCGCCGCCTGGCGCGCGCTCGAAACCTCGCCGCTGCCGTCGTCCTGAGGGCAGCGAGGTCCCGAGCCGACGAACTCGGCGCGTGGCGATTATTGCGCGGCTTTAGCGTCGACGCGCGCCTCGTATTCGGCGCGGGTGTCGCGGAGCGCGCGGGGAATCTCGGGCGCGGCTTTCATCGGGCGGGCGCGTTGGTTGGCGAGGTATTCCACGACGTCGCGGATTTCGGATTTGGTCAAAATCGTCGCGTAGATTTCCGGCATGCTCGACGGCGCGGTGTCGCGCTGCGCGATATTGGATTTTTGGATTTCAACGGGCGCGCCTTCGACGGGTTTGAGCGTGAGCGTCGTGGCAGTTTCAGTGCCCACGATGCCGACGGCGACGCCGCCCGTTTTCAACGTCACGGCCACGGTGTCGAAACCGGGGGCGATGTGTGCGTTGGGTTTGATGATGGATTCGAGTAGGTATTCGCGCGGGTATTTCGGGCCGATGTCGCCGAGCTCGGGGCCGGCGGCGCCGCCTTGGCCACCGATGGCGTGGCATTTCACGCAAGCCATCACGGGTTGGTTGTGGAAAATTTCCGCGCCGTTTTTGGCGTTGCCGCCGCGGAGTGCGCCGCGGAACGGAGCGAGTAGATCGGGATTTTTAGCGAGCGCGGCCTCGCGCGTGGCGAGGGCAGCTTGCACGGCGGGCGTGGCGCGCGTGGTGGCGGCTTCGATGAGCTCGAGTTGCACGCTGGCGTTGATCTGGCCGGCGGCGAGGCGATCAAGTTGCGCGACCATGAGCGCATCGGCCTCGGGGTGTTTCAAGACGGCGAGGGCGGCGAGCGCGGTGCGTTGTTCGGCGATGCTGCCGTTGACGATGAGGTTTTTGATGACGGGCGCGGCGGCGTCGGGCGAGAGGCCGGCGATGAGCGGCAACGCGGCGCCGCGGAGCTCGGCGGCTTTGGAGTCGCCGGCGATTTTCACGGCGGCGGCGAGGCGCGAGTCTTGGAAATGTTTGAGGGCGTTCAGGGCGGCGGTGCGCGCGCCGGGGCTTTGCGCGGGGTCACCGACGATGGCGAAGAACGTATCGGCGGCGCTGCGCAATTCGAGTTTCTCGGCGGCTTTGAGGGCGGCGGTCTGCACGGTGACGGGCGCATCGATGGCGAGGAGCGCGGGCAATACGGGTGCGAGCGCGGCGGCGGCAGGTGCGGCCTCGCGGGTTTTTTCGGCGAACGGACGATAGACGCCTACGATGCGGTCGCGTTGGGGCGGCGCGGGCCAGAGGGCAAGCTGGGTTAGGGCTTCGGCGCGGAGGAAGGCCGGGGCATCGACGCGTGCGGCGTAGGTCGCGAGCGCGGCAGCGTGGGCGGGCGTGCCGAGGCGGAAGGTGGCGTTGATCGCGCGGAGCATCACGGCTTCGTCCGCGATGGGTTTTTGGAGGAACGCGGCGAGGGCGGGCGTGCCGGCGTCGATGGGGGCGTCGTTGATCGCGAGCGCGGCCTCGCGGACGAGGTAGGGATCGGCGTCGGTGAGAAACTGGGCGACTTCCACGGAGCCGAGGCGGCGCAGCGTGAGGAGCACACCGAGGCGCACGGCGGGGGAAGGATCGGAAATCGCGGCGGTGAGCGCGGCGCGGTCTTCGCTGCCGAGCAGGCCCATGACGAGGGCGTGGCGGAGGTAGGCGTCGGTGTTATTATTGGCGCGCAAGGCGGTGAGTAGGGCGGGGGTGGCTTCCTTGCGGTGGAGTTTACCGAGAGATTGGGCGGCGAAGAATTTTACGCGTGCCGAAGCGTCTTGGACGGCGGCGAGGAGAATGGGGAAAGCGCTCGCGACGCGGTGATCACCGAGAAGTTTGATCGCTTGGGCGCGAATCTCGACTTCGGCATCGGTGGCGAGGGCGGCAAAGGTCGCGCGGGCGGATGCTTCATGGTTGGCCAGTTGCCCCAGGCCCCAGATGGCGTGGAGGCGGGCGTAGAGTGGGCCAGTGGTTTGCGTGGCGACGCGTGTGAGCGCGGCGAGGCCGTCCTTTTTACGGGCGGCGAGTTCGAATTGCGCGGCGCGGCGGACGCGCATGTCGGCGTGGCCGAGCAGCGCGGCGAGTTCGGCGGCGGACTGCTGCGTGTGATCGGCCGCGATCAGGGCTTTGGTCTCGGCAATGATCGGGTCTTTGGCGTGGGCGGGATCGGTGACGGCGTAGATGCGGCCGCGTTTGGACTTGGGCCAGCCGTCGGCCCAGTCGGTCCAATAGAGACGACCGTCGGGACCGAATTTCACATCGGTGGGCAGCGCACCGCCGAGGAAACGCTCCGCGGTATCAACGGCGTAGGTCGCGCCGGCGGGTTTCAGTTTGTAGGCGAAGATGCCCGAGCGGGCGACGTTGCCCACGAAGGTCGTGATGAACAACGCGCCGCGGTAGGAATCATTGAGACCGGTGCCCGGATAATACGTGATGCCCGAGGGGCCGTCCTCGAGGTTGGCGAGCGGGGCGAGGTGGTTGGCGGGTTGGCCGGGGTGGCGCGGGAGCCAGAGGCGCTCGCGGTTCCAAGGACCGGCGTTGCCCATCGGAGCGTGTTGGTAACCGACACGCCAGCCGGAGTCGCCGCCTTCGACGACGTGCACGAGGCGTTCCATGTCGCCTTGATCGCAATCGTTGTCGCCGGTGAAGAGATCGCCGACTTCGTTGAAGAGCAGGTCTTGGGGATTGCGGAGGCCGGTAGCGAAAAGTTCGACGTTTGAGCCGTCTAGATCGCAGCGAAAGACGGAGCCGGCGTCGGGCGTGGCGATGGTGTTGGTGGGCGTCACGACGTGCGCGCCGCGGTCGCCGATGCTGTAGTAAAGTTTGCCGTCGGGACCGATGGCGAGGCCGTGCATATCGTGGCCGGTGAAATTAAACCGCACGCCGTAGCCCGTGCTGAGGTCTTTGCGCGTCTCGGCTTTATTGGTGCCGGTGAAAGCGGTGAGACTCGGGATGTTGGTAAAGTAAACCGTGCCCCGGTGCGGGAGGATGCCGGAGGCGATGCCGTCGATCTCGGAGTTGAAACCATCGGCATATAAAGTGGACGTATCCGCTTTGCCCGTACCGTCGCGGTCTTCGACGAGGCGCACGCGTTCGGTTTCCTTGCGCAGCTCGGCGACGCCCGTGGGGCCGAAGCGACGGAGAATCATCGCGCGGAAATCATCCTGCGTGCGGTTGGCGAGTTCGTCTTCGAGGATCCACATGTAGTCGCGGATATCTAGGACGCTGGAGCGGTAGCGGTAAGTCTCGGCGACGAAGGCGCGGCCCTTTTCGTCGAAGTTAAAAGCGACGGGGTTGGCCAGCATGGGCTCGGCCGCCCAAAGGGAAACGGTGAGGCCGGGCGGAAGTTTAAACCGTTTGAGCGCGAGGAGGGCTTCGTCGGAGGCGGGATTGATGTCGGCCTCGGCGTGACGGTCCATGGGCTTTAATTTGCCGACGACCGACGGGCCTTGGACGACGAGCTCCGCCGCGCGGAGGGGCAAGGCGGCGAGGCCAGCTAAAGCAAACGCGGCGACGACCGAAGCAGCCAAGCGCGCGGAAAAGAAGCGGGGGAAGCTAATCATAGGGAAAACGTTTGGGGTGGAGAATACCGATGCCTTCGCGACTGTAGTGAAAGCAGGCCCAGCGGCAAGCGGGAGACGGCGAACCGCGGGAGACGTTGCTCAAAACCTCGCGCGCCTTCGCCTCTTCACCGGCACGGAGCGGACGAAGTTTTCAGTTCCGTGATCGACGTCGCAAACTTTGCCGCGAATGGAGCAGATGGCCGGATGATAAAAAAATCGCGCTCCAACAGCATTGAGTGCGGGAAAAATTAACGTCTCGCCGGGCTCAATTATAATTACGGCAAATATAAATTGGAACAGCGGATCGAAGGGCTGTGTCCCCGCCGTCGCTTTCTCTATGATTAAAACGATTCTCCGGCGTGGGTGGCAAATGCTCTGGCGTGAATGGATTTTGCCGTTCGGCCTTTTTTTTATGGTGATGGCGCCGTTGAAGTCGGCGGTGGTGGATTGGAATTGGGTCCCGAGCGGCTCGATGAAGCCGACGATTCTCGAAGGGGATTTAGTGTGGGTGAATAAATTGGCGTATGACCTTAAAGTGCCGTTTACGACGCAACATCTGGCGAGGTGGAGCGATCCGCGGCGCGGTGATGTGGCGGTTTTCTTTTCGCCAAAAGATGGGACGAGATTGGTGAAGCGAGTCATCGGCGTGCCGGGGGATACGGTCGAGCTGAGAAACGAAGTGCTTTATCTCAATGGCACGCCGCAGCGCTATACGGCGCTCGCGCCTGAATTATTTAAGCCCGAGATCCGCGAAGATAAAAACCCGTTGCTCGCCGTGGAGCATTTGGCGGGAGCGGATCACGCGATCTTGGTGTTGCCGGGGCGGCCGGCGGTGCGGAGCTTCGGGCCGGTCGTCGTGGGGCCGGATCAATATTTCATGATGGGAGATTCGCGGGATAACAGTTTTGATTCGCGGTTTTTTGGTCTCGTGCCCCGTGTGGCGGTGGTCGGGCGGGCGACGACGGTTTTGGCTTCGTTTGATCTCGCGCGTTATTTACGGCCGCGGATGTCGCGGTTTTTCCAGTCGTTGACTTTCGTCGAGCCGCCGCAATCTCACCCACTCTCCGCCGCGGGTTAATCCTGCGCAGCGGTCGCGGCAATCTTCGCGGGGGGCGTGAATAGGACGAGGTCGTCGAGGCTCCACGGGGCATTGGTCGCTGGGGCGGTCTGCGTGAGGCGCAGGAATTTCGCGGGCTTGGCGGCGAAGGCAAATTCGAGGACGGGGGCGTTGCCTTTGACAGTCGCGACGGGCGCGGACCAAGCGATGCCATCCATGGAGAGTTCGACGGTGAGGGCGCGGGCGGCGTTGCGGGGGTATTGGGTGCTGCCGAGGCGGATTTCGCAGAGCGTGGCGGGCGCGGGTAACTCGATTTGCAACCAGGCGCCGGCGGTCTGGCCGGATTCCACGGTGAAGGGGAGCGTGATCGGGCTCGTGGTGAGCGCGGGGGCATCGGCGACGCGCACGCGATTGGAGGTGATGCGCCACGCGGCGCGGTTGGGGAGAGGTTGGGCCACGAGTGGGTGGAGGGTAGCGAGCGTCCACGCCTCCGTGCGGCCGGGGTGGGCGGCGCGGAGACGGGCAACGTCGGCGGGGGCGACGAGGCCGGCGGTGTTGCCGAAGCTGGTGCGGATGTAGGAAACGATGTCGGCGAGCCACGCGTCGTCGTTGGCGCCCATCGGGGCCATTTGGGCGTCGTAGGCGTGTCCGGCGATGGGCCCGGCGAGGCCGAAGAGGACGGCGTTGAGAGCGAGGTCGCGGTGGCCCAGGGCGGTGGTGGAACCGGCGAGGGGCGGGGCGAGGGTGAAGGCACTACCGTCGATCGGAGTGCCGCGACCGTCGATGCCGTGGCAGGCGAAACACAGTTCTTGGTAGATCTGTTTGCCGTGTTGGAGTTGACCGCGGGCGGCGGGGTCGAAGCCGGGTGCGATCTGGCCGGAGAGCGGGTTGAGGAGTTGGGCGGCGATTTCTTTGACGGCAGGGGCGGCGTGGGTGACGGCGGTTTTTTGGATGAGGGTTTTGACCTCGGGGAGCTTGAGGCGGTAGGCGCTCAACATCGCTTGGTTGGCCACGGCGGGATCGGGGTCTTGGAGGAGGGCGAGGGTGGTGGCACCGAGCGTGGGCTCGCCGGCTTTGATGAGCGTCTCGCTGAGGCGGAGGGCGGTGACGCGGAGTTCGGGCGAGGCGGAGCGGAGGGTTTCGTGGACGAGCGTGGCGTCGAGGGCGCCGAGGCCCTCAAGCGTCCAGAGGGCGTGGAAACGCGTGAGGGTATCGGGGTGGGTGCGCGCCAGGGTTTGGAGGGCGGGCACGACGGAAAGGTCTTCGGCGAGGATGAGGAGTTTCTGGGCGGTGTCGCGCCACCAACCGTTGGGGTGGGCGAGGTGGGCGACGAGTTGCGCGGGGGTTTCGTCGAGCATCTGCGGGCGCGGGCCTAGGGGCTGGCCCTCGCGCACGAGGCGCCAGATGCGGCCGTTGTTGATGTTTTGATCGAGGCTGTACTGCTCGATGACCGTGCGCAGGTAGGAACCTTTTTTCGTCCAGCTGCCTTCTTGGACGACGCCGCGCGACATGTCGGTGATGTAGAGCGCGCCGTCGGGAGCGGTGACGAGATTGATGGGGCGAAAGTAAGGATCGGACGAGCGGATGAACTCGGATTTCTCGTAGGCGTTGCGCAAGTAAGTGAGGCCGGCGCGGGTTTCGATTTTGGTGCGGCGAATCAGGCGGCCGACCGGTTCGCAATAAAGCAGATCGCCGACGAGATCGGCGGGGAGGTGGTCGCCGCGGTAGATATCGGCCCCGCAAGCGGCGGTGATGTGATTGAGCGTTTTCTCGAGCGGGCGGAAACGCCGGGCGCCGCCCTCGACGTCGGGAATGGCGACGAGCGGCCAGACCTCTTTGTAGTCGACGGTGATTTGTTGGCGGGCGTTGAAGGCACCGTAGGCGATGGGGTATTGGAAATTGGTGGGGCCGGTTTCGCCGCCGGCGTTGACGAACCAAGGTTTGCCGAAGTTGTCCTGCGTGAGGCCCCATTGGCCGCCGTCGGGTGCGGTGGGTTCTTGGATGATGCCGCCGGGCTTCCAACGGATGCGCGACGAGGTGGCCGTGGTGTAGATCCAGTTATCGGCGCTCCAGATGAGCCCGCTGGATTGGTGCTCGAGATTGGCGCGCTGCGGCTCGCGGTGGTAAAAGAGCCGTTTGGTGTCGGCGACGCCGTCGCCATCGGTGTCGCGGTATTCGAAAAGGTCGCCGCTATCGGTCTCTTGCACGAGCAGACTATCGCGCAACGGCAGCAACATGCGCGGGAGCAGCAACCCGTCGATGAAGACCGAGTGGCGGTCAAAAACCCCGTCGTTTTTCGACGACCAATGCATCGAGACGCGGCTGGTGGGAGCCTTCTCGTCGGTGGCGTCGATGTCGCGCATGTAGGTGCGCATCTCTGCGACAAACATGCGGCCGTTGCCGTCGAAAACCGTGACGGCGGGCGAGCGGATCTGCGGCTCGCTCAGGACCAACTCGAGCCGATAACCGGGCGGAACCTCGAAGGTTTTGAGGGTTTCAGCCGGCGAGAGGATGGGCGGCCGCGGTTGGGGCGGGAGCGGGCCCGTCGACTCGGCCGCGCGCAATGGCCACAGCGCCCCGACGGCGAACGACGCGAGTGAGACGATGGGGCGAAGGCGCGAAAAAAACATCGAGGAGCGGAAAACGTGAAACTAGCAAGCCGGCGCTCGCCTTGTCGTAAAAATTACTGCACGGGCCGCAGCGCGGCTGAGTTGGCGGGCAGCGCGGCGGCGGCGGGCGCGGGCAACGTCACTTGGCCGGTGGCGGCCCATTCCGTGCCACGGGCGAAAGTGATTTGGAAACCGAGACCGTTCACCGCGTCGATCGCGTGGCCGAGCGTGGTGTGGAAAACGCGACCCTTACCGTAGGGAATCACCATCAACATGGGCTCGTGTTCGTTGGTTTTATCGGAGAGCGCGGAGGCGAGGACGGTGACGTTTTCGGCGGGGCCGCGCAGGCCGTGGTAGAGTTCGTCTTTGGCGTGCATCCATTGGGCGGGCAGGCCGCGGAGGATCGGGTGATCGGCGACGTGGGCCTCGACGAGAAATTCGTGTTGGGCGCCGTGGCCGCCGCCTGGGCCAGCGGTGAGGTCTTTAATCCAACCGGCGCCGCGGAGGCGAAGGTAGGGGCCGGATTTTTCGTTGCGACCGCCCCAGCCGCCAAGGCCGATGATCGCGTTGTATTCGGGCCAGTCGGCGAAAGCATTATTGGCGGCGTGATAGGAAACGAAGCCGCCAC
>CANFSZ010000078.1 GCA_947449835.1 Opitutia bacterium
GAGCCGACGGCGTAATCACGACGCAGGTAGTTGGTCTTGTAGACGGGCGGAGAAAGTTCGTCGCTGTAACGCCAGAAACGGCGGACGCGCGCGCGGTCGCGTTGCAGGTAGTCGCCGGCGCGATCGGTCGCGATGCGGTAAATGACTTCGGGGACTTCGTAGTTGGCCGCGAGCGGGGCGAAATAAAGCCCCCAGCCGCCGTAGCCGGCCGTCGGCGGCGTGTTACCGAAGAGCAACCAGCTGAAATAGGAGGCCATCGCCTGCCAGCGTTCGATGGCGGAGCCTTCATCGGTGCGAGCATTGGGGCCGCGCAGGACGCCATTGAGGGTGTTGGCGGCGAGCTCGGCGAAGAGCCAGTCGAGCATCATGGTGCCGCGTTTTTTCATCACCGGATCTTTCGCCCAATTGGCGAGGAACTGCAGCGGAATCACATATTCACCGATGTAATGCGTGGGGTTGAATTCGCCTTGGCCGACGGTCGTAGCGAGATCCATCCAGTGAATCAGGTAAGAGCGCGCCTCGGCTAGATTCTCAGAGGAAGACTTGCCGGAATACCACGACTCAGCCGGTTCGTTGGGGTAAAGTTCGGCCATCAAATACAGCGAAATATAATACATCGCCCAGTGGTTCTCGGTGTCGCCGCGCAATTGCCGCGTGGTACGCCACGCCGTGCGGATCGAGGCGAGAGCCTCCGGGGTCAGATGATCGCGCCCCAGATACGCGATACAGACCGTGGGAAACATCCAGAACGGGCCGGTACCAGGGTCGCTCATCAGATTGATCACGCGCTGCGAGCAGCCGTGTAAATCGTCCTTCAGCACAATCTTCGCCGCGATCATGGCGAGATCGAGTTTGGCGGGATCATCGGTCTTGGCCTGTCCACCATCGGCGGCCCAGTTAATGACTTCGTTGACGCGCGCGAGGTATTCAGCGCGACGCTTCACCGGATCCAGCACCGGCACGGTCGAGGGTGGCGGGGCTTCAAAAGCAGGTTGGGCCGCGACGACGAGGGCCGAAAAAGAAAAAATTAGAACAGAAATAAAAGCGCGTTTCATAGCGAGGATAGTTCGAGGATTAATGAGCGCTCTTGGGCTGGATGAGGAATTTGTTCACCACCGATCCAGCCAGCGAATCGGGTTTCCACGTGCGACCGAAGTCCGAGGAGACGAAAAGCGTCTCAGCGACGACACTCGCGTAAAGTTGCCCGGTCGGATCGACGCCGACGCGCCACACGCGATGCGGTGCGGGCAAACCGGCGTTGCGATTAATCCAAGTCTGACCGCCATCTTCGCTCGTCAACGCACCGAGACCCCAGCTGCCGATCGCGAGCCGCTGCGCGTTCGTGACATCGAACGTGATGTTATAAAGCGGATGCGTGGTCGGCACCGCGGCGAGCTGTTTCCAAGACTGACCGCCGTCAACCGAGCGCCAAGCACCGGCGCTCTGCGTCACGGCCAGCCAGACGAGTGGATCGTGCGGAGATTGTTGGATATCGAAGACCATTTCCTTCGTCGGTAAAACTTGGCGCCAATGGAGCGCGGCGTCTTCGGTGAGATAGACGCCGAGTTCACAACCAGCTAAAACGCGACCGGCCCGCGTGCGATCAATCTGGAGCACTTGCGTGTATTTACCACGGGCAGGCAGACCGTTTTCACGACGCACGAGGGTCTGCGCGCGGTCGGCGGAAAATGCGACGCCATCAGGCAGCGCGAGATAAACGTGATCGGGAGCGTGCGGATCGACCGCAACATCGCGTGCCTCAGTCATCGTCCAGTCGTTGCACATGCGCCAAAGTTTGCCACCGTCGAGGCTGCGCCAGAGCCCGTTGAGGCCCGTAGTGTAAATGACGTTGCGATCGCGCGGATCGAACGCGAGGGCGCTGATGCCGGTGTCGTTGTAGCCGAGGTGCTGCCACTCGCCCGCGGCGTCACGTTGAAAAATACCGTTGGTCGTGACAATTTTGGAGCCGATGACGTAATTGCGATTGATATTAGCGCAGACAAAAAAATCGTAGGCAGGCGCAGCGGCCGCGAGAGTCCTCAGCGCCAAAAAACCGAAGAGAATGAAAGCTGAGATTTTCGTATTCATGAAAAAAGGAAATAGATGGCGCAGAAAACTAGGTTCCGAGGTTGCGATGAGCGGAGAATTCGTCCGACGTGAGCGGATAATTTTTATGAAAACATTCCTGCGCCTTGGTTTGATCACGCTTTGCTCGTTCGCCGTCGTGAACGCAGCTGATACCGCCACGCCCGAGCAGAAACTTGCCGCGCTGGGGCTCAAGCTCCCGAGCGTGCCGGCGGCGATCGCCAACTATGTGCCGGCGGTGCGCAGCGGAAATCTGGTGTTTCTCGCCGGTCAAATCGCGCGCGGTGCCGACGGGAAATTTACAGCTGGGAAAGTCGGCCGCGAGTTGAGCGAGGCGCAGGGCGCCGACGTCGCGCGCACGTGTGCGCTGCAACTCATCGCGGTGTTGCAGGCCGAAGTCGGCGATCTCGCGCGCGTGAAACGCATCGTGAAGGTCACCGGTTTTGTGAATTGCACGGATGAATTCACCGCGCAGCCGAAGGTCATCAACGGTGCCTCCGATCTGTTCGTTGCGGTGTTTGGCGAAAAGGGCCGACACGCGCGCGCGGCCGTGGGCGTGTCGTCGTTGCCAGCGGGTGCGCCGGTGGAGATCGAGTTGGTCGCCGAGCTGGAACCCGCCGCGCCCTGAAGTTGTGCCGCGACCGAGCGAGGTCGCAGCACAAGCCGAGGGGGAACGTGGGTGAGCAGCCATGACGGTTTATAAATCGCGGAGCGAGGCGCGCACACCGGCGATGACGCGTTCGCAATCGGCGTGAGAATTAAAGATGTGCGTCGAGACGCGCACCGCTTCGAGTTTCTGCTCCGTGATAGGCCTGCATCGGAGCTGATGCGATTTTAGTAGGTAGGTAAAAAATTTGGCAGCGTCGGCGCGCGGATGAGAAAACGTCGTCATCGAGGAACGGAGTTCATCATGCCGAGGGGTGTGCATAATAATGCCGTCGATACGGGAAATTTCATCGAATAGCCGCGTAGCGAGTTCGCGGCCGTGGGCGGCGATGCGCGCGATGCCGATGCGTTCTTGAAACTGCACCGCTTCGGCGAGGCCGACGATGAGGCCAGCGTTGCGCGTGCCATATTCGTGGCGCAGGGCGCCAGGTGCGTATTTGAGTTCGCCGGGCAAGTAGGGCAATTCGGCGGCGTGGGCGCCGGTGAGCGGCACAGCAACATCCGCGGTACGATCGTGGCGCAGATAAAGTAGGCCGGTCTCATGCGGACCGCCGAGCCATTTGTGGCCGCTGAGCGCGAACGAATCGCAGCCGATTGCGGCGAAGTTCACAGGAATCATACCAACGGATTGGGCGCCATCGATGTGGAACCAAATGCCACGAGCCGCGGCGAAGGCGGCAATCTCGCGCACGGGCATCACGAGTCCGGTGGTGCACGTGATGTGGCTGACTTGGATCACGCGGGTACGCGGCGTCACGAGTTCGCTGATGCGAGCGAGGTTGGCGGCGGGGCTAGCGTTGTCGGGGACGAAGATTTTCACCTTCACGCCGCGCAGGTTGGCTTGGTTATACCAAGTAAAAGAACCCCCAGGGTGCGCGTGAGATTCGAAGATGACTTCGTCGCCTTCGCGCAGTTTGAGACCGGCGGCGATGATGGACGTGGCTTCGGTGGCGTTGCGCGTGAAACAGATTTCGTGGGGCTTCACGCCGGTGTAACGCGCGAGCGTCTCGCGGGCCGGCTCGATCAAAGCGTAACCGGTTTCGGAATGCTCCTGGAGCTGAAGCATGGTGGAGAAAACTTTGTCGAGCACCGGCTGCGGCGTGGGTCCTAGGCCGCCGACGTTGAGGTAAGTCGGGTTATCGAGCAGAGGAAACTGGGCTCGGACGGCGCGCCAGTAGGCTTCAGCGTTGCCCGCCGGAAACGGCGGGAGCGGAGCCGCCGCGGTTTTGCCCGTCGCGGCGGCGCGGGCAGGCGAGCTGAGCGCGAGCGCACCGAGCGCACCGACCCCGAAATTTTGCAAAAAGGAGCGGCGGTCGGTGTTCATGCGATGGATTGAAATGTGAGCGTGTGGTCGAGGTGGAGTTCCGCGCCGGCCGCGAGCTCGAGGTTTTGGTCGAATTGAACCGGTAAGGCCGCGAGGGGATAATTGCGACGCACAAACCACGGGAGCGGGCCGGGGTTATTTTCGAAACGGATTTTCACGCGGTGGAGCGTGCCGTCGAGTTGACCATGCCATTCCATCCAGCGGGCTGATGCGCCGTGGACGGCGGGGATACCGTCGAGGCCACCTTCGGCGGTGACTTTAATCGTCGGGTCGAGGTGATCGTCGAGGAGCTCGCGGGCGCCGCGGAATTGGAGGCCGTTGTAGTGCGAGCCGGCGAGGCCACCGTGCGAATGCGGGTTGCCGAGCGAAAGCGTGCGACCGCTGACATTGGTGAGGTGGCTGCGCCAGTGGAGCGACCAAGCTTGGGCGGCTTCGTCGACGTTGAGGACGAGCGTGCGCGTCTCGCGGAAAAGCGTCTCGGCGAGGCGACGCCAGGAGAGCGTGTGGGCAAGCGTCGCGGTTGTCCCGGAGGCTTCGAGGCGCGTCCACTCGAGGTGGTTTTGCGAACCGTGATCGTCGCGCCATTTGTAGCCGTCGCCGCGCAGACACGTGGGGCCGCCCCAGAAGTTGGCGCCCGAGACGTTGTTCAGCGTGAAGCTCAGCGCGTGGTGCCAGGGGTGATCGTTGGGGCGGAAGTTGGTGAGCGTGTCGCCGGCGAGCGTGTTAACGGGGTGCGCGTAGGGGCGCGGGGATTCGTTGGCTGCGGTCGTCGGGCAGTAGACGTAGCGCAGCAAAACGCCTTCGCCGCAGTGGACGGTGACAGCGGAGCCGGGAGCGTGATCGAGGCGGAGCGTTTTCATGAGCGAGCAGCGAGGGGGAAGGTTTCTTGGAAAGTGCCGCCGGAGAATTGGCGCGTGGTCGCAGCCGAGTCGGGCGCGATGACCGTGAGGTCGAGGCCGGCGGGGGCGTTGATCTTGAGCGTAAATTGACCGCCATGAATCTGCCAGGCGACTTCGATAGGGCCGTGCGGCGTGCAGACGCTGCCGGCGGCGTGGGCGAGTCCGCAGAGATGCGGTTGAATAGTGACGCGCGCGAAACCGGGCGCGGTCGGAGTGACGCCCAAGATGCGTTGGAGAAACTCGAGGGCGGGATGCGCGGACCACGCGTGACAGAGCGAGCGCCAGTAGGAGTTTTCCTCGACGAAGGTCGTCAGACCGTAATCGAGCGATTCGTGCCACGGGCCGAGGTACGTCGGCATGCGGTCGTAAAGTCCGGCGCGCACGAGCGCAGTGAAAATAAAGTGCCAGCAGAAGAACGAGCCGGGAGCGAGTTTCGCATCGAGCGGGAAACGCTCGAAGATCCGCTTGATCTCACGCGGACCGGCGAGGCCGGCGATGATGGCCCAAGCGTTGCCGTATTGGGAGACTTCCGGGCCGCCGGGGCGGTCGAAATAAAGCCCCTCGGTTTCGCTCCACGTGAGCGCGTGCAAAGCGGGACGCAGGCGCGCAGCTTCGGCTTCGAGCGCGGTGATTTCCGCGGCGTGACGGGTGGCGTCGGCGAGGCGCAGAAGCTCGGCCATCTCGGCGAGACCTTGGATGTATTGCGCGCTCAAGATCGTCGTGGGACCAGCATCGGCACCGGGCACGACACCGCGCGGCCACCATGGGCACCAGTCGGTGATGTTCCAGAAAGGCAACTTCGCGGGCAGGCCGCTTGCGTCGGTGTGGCGGCGATACCAATCGAGGACGGCGCGCGCGCCGGGCAGCAAATCGCGCACCGTGGCGACGTCGCCGGAGCACATGACGTAGTCGCGGATGTTGGTGATCCAGTGCAACGACCACGTGGGGATAATCTGCACGAGCCGCGATGGATAACGACTCTGCGTGAGGCCGTCGGAGAGGCGCGACCAGTCGAAGTGATACAGCGCTTGCTTACTGAGTCGGTAATCGCCCGTCGCGAGCATCGCGATCTTCGAGGTGATCATCGTGTCCCCGGCATATTGCATCTGCTCGTAATGCGGGCAGTCCTCAAACGTCTCGTGCGAGCACAACCGCATCGTTTCCAAACTCGCCGTCCACACGCGATCGAGCCGCACATCGGACGAAGCGAACGTCGACGCGATGCGATACGGGTAAGCGGTGAAACGTTGCGTGCAGGCGTGCACCGTGAGAGGCGCGGCGCCGACCTTGATGCGCAAGCCGACGTAACGGTAGGCGCGCCAATGCAGTGGTTCAAAGCGCTCGGGCGCAGCCGTGGTGCCGTGACCAGCGGGCTCCCAAATATCGCACCAACCCGTGATCTTGCCGCGGCGGTCGAAGGTCCAACCGGTGTTCTCGTCGGCGAAATGCGACGCGAGATTGGCGAGCGGTTGCTTCTTGCCGAGCAGCGTCGCGCCGGGCGTTTCCCACGGCAGGCGCAACGCCTCCGCGTAGGTCAAGCGCACGTTCGCGCCCGCGCCGCCAGAAATCACCAATTGCGGAAACGCCGAGGTGAGTTTCGCGTGATCCAAAATCAGATCCACCTCCGCGCCCGCGGGCAACGTCACCGGTCGACCTTGCGTGATCAGCGCCAGCCAATCCGGCGTCGCATCGCGTCCGCCCGGCCCGAAGACGTCGCTGAAAAGATCCATGCGTTCTTCCTCGAGCATCGGAATCATGCGCGGCACCAAGCCGTAGGGACTCGTCGGGTCGCGGCGATTTTCCAAAAGCTCCGCCTTAAACAGCACATGCGCCGCGGCCCAACTGGCGTCGTCAAAATCGGGCAGGTTCCAACCCGCGGCCAACAAGCGCGAAACCCGGTGTTCGAAATAGCCGAGATAACCTTCGAACGTGGTGTTTTCGTTTTGAAACCGATGCGCCGCGTCGACGGCCACACGCCACGCCGCATCCGTGCGGAGGTTCTCCACGACTTTGCCAGCGCCATCCCGCAACGCACCCTCAAGCACCCAGCCGCCTGTATACGTCATAATGGAGCACGGCGCCCCGAGCAACGCCGGCCGATGCGCCACGCGCGACATATCCTGCACAAGCGCCGCGAGCACGTTGCGCCCCGCTCGCAACAGCGGCTTAAGATCAAACGTCTCGTAAAAATGATGATTCACATCGCCCTTGGCCGGACCGCGCCCGACCAAGACACCATTACAATAGAACAAATAACGGCTGTCACCCGAGACGTGCACCGTCAGCGCCGCCGTCGCTAAATCCTTGATCTCAAAGCTCCGGCGAAACAATCGCACTTGATAATGCGACGGCGTCGCGGCCGCAGGCGCCGGCGCTCCGTGCGAGCCTTCGGCGGACCAAATCCAAGTGGCAGAATCAATAAACGGTTTCATGGGGCAAGTGGCAGGGAGAAGAAAATCAGGCTAAAATTTGCAGGAAAAAGGGATTAAACTAAAGAAAAGGACCAGCAGACCCACAGAAAATCGCCCAAAAAATGAGGTGCCTACAACAAGCAACGCAGCCTAAGGGAAGTGCAAGGCCCGTTTCAGAATGTTCTAGTCATTTTTCAGATTTAAATCAGTATTTTCTATGAAATTTCAAAATGACGCTTTCAAACGCCCCTAAGTCCCCTCGCCTCATTCAATGCGCCTCGCCGTGGTCGATGCACGACTGGCCTTCAAAACGTCGCGAATGGTCACTCGCGCAAAAGCTCGATGCCATCGACGCCGCCGGTTTTGACGGTGTATGCGCCTATGTGACGCCTGAGCTCAAAGCGGGCGCCGATCAACGCGGTTTGGTGCTGATGAGCGGGTTTGATTGCGGGGATTTGGCCGTAGCCAAACCACGACTCGAAGCGCAGAAAAAATTGGGCGTTCATTTCATTAACATCCAGCTGCTCAACCATGATACACCGCCAAAAAAAGCTGCGGCTATGGCGGTCCGTTTGATCAAGCTTTCCCGTTCCCTTGAACTCGGCGTCCACATCGAAGTCCACCGCGACACGGCGACGGAAACCCCCGAAAAATTCACCGAAATCGCCCGCCTCTACCAAAAAGCCACGCGCGAGATCATGCCCGTGACTTGGGATCATTCGCATTTCGCTATCTCCAAGCACGTGATGCCGAAAGACTATTCCGCGCGCCTACTCGCCTGGCCCGAGTCGATCCAACATTCTCAAATGTTTCACCTGCGTCCCTTTAACAGTCAACATTGCCAGATCCCCGTGACCGATGGTCGCGGGCAGGCGACCCCCGAATTCCGCGATTATCTGGCCTTCGTCGAAGACCTTTTCACGCTCTGGCTGAAAGGCCCGCGCCCCGGCAACACGCTCTGGACATGCCCCGAGTTAGGCATGAGCCACGGTTACCATGTGAGCACCAACCCCCACCCGTGGCCCGATGCCATCGCCGCGCGCAAAGCCTACGCTGGCGCCTGGCGCCGCGCCCTCAAACGCGCCGCTTAAATCGCCCGTTAAGCCGACATTTTTGCCCGACTATCACCGATCGTTTCAGCAACAAAACCCTTGACCAAACCCCAAGGTTTCAGTGGATTCTTTCTGAAACTTTCAGGTTACCTCGTATGCCCCCCCTGCTCATCGCTGACATTGCCCGTAAGGCCAAGGTCTCGCCCGCGACTGTATCGCGCGTGATCAACCAGCCCCACTTGGTGGCGCCCGACCGGCTTGAGCGCGTCCGTTCGGTGATGACCGAGTCTGACTACGTTCCGACCCCGCTCCATCGCCGGCGTGGACCGAAATCTCGACTCGCAACCCCGAAAAAAATCGCGGTCTGGTTCGTTGGCGCGAAGAAAAATTCCAGTTTTAATTGGTTCCAAGATCAGCTGCTGCAGACGCAGCATTCCAACGATCGCCAGCGGCTCGAACTCAGCGTGTTGTTCACCGATACGCCCGATGATCTGCCCCGCGCGCTCGCGGAGCGCCAAGTCGACGGCGTGATCATCCAAGGCATGGAACCTTCGCAGGCCTGCCTATCCAAGCTCGGCGACCTGCCTAACGTGTGGTTCATGACCCGGCGCTCGCAGACTTATGCCGGCGACTTCGTCGAGCCGGACAACGACGCCAACGGTCGCATGGCCGCTAACTACCTTCACCAGCACGGGCACAAATCGCTCGCCGTCATCGCCGCCGACTCCGGTTACAGCGCCGTGGGCTGGCGCGTGAAGGCATTCATCGAGCAAGCCAAAGAGCTCGGTCTCACCGTCCACAGCATCCTCGGTAAGACCAAGCCCGTTAACTTCCTCGAGATCGTGCCGGTCCACGAAGAAAGCGACGCGCTAGCCAAACGTTTTTGCCAGATCAGCCCCCGCCCTACTGGAATCTACGTCCCCGTCGACCATTTTTGCGGCTCGCTCTTTCGTTCGCTCCGGCTGGCTGGACTGAAATCCGAGCGCGATTTCGAAGCTATTTTGGGCAATTACAACCCGGTCATATACCACAATCTCGACCACCTGCCGCCAGCGCTGGACATCAACCTCCCCACACTTGTGCGGAAGGTCGTCGATCACCTCGTCTGGCGCATAGATAACCCCAAAATCATAGGACGCATCGGCATCACCGTAGCCCCGAGCTTGGTGGTCGCCACCAGCCAAAGCGGCCAGATGATTGCGTAAAGACTTGTTTTTTTCCCTCGCCCTGTATCAATAACTCTTCATTTTTTCCGATCCTTTGACAGCGTTCGATCGCTGAGAAAAGACCGGCAAACGACCAACCCCCACACAATAAGAATGAAATCAGAAACCAGCACCGCACCCAGGACCAAGAAATACTTGGTTTCCTGTTTGGCCGCGTTGATGGCTGTCTCGGCCCCTATGGGCTTTGCAGCCGACA
>CANFSZ010000079.1 GCA_947449835.1 Opitutia bacterium
CGCGGAGCTCGGTGCGCAAGCGCGTGCCGGCGAGCGTGGAGGCGGATTGGTAACCTTTATCGGTGTCGGTCTCGACGACGAAGGGCGAGAGGGTGACCAACTCGGCGGCCGTTGGCGGGGTGACGGGTTCGGCGGCGGTGGAGACGGTCTCGGGTACGGGTGGTTTTTTTCCCACGGCCGTCTTTGCCGCGGGCGTCGGCGGCGTGGCGATTTGCGCGGCGAGCAGCGGCGCAAGGAGCAGGAAAGCGGAGCCGGTGAATAAGCGACGGAGTACAGCGGTACGGAGCAGGGTTGGCGGTAGCATGGTAAAAAATATGACTACGCGGACGGAAAATTCGTGCCGCGAACAGAGGAAACGAAACGGGGTTGTGGGGTGCAGAAAAAAGCCAAGCCGAGGATTTTTCATCCCCGGCTTGGCGGCAACTCTGAAACGGGTCCGGGCGTGTTACCCGGATGAATACTCAGCTCAGAATCAGACGATCTTCGCGGCGATATCGGGCATCGACCAACCTTGGCGGTAGGTTGGGTAGAGCAGTTTATCGGCTTCGGGCAGGCTGGTCTTCATGGCGACGGGGTCCCACGTAAACTTCTTGCCCACGAGAATCGACATCGTGCCGAGGCAGACCATCTCGGTGAACGGCACCGAGTATTCGAAGTTGGAGCCGGCGGCCGTGGGATTGTTGGCCCGGATCGCGGAGGTCCATTCTTTGTGGGGATTATTTTCCGGCACGCGCGGGAGCGTCTTGGGCGGAAGTTTGCCGCCTTCGACGAGTTCTTTGTGGAACGACTCGGGGAGGAAACGCGGGCTGTTGCAGTAATCGTTGCCGTCGTAAACGGTGCCCTTGCTGCCGATGATGAGCTGGCCGCCTTTGGCGAGCTGGCGGGACTCTTCGAGCTGCGTGGGTTTTTCGGGTTTTTCGCCGCCTTCATACCACGTGAGTTTCACGGGTGGGAGGTTGCCGCGCGCGGGGAACTGATATTCGACGACCGCGGATTTCGGGAACGCGATCGAGCTCTTGCCGGTGATTTTCTTGAGCTCGACGCTCGTGGGCGCGCCGAGGTTGAGGTTCCAATACGCGGCGTCCATGAGATGGCACGCCATGTCGCCGAGGGCGCCGCAACCGTAGTCCTGGTAACCGCGCCATTTGAACGGATGAATCGCGCGGCTGAAGGTGCGTTCTTGGGAGCGACCGAGGAACAAGTCCTGCGAGAAGCCCGCCGGGGGCGTCTCAGCCGCGGGCCATTCTTGCATGCCTTGGGGCCAGACGACGCCGGCCGACGTGGCGGAACGGTTGGTCCAGATTTGCACTTCGCGCACGTCGCCGAGCACGCCGGCTTGGAACCACTCGCGCACGAGGCGGATGCCTTCGCCCGCGTGACCTTGATTACCCATTTGCGTGCACACGCCATTGAGGCGGGCGAGGCGGAGCAACTCACGGGCTTCGCCGACGGTCTGCGTGAGGGGCTTTTGCACGTAAACGTGTTTGCCCATCATGATCGCCATGTAGGCGGGGAGAAAATGCATGTGATCCGGCGTCGCGATGCCGACCGCGTCGATCTGGTCGTCCATCTCGAGGAGCATTTTCCGGAAATCGGTGTAACGTTTCGCCTTCGGGAATTCCGCGATGAGCTTCTTCACGTTGGACAACTTAACGGGCTCATTGCCGTTGGCGTTGCCGCGCGGCGTGGCGCCTTCCCAATCGATGTCGCACAACGCCACGACTTCTTCGTCGCGGTGCGCCATGATGTCCGAGAAGCCCTTGCCGCCGCAGCCGATCTGCGCGACGCGGATCTTGGCGCCGGGCGCGATGGGCCGGGGTTTGCGCGGCGAGTTCGCGTCCTTCGGGAAACTGGCGCAGCCGGAGACGCCCAGCATGGCCGCGGCCATGGCTGAAAACGTGATGAAATCGCGACGATTGAGTTGGGTGGATTGAGACATCGTGATGGATTTTTTGACCGGATGCCCGCAGACGCTCCGGCTAAGTTGGGTTCAGGGGTGAAGAAACGTGAGGTGAAACGGACGCACGATTGAAGACACACCGCCCTGCCCTCGCCAAGCTCAACCTCGAAAAAAACTCCGCCCGCGACTCACGCCTTGCGCGCCACTCCGCCCCGCCCTCAGCCTCCCGCCGATGCAACTCACCAAGCACTGGGCCGCCACCCTCGACGACTACGCCATCGACCTCGCGTGGGCACCCGACGGCCACCTGCTCGCCGCCGCAAGCGCCGCCGGCCCCGTTTCCCTTTTCGCCGCCACCGACGGCGCCCGTCGCCACGAACTCCCCGGTCACGCCGACGGCACCAACTGCCTCGCCTGGCAACCCGCCACCTCCACCGTTCTCGCGACCGGCGGCCAAGACGGCGCCGTCAAACTCTGGGACGCACCCGCCGGCCAACACACCGCCACCGCCGCCCTCGGCACCGCTTGGGTCGAACATCTCGCCTGGAGCCGCACCACGCTCTTCGCCGCCGCCGGCCGCAAACTCACCGCCCTCCGCGCCGACGGCTCGGTCGCCCACACGTTCGCCGACGCCGCCAAATCCATCACCGCCCTCGCCGCCCAACCCGGCGCCGGTTGCGTTGCCGCCGCGCACTTCGGCGGCGTCCAACTCTGGGATGCCGACGATTTCCTCCTTCAAAAAACCTTCCCCTACGCCAACGGCATCCACGCCCTCGTCTGGTCACCCGACAGCAAATGGCTCGTCTCCGGCAACCAAGACCCGAGCGTGCACCTCTGGATTCCTGAGACCGACGTCGAGCTCCACATGAGCGGCTACGAGTCGAAAGTGAAACACCTCTCCTACGACCAAGCCTCCCGCTGGCTCGCCACCGGCGGCGGGCGCGACGCCTGCATCTGGGACTGCGCCGGCGCCGGCCCCGAGGGCCGCGAACCCGCCATGTTGCCCCACGAAGCACCCGTCTGCGCCGTCGCTTTTCAAAACACCCACAGCCTCCTCGCCTCCGCGAGCCTCGACGGCGTCGTCCAAATCTGGAGCCCCGAGCGCGCCAAACCCCTCCGCGCCACCGTCAAAATGCCCCACGCCGCCACGAAACTCGTCTGGTCGCCCGACGACCGCCTGCTCGCCATCGGCTCCGAAAAAGGCGCCGTCTACGTCTTGAAGTGCGAGACCTAACCGCTTCCGCCACCCGCGCCACCACCCCTGCCGCCACCCGCCATAACTCCGCGGCGCCCGCGTTCGCCGCTCGCCCCGGCCCCATGAATCGGTGAAACTTCCGGCGTCAGTTCCCGTCCCATCCGAATCACCATGCGCCTCCGCAGCATTTATCTGGCTCTCTTTCTCGCCGGTGGGCTCGTGATCGCCATTCTAATCGCCGCGCGTCCGTCGCGCCCCGCCCCTCGCCCCGCTCCTTCGGTCAACGCCTCCCCCACTCCCGCGCCCGTCGTGGCCACGCCCGACGAAGCCCTCGCCGCCACCGCCGATTTATTTTTCTCCGGCCTCCGCGCGCTGCTCGCCTCGCCCGAAGCCCGCTCCCACGAAGCCACGCTGACGTTCCGCGACGACGCAGCCTATCGGCGCTTCCTCGCCCGCGCCTCCGCCCAAGGCCTGAGCGTCATCGCCCAACTCGACGCGCTCCACACGGTCCGCATTCGCTACGAGCGCATCGCCGCCATCCAAAACGACATCCTCCGCCACACCGCCGACTACGCCGACGCGGCCGCCAACAACTACCTCCGCATCCCCGATAAACTCACCACCGCCGATCGCGCCGCCCTCGACTTGATTCCGCTGCGCAACACCACGCTCGCCGCCATCGGCGCCACCGCCGACCGCACCACGTGGGGCCGCGGCGTCACCATCGCCATCCTCGACAGCGGCGTAAACGCCCTCGACCCCACCTTCAACGGCCGCGTCCGCACCCTCGACGTCGGCGCCGGTCAGCTCCCCGACGGCACCAACGCCTCCGGTCACGGCACCGCCGTCGCCGCCCTCGCCGCCGGCCTCTCGCCCGATGCCCCCGGCGTCGCCCCCGCCGCCACGATCCTCAGCATCCGCGTCACCAACGCCGATGGGCTCAGCGACATTTTCACCGTGGCCCAAGGCATCCTCGCCGCCGTCGATGCCGGCGCCAAAATCATCAACATCAGCCTCGGCGGCTACGCCACCAGCAACGTCCTGCTCGCCGCCATCGACTACGCCGACACGCACGGCGCGCTCATCGTCGCCGCCGCCGGCAACGACCAAGCCACACGCCTCACGTGGCCCGCCGCCGATGCCCGCGTCATCTCCGTCGGCGCCGTCGATGCCGTCGGTCAACAGGTCACGTTTTCCAACTCCGGCCCCCAACTCCAGATTTCCGCCCCCGGCTACGGCGTCCAAACCGCGTGGATCAACCAACAGCGCGTCTACGTCGATGGCACGTCCGCCGCCGCTCCACTCGTCGCCGGCGCACTCGCCACGGTCCTCTCCGCCAACCCCACGCTCACCGCCACCCAAGCTTGGGAAATCCTCGCCGCCACCACCAACGACGCCGGCGCCCCCGGACCCGACGCCGACTACGGCCGCGGCACCCTCAACCTCGGCTGGGCGCTCGGCCGCAACGACCCCACGCGCGTCGACGCCGCTCTTTCCAGCCACTTCTACGATTCCGCCCGCGCCCAGATGGACATCGTCATCCAAAATCGCGGCGGCCAAGCCCTCTCCGGCCTCACGCTCGACGTCGACACCGATGGCCTCACGGCCAACTACCGCGTCCCCGCCCTCGCCGCCGGCGCCAACGCCGTCATCGCCGTGCCCGTCGATAAAACCACCCTCGCCACCCGCGGCGCCCTCACCTACAAAACCACCCTCAGCGCGCCCATCGGCATCAACGACCAAGATCCGACCAACAATATAAAAACCAGCCGCCTCACCGCGCCCAAGCCGTAGCCCGCGCACGCTCCGTCTTTCTCGCCTCCTTGCTTTTTCATGCCGCCGTTCCTCCGCAGTTTTTTCCGTATCGGGCTCGCCCTCGCGGCCAGTTTTTTGGTTTTCCTCATCCCGACGCGCGCCGAGGAAACTCCGTCGTACACCGCGCAACTCGCTTCCGCCGATCGCACTGCCGCCGGCCTGCACCACCTTTCCGCCGCGCAACTCGCTGCGCTCGATACCCAAGTCGCCCGCGAGCTCACCGTCGCGCGCCAAGGCGACGTCGTCGCTTTCTCCCGCTCGTTTCTCTCGCGCCGCACCGCCGACCAAGTCGCCGCCGCCGGCCTCGCCGCGCTGACACCCCCCGAGCGCACCGCCCTCGATGCCGTCGTCGCCCGCGCCGTCGCCCAACGCCCCGCGCCCGTCGTCGCCACGCTTGCCGCGAAAGCCAAAGTCGCCGACAACGTCGTCGAAACCGTCACATATAAGCCCCGCCTCCACGGCGAGGTCACGCTCACCGTCGGCACCGCCGGCAGCGGTCGCAATTTCTACGGCGGTTCCTTCACGACGTTCTACGACGACCCGCAACACCACTTCTCCGCCGCCTTCAACTACGCCGAATACCACGGCACCGGCTTGCTGCCCTTCGATGACTGCGCCCGCCCCGGCCGCAGTCCGTTGCTACGTTAAAACCCACGCGTTGCGCCCGCGTCTTTCGCCTCGCCGCGCCGACACTTCTGCGCACGCTGCGGCCATGCCCCGTTCCGTCATTCACCCCCTGACGTCGCTCGCGCGCGTCGCCGCCTTCGTCTTAATCGCGCCGTTATTCGCCGCCGCCACCGCGACTTCCACGCCGCCCAAGCTCAACGTCCTCTTCCTCATCGCCGACGACCTCAACTGCGATCTCGGCAGCTACGGAGCCCCCGGCATGCTCACGCCCAACATCGACCGCCTCGCCGCCCGCGGCGTCCGCTTCGAGCGCGCGTATTGCCAATTCCCGCTCTGCTCGCCGAGCCGCTCTTCGTTCCTCACCGGCCGCCGGCCCAACGCCACCGGCGTGCTCACCAATCCCGGTTTGAAAGGCCCCGTCGCTTCGCACTTCCGCGAAAAAATCCCGGAGACCGTCACCCTCCCGCAGTTGTTTAAGAAAAACGGCTGGTTCTCCGCCCGCGTCGGCAAACTCTACCACTACGGCGTGCCGCTCGACATCGGCACGTCCAGCCTCGACGACTACCCTTCGTGGGACCAGGTCGTGAACCCACGCGGCCGCGACCGCGAGGAACACGATAAAATCTTCTCCCTCGAGCCCGGCCAATTCGGCGGCACGTTGAGCTGGCTCGCCGACGATGAGGGCGAAGACGTCGACCACACTGACGGCATCGGCGCCACCGAGGCGATCCGCTTGCTCGAGCGCTTCAAACGCGAATCCCGGCCGTTCTTCCTCGCCGTCGGTTTCTACCGTCCGCACACCCCGTACGTCGCCCCGAAAAAATGGTTCGAACTCTACCCCACCGATAAAATCGCGTTGCCCACGCTCAGCGACGACGACCGCGACCGCACGCCCGCCGCCGCCTACCTGAGCGCCAACGCCGCCCAAGGCAAACTCACCGACGCGCTCCGGCGCGACGCCATCCAAGCTTATCACGGCTCCACTTCGTTCATGGACGCGCAACTCGGCCGCGTCGTCGATGCCCTCGACCGCCTCGGCCTCGCGCAGAACACCGTGATCGTTTTCACCAGCGACCACGGCTACCACCTCGGCGACCACGGTCTCTGGCAAAAACAAAGTCTGTTCGAGCGCAGCACCCGCGTGCCGCTCATCATCGCCGCCCCCGGCGCCAAGGCCAACGGCCGCACGGCCAAAACCCTAGTTGAAATGGTCGATCTTTACCCGACGCTCGCCGGCCTCAGCGGCCTCCCTCGCCCCGCCTATCTCGACGGCACCGATCTCCGCCCCGTGCTTGACGATGCCCAGCACATCGCCAAACCCGCCGCCTTCACCCAGGTCCGCCGCGGCAATAATGGTGACGGTTACTCCGTCAGAACTGACCGTTGGCGCTACACCGAATGGTCCAACGCCAAAGGCCAAGTCATCGCCGCCCAACTATTTGACGAAATCGCCGATCCCGCCGAGGTCCGAAACCTCGCCACCGATTCCGCACACGCCGCGACCGTCAAGGAACTCAGCGCGTTGCTCGTCCCCATCCGCGCGCAAAAATAAAAAAAACGCGGGCGGGGCGACGAGGCCCGCCCGCCCGCGCGGACGAACTTCGTGGCCCTGCGCCCGCGCGCGGTGTCGCGGCAGAAACTTACTTCGCGCTGCGCGAATCGATCAGCGCCTGATACATCATGACTTTGAACTTCTGATTCAGGTCGAGGCCGCCCGCCGGCTTCAACTGCGTCATCAGCATCGCCACGATTTTCTCCTTCGGGTCCACCACATATTGGGGGAAATACGCACTACCCCAGCCGTAAGCGCCCTCGGTGCCGAGTTCTCCGAAAAAGCCGAGATCGTTATCCACCCAAAACCCGAGGCCAAACGCGCTGGAGTCGCGCATGTATTTTTCGCCCGTGTGGTTTGCATGCATCAATTCGACGCTCTTCGGACCGAGTAAGCGCACGCCGTCAAGTTCGCCGCCGTTAAGCAACATCTGTAGAAACCGCGCGTAATCGCTGGTCGTCGAAAGCACGCCCGCACCGCCAGAGAAACATTTGCGCGGACCTTGGATGTAATCGGTCTTCGCCGAATTTTCTCGCAACGTCAGTTCGCCCTTCTCGTAACCATAGACGGGCGCCAGTCGCGCCGCCTTCTCCGGCGGCAGGAAAAATCCGCTGTCTACCATCTTGAGCGGTCCGAAAATTCGCTGCTGGAAAAATTGGTCGAGCGGCATCCCAGAGGCGACTTCCACCACGCGCCCGAGGACATCTAGCGAGAAACCGTACTGCCACGTTTCACCGGGTTGGCCGTGGAGCGGCAGCGTCGCGAGGCGATCGATCACCGTAGCGATCGACTCGTCCTTGTCGGCAAAATACCAGCCGTAAACTTTCGCCTGTTTGTAAAGATCGACCGCCAGGCCGTCACCGTAGGTCAACCCAGCGGTGTGCGTGAGCAGATCGCGGATCTGGATCGGGCGCTTCGCGGGCACGAGGACAAATTTCACGTCGGGCGGCGAACCGGCCGGTGGCGCCACGGCCACGGAAGACTTCGCAAAAGCCGGGATAAATTTCGCCACGGGATCGTGCAGCATGAATTTACCTTCTTCGTAGAGTATCATGATCGCCGTCGTCGTGAGCGCCTTGCTCATCGAGGCGATACGGAAAATCGCATCCGTAGGCATCGTCTTGCCGGTCTCGATTTCCTGCATGCCATAGCCACGGAAATGCACAGGTTTACCATCGCGCGCTATATAAACGACAGCGCCCGCCATGTGCCTTTGGTCAATCTGATCCTGTACCACGGCATCGAGCCGTTTCAGGCGCTCAGTAGAAAATCCCGCGGCCTCCGGAGTTCCCGCCACGACTGCCGCGTGCATCGTCGGCAGCGACCACAGCGCCACGCCCGCAAGCAGCAGCGCACACTTCCACCCGCGAGACAGGAACCGATTCTGAGGTAACTTCATAAGTCCGTCATCAAGTCCATCTACTCTCTGGCCCTCAATCGAAAATCCATCCGACCGTAGCCCGCGCCGCGTTATACAGTGTCGTCCGCGTTCGTCTCGCCCTGCGCCTCGAGCCGCGCCTTCCGTGCCACGTGTGGAGCACCGCGTCGCGGCTCGATCAACCGCCGCAGAAAATCGGGCAACGCAGTCTTGATCGGCGAAGCATCGAGGTACTCCGCCGCCGGCCATTTTCGGCCCCGCGCCAATAAGCTCGCATACACGTGTAGTTCAAAATGCAGCCGCAGTTGCGCCTCCGCCTCGCTCTGCCCCAGCGCCGCCAAAATCGCCAGCAATGCCTCCACCGTGGAAAATTTTCCTTCGCCTTGTTGTTCGCGCAGCCAGTACCGGCTCTTGCCCAACATCGGCACACTCACGCGCCGGCCCCACGGTTCCACCGCGCGCACCATCTCCGCGGCCTCGCCCCAGCTCCCATCGAGCAACAACACCTGCACTTCCCCCGCAGGCGGCAACGTCATGCGATCCAGCGGCTCCCCCAACGGGTGCAAAATCCACAACTCCCGCCCAGGCCGAACCAGATCCGCTCGTTCGCGCGGTTTCTCGCGTTGATACACGTGCGTCCGAGACCCGCTCACAACGCGTTCGATCAACTTTCCCGTGCTACTCGGGCGCCACTGTTCGCGATGGTGCATCAACACATCCACCCCGAGAGCGCTCTCGACTGGCCCGAGCCCAGCGCACACACACCAACGCGGCGGGAGCTGACAACGCTCACACCGCACCGTGCCTGCAAGTACCACACTGCGCGCCATAGCCATTCATCGGGCCGCACCGCGCCCACCGCGTCAATCCCCGCCCACCGATTGACATGCGCGCCACGCCCCGTGTCGTATTCAACGTCAGTCGTTTGCTTTCCCCTTAACCCACCCGTCTCACTTCATGAAAAAAATCACCTCACTCGTCCTAGTTTTCGCCGCGCTCTTCGTCGGCGCGCTCCCCCTCGCCGCCCAACAAAAACGCACCAGCCCACACGAAAGCATTTACGCGCGGTACGGTACGCGGCCCAACGTCACCCTGGTCTCCATCACCTACGGCCGGCCCTTTTCCAAAGACCCCAAAACCGGTGAACTGCGCAAAATC
>CANFSZ010000080.1 GCA_947449835.1 Opitutia bacterium
GTCGCGCGCATGCAAACGCCGATGAGCGCGCCCAGGAGATTGGTAGAAACGGCGAGGCGCGAGCCTTTCGGGATGCGGTTGACGTTACTGACGAGTTCGAAGCCACGACCGGGGCCGAAAATCGTAGCGAGCAGCGCGGCGAGGCTCGCGCCGGAGCGCTCGATGCCGGGCGGAACGAGTCCGGCGGCGATGACGGCGGCTTTTAAGAGCCCGAGATAGTCGCGGCCGAAATCAAAAACATCGTCGAGCGTCGTGAGGGTTGCGGTGGTCTCGAGGTCGACGCTGGCGAGCCGGATCACGGGCTCATCGATCACGCGGAAATACGCTTCGACGGGCGGGCGCGGGGCGGCGTCGCGAGCGTGGACGCCGAGATCGACGGAGATGTTGAGTACGCGCGCGCCCTCGGGGAAATCCATGCCGAGAAAAAAGATATCGCTCCAGCCGCAGTGGGTGAGGTCCATACGCACGGGTGTGAGTTCGCGCAGGAGCGGGTAGGGGGCGGTGGTGTTTTCGCGGGCTAGGAGCTCGGGGCGGACGCGCAGCGGTTGGTCGAGCGGATGGCCGAGGCGGAACATCCAGGCGTTGCCGCGGGTGGAACGGACGGTGCGGCGGACTTGGTCGGCGAGCGTCTGAAACGCGAGGGCGTGATGGGCGGAGGCGAGGGCGCTGGAGAGCGTCTCGCTCGGGCCATGGGTGGCTTGGGCAGCGGCGAAGACCGCAATGGCCTCTTCAAAGCGGCGCTCGAGCAAGTGGCGAAATCCCTCGTACGGCACGCGGCCGAGGCGCGGGAGGTCGGGGCGCGCCGGCAGGTGATAGCGGTGGATCGCGGTGATGAAAAACAGGGCGCGAACGCGTTGATAGAGGTTGGTTTCGCGGCGACGGAAGGAGTCGAGTTCGGCGCAGTCGGCGAGCAGTTGCGCGACGGAGCGGCCTTGGCACCACGCGTCGATGGCTTGGTCGCGCGTCGCGGCGTCGGCGGCGGCGATGAGATCGGTGACGCGGGCGCTCATGGTTTATCGTGGCGGATGGCGAGGAGCTCGACGAGCTGCGTTAGAACGCGATCGCGGTCGCGGCCGGAAAGTGAGAGCGCGAGTTGCGCGAGCAACAGGCCGTAGGGCGCCCCGATGTCGTAGCGACGTCCCGCGATGGAAAACGCGAGATAACGCCGGCGGGCAGCGAGCGTGTGTAGCGCCGGCGAGAGGCCGAGGGATTGATCGGGTGCGGCGGCGTGTTGCTCGTCGAGGATGTTGAAAAGATCCGGCCCGAGCACGTGCAGGCCAAAAAAGCAGAGGTAAAAACCAGCGCGCTGGCCGGGGACGATCAGCTGTTGCTCTGCGACGGTGGGCGTGGGTTTTTCAAGGACAGTATCGATCTGGTAAATCGGACGATCGCCGCCGATCAGTTTACCGCCGATGGCGCCGTAAGACGTGAGCTGGCTCTCGCGGGTGGGTTGCACGGCGGAGACGGAGGCGTTTTCGGCGACGGCGATGTCGATCAACTGGCGGGCGCAACTGGTGCTACCGTGCGCGACGTGGAGGTGATCGCCGACGAGGTGGAGAAACGGTTGTTCGCCGACGAATTCGCGCCCGCAGAGAATGGCGTGGCCGTAGCCTCGCGGGGTGGGTTGCGCGATGAAACGCACGCGCGAGCGCAGCGCGCCGCAGGCCTCGGCGTAGGCCGTCTCGTCGCCAGGGCATACGACGACGCAAAATTCCTCGATCCCGGCGCCCGCGGCTTCCTCGAGTACGATCTGGAGGGCGGACTTAGATTCGCCCTGCTGGTCGATGAGGGTTTGCAGCGGAAGCGTGCGTTGGCGGGGGTTGGCCGCGGTGATGAGGGCTTTGCGGATGGGCATGGGCGCGAGGTAGAAAACGTAGATTCAGCGTGGCCTCGGCCGGCGATTCAATCGGAAAGGACGAGCCTGCGGTCCGACCGTGGCGGTTGACGGAGGGGGCTTTTGTGCTATTTATTCCACCTCCATGCCCAAGAAATCTGTCGCCAAAAAATCCGAGTCACGCTCCGTGTCGGCCGCCGCGCCGCGGGTGTTGCCTGGGGTGGTATCGATCACGCGGCAGGTGCATTTCAATTCGGCGCATCGACTTTACAATCCGACCAAGAGTCAAAAATGGAATGTTGCGCACTACGGCTTGTGCACCAATCCGCACTGGCACGGACATAATTACGTCCTAGAGGTCACGGTGCGGGGTGCGCCCGATCCTGAGACGGGTTACATCATGGATCTCGGCGAGTTGAAGCGTATTTTGCACACCGCCGTGGTGGATAAATGCGATCACCGCAACCTTAACGACGAAGTCGATTTCCTGCGCGGGGTGATTCCTTCGACGGAGAATCTCGTGATCGCTTTTTGGAACGAGATCGCCCCGTACATCACGGCCGGACGGCTGCACTGCGTGCGGCTCTACGAGACGCCTCGCAACTTTGCCGAATATCACGGCCTCGACGTCAATTAAACTCTCCGCGCCAGTTCCCCCGTTTTTAACGGGGCCAAGGTTATCGTCCCCACCACTGGCATCGCCCGACTGAACTACTAAAAACGAGATGAAGAAGAAACCGATGTATCTGCATCACACCGCTGGTGGCGTCGCCCCGCTGGTGAATCGCACCTTTGACGCGACGTTCAAAACCGACGCCGCTTACCAGAAATCCCTGCCCGATATGATGGAAGCGGTGAATGCCGCCGATGGCGCCCGCGTGCCCATCCAGCAAGTCGGCTGCGCCAATTTTCGTCTGCCGCTTAAATTCCGCGCGGCCAACGGCAAGGTTCACACCCTCGAGACGAGCGTCACGGGCACCGTTTCCCTCCAAGCCGGCCTCAAAGGCATCAACATGGGCCGCATCATGCGGTCTTTTTACGAGCACGAAGACGACGTTTTTACCTTCGACGTGCTGCGCCGGCTCCTTGCGAAATATCAGCGCAAAATCGACACCTTCGATGCGCGGATCAAGCTCTCGTTCTCCTTCCCGATTCGCCAAAAAAGTCTGCGGAGCGGGCTCTCTGGCTGGCAGTATTACCGCGTCGCTTTCGAAGGGACGATGGACCGCACAGGAAAATACCGGCGCTTCATCGATTTTGATTTCGTGTACTCGTCCACATGTCCATGCAGCGCGGAGCTCGCGGAACACGCCCGCAACACGCGTGGTGTTTTCGCTACGCCGCACGCCCAACGCTCCAAAGCGCGCGTACGCGTCGAGCTCGCCGCCAGCCGCTCGCTCACGATCGAAGATCTCCAGCAACACTGCGCCAACGCGCTCAAAACCGAGACGCAAGTCGTGGTGAAACGCGAGGACGAGCAGGCCTTCGCCGAACTCAATGGCGCGCATATCAAATTCGTCGAAGATGCCGCGCGGTTACTTTACCGCGAATTGGGAGCCGACAAACGCATCGAGGATTTTCAAGTCGCTTGTGCGCACCTCGAATCGTTGCATTCGCACGACGCGGTGAGCGTCATCTGCAAGGGCGTGAAAGGCGGCTTCACGGCAGACTTTTCCGATTTTCAATCGTTGATCTGCTGATCGTCGCGTCCGCTCGGTTACGTTATGAAGCCTAAGCCGCGAAAGATAAGTTTCTCGTTCTGCGTCGGGTTTCGGCGCCAATGCCAACGATGAAAGCTCCCGTCGTCCTGATCACCGGCGCCTCCCAAGGCATCGGCGCGGCCTTAGCCCGTGTTTTTGCCGCGCATGTAGCGGGCGTGAAGCTCGCGCTCGTGGCCCGCTCGGAAAAAAATCTGCGCACGGTCGCGAAGCGTTGTGCGCGAGTGCTCAGCGGCGATGCGGCGGCGGTCGAAATCTTTCCGTGTGACGTGAGCGACGAGACCGCGGTGGCCGCGCTCAAACGCGCGGTATTGAAACGCTTCGGCACCGTCGATGTGTTGATCAACAACGCCGGAAAATTCGAGGCGAGTGCGTTAACCGCGACGAGTGTGGCGCAATTTGACCGGATGTATGCGGCGAATCTGCGCAGCGCATTTTTAATGACGCGCGCCTTTGTGCCGGCGATGACGCGGCGCCGGCGCGGCGATATTTTTTTCATGAGCTCGATCGCGGGCCTTGCGGCTTATCCGGGCGGCGCGGGCTATTGCTCGGCGAAATTTGGCGTGACGGGTCTGGCGAAGGTACTGCGCGCGGAAACCAGGTCGGCCGGCGTGCGTGTGTGTTGCGTGTATCCGGGCGCGACGTGGTCGCCGTCTTGGAGTGAGAGCGGAGTCGCCGCCGAGCGGATGATGCCAGCGGAGGATGTCGCGCGGGCATTTTTGGAGGTTTATCGGCTTTCGCGCAAAACGGTGGTCGAAGAAATTGTGCTGCGCCCTCAGGCGGGTGATCTCGCTTGAGGCGCGGACAAGCGGTGGCGCTGGGTGTTACGTGGGAGTGGCGTGAGTGTGACGGGTGCTTGCTTTGCGATGCGCGGGCACGCATGAATTTTCGCGCTCCCCTTTACCCCTTATGAATCCTGCGGAATTGAAGAAAACGATGTCGGCTGGGCTATTGTCGTTTCCCATTACTGATTTTGATGCGGCCGGCGATTTCTGCGCGGCGACGTATGTGAAACGGCTCGAGTGGCTCATGCCCTACGGCGCGACGGTGTTATTTGCGGCGGGAGGGACGGGAGAATTTTTTTCGCTTACGGCGCAGGACTACAGCGCGGTGATCCGCACCGCGGTCACGACGTGTCGCGATGGCGTACCGATTATCGCCGGTGCCGGCGGCCCGACGCGGCAGGCGATCGCCTTCGCGCAGGAAGCTGAGCGCCTCGGCGCGCAGGGGATTTTGTTGCTCCCGCATTATTTGACGGAAGCAGGGCAGGAGGGGCTCGCGGCGCATGTCGAGGCGGTGTGTCGTTCGGTGAAATTGGGCGTTATCATTTACAACCGCGGGGCGTGTCGTTTGCAGGCGGATACGTTGGTCAAACTGGCGGAACGTTGCCCGAACCTCATCGGCTTCAAAGACGGCATCGGCGAGATTGAGTTAATGGTGACGATCCGGCGCAAACTCGGCGATCGCTTCGCGTATCTGGGCGGTTTACCGACGGCGGAAGTTTATGCGGCGGCTTATAGGGCGCTCGGCGTGCCGGTGTATTCCTCGGCGGTGTTTAACTTTATCCCGAAGACGGCGATGGAGTTTTACCACGCCGTCGCGACGGATGATCACGCTACGATGGGGCGACTGCTCGACACGTTTTTCCTGCCCTACTTGGAAATCCGTAATCGGAAGCCCGGTTATGCGGTCAGTATCATCAAAGCTGGGGCGCGCATCGTCGGTCGCGATGCGGGGCCGGTACGACCGCCGCTGGTCGACCTGAGTGCCGAAGAATCGGCGCGGCTCGCGGCGCTCATTAACGTCCTCGGTCCGCAATAAGCGCGCGCCATGAACGCTGCCCCTGCATCGACCCAAGCGCCTCGGACGCGGGTGCGTTACGTGATCGTGTTTATTTTATTTCTGCTGACGTCGCTCAACTACGCGGATCGCGCGACGCTCTCGATTGTCGGCACGATGGTTTCGAAGGATCTGAAGTTAGACGCGGTGACGATGGGGTACCTGTTCTCGGCGTTCGCGTGGTCGTACGTACTGGCGCAGATTCCGGGAGGTTGGCTGCTCGACCGGTTGGGTTCACGACGGATTTATGGCTGGAGCATCGCGCTTTGGTCGTTGTTCACGCTATTGCAGGGTTGTGTGGGCGGCTTCGATGGTCGCGTGGCGGTGATGGTATTGTTTGGGCTGCGGTTTTTGCTGGGGGCGGCCGAGGCTCCGTCGTTTCCCGCCAACGCGCGGATTGTGGCGGCTTGGTTTCCGACGGCGGAGCGCGGCCAAGCTTCGGCTATTTTTAATTCGGCGCAGTATTTCGCCACGGTGCTCTTCGCGCCGATTATGGGTTGGATCGCTCACACTTGGGGTTGGGAATATGTGTTTTGGTTCATGGGCGCGCTCGGACTCGTATTCGCCGTCGCTTGGCCGAAATTGATTTATAACCCACGCGAGCATCCCCGAGCCAACGCGGCGGAGCTCGATCACATTGAGCGCGGTGGCGGTTTGATCGATTTGGAAACGAGTGGAAAGTCCGGGGCTCAGGGCGGCGTGCGCTGGGCGGTCATCGGTGAATTGCTCGGCAACCGGATGCTGTTGGGGATTTATTTGGGGCAATACTGCATCACGACGCTCACGTGGTTTTTTCTCACGTGGTTTCCGATCTACCTCGTGAAGGAGCGCGGGATGTCGATCTTGCAGGTGGGTTTTGTGGCGGCGTTGCCGGCGCTGTGTGGGTTTGGCGGCGGGATTTTGGGCGGTTGGTTTTCCGATGAATTGGTGCGTCGCGGAAAGTCTCTGACCTTGGCGCGCAAGACGCCGATCGTCGTTGGAATGTTGCTCTCGGTGAGCATGGTGGCGTGCAACTACGTGAGTGCGCAATGGGCGGTGATCACGTTGATGAGCCTCGCGTTTTTCGGCAAAGGCGTGGGCGCGTTGGGTTGGGCGGTAATTTCCGACACCTCGCCGAAATCGGTCACAGGATTGTGCGGCGGGTTATTCAACACTTTCGGCAATACCGCCGGCATCATCACGCCGATCGCGATCGGCTACATCTTGAAGGCGACGGGTTCGTTCAACTGGGCGCTCGTTTATGTGAGCGCGCACGCGGCGTTGGCCATCGCGAGCTATCTTTTAATTGTCGGCGAAATCAAGCGCGTGGAACTCAAGGCGAGTTGAACGCGATAACGCTTAATTCAAGACCACCTTTTACTTATGCATGCTCCGCTTGATCGAGATTTGCCCAGTGTGGTCACGATGCGCGTGGTTCCTGTCGCGGGTCACGATAGCATGTTGCTCAATCTCAGTGGCGCGCATGGGCCATATTTCACGCGCAACATCGTGTTGCTCACGGATAATTCTGGCCGCACGGGCGTCGGCGAGGTGCCGGGCGGAGAAAAAATTCGCCAGACGCTGGAGGACGCGCGCGAGCTCGTCATTGGCCAGCCAATCGGTGCGAGTGCGGCGGTGATCGAGACGATGCGCGAGCGTTTTGGTGACCGCGATGCGGGCGGGCGCGGACAGCAAACGTTTGATCTCCGCACGACGATCCACGCGATGACAGCGATCGAGTCCGCGATGCTCGATCTGCATGGACAATTCTTGAACGTGCCGGTGGCGGCGTTGCTCGGCGTCGGTCAGCAGCGCAAGTCCGTCGAGGTGCTCGGTTATCTTTTCTACGTCGGAGATCGGACGAAAACGGATCTAGCCTATCGCAGCGAACCCGCGGCGCGGGATGATTGGCTGCGGCTGCGTCACGAAGTCGCGTTGACCACGCCCGAGATCGTGCGCCTGGCTGAGGCCGCGCAAGATCGCTACGGTTTCAGCGATTTCAAGCTCAAGGGCGGCGTCTGTTGCGGCGAAGAAGAAATGGAGGCGGTCACGGCGCTCGCGCAGCGGTTTCCGCATTCCCGCATCACGCTCGATCCCAACGGGGCTTGGTCGCTCGACGAAGCGGTGCGCCTGTGTCGCGGCCAAAATGAGGTTTTGGCTTACGCCGAAGACCCATGCGGCGCCGAGAAAGGATTTTCCGGCCGCGAGATCATGGCGGAGTTTCGCCGCGCGACGGGTTTGCCCACGGCGACCAATATGGTGGCGACGGATTGGCGTGAACTGGGTCACGCGCTGGCGTTGCAAGCGGTGGATATTCCGCTGGCCGATCCGCATTTCTGGACGATGCAAGGCTCGGTGCGCGTCGCCCAGGTGTGCGAGGAACGCGGGCTGATGTGGGGTTCGCATTCTAATAACCACTTCGATGTTTCACTCGCGATGTTTACTCACGTCGCCGCCGCGGCCCCGGGGCGCGTGACGGCGATCGACACCCATTGGATATGGCAAGACGGCCAACGCCTCACGCGTGAGCCGTTGGTGATCGCCGAAGGTAAACTCACCGTACCTTCGCGGCCGGGACTCGGGATTGAGATCGACCCCGTGCAATTGGAGCAGGCTCACGAGCTTTATCGGCGTGTCGGGGGCGGGGCCCGCGACGACACGGTGGCGATGCAGTATTTTATCCCGGATTGGAAATTCGACCCCAAGCGGCCGTGCTTGGTGCGGTAACACGCTTGTGGGTCGGTTTTTAGGCTTCGGTCGAGGGTCGACTCCGTCGCATCCCGGCGTCTTTAATTGTATCCTCGCTGCGGGAAAGACCGCTGGAAAAGAAGAAGCCGCTAACTGTATTTCAGTTAGCGGCTACCAAAACTGGCGGGATGGACGGGACTCGAACCCGCGACCTTCTGCGTGACAGGCAGACGCTCTAACCAGCTGAGCTACCACCCCGTGGAAACGGGAAAGAGTGCGAAACGTAGAATTCGACTTAGGCAAGTCAAGCGCCTGTTTTCAGCCAACGTAAAAGAACTCTGGCGTTGGCCGTGCACTCAATAATGCCACGCCGCCGGTTTGGCGCTCGCCGGAGCCCGCGCGGCGATGTGTTGGTCGATTTCGCGGAGTAATTCGACGTTGGTCATCGGCTGCCAACCATGACGCGAGGACGGCGGCCCATACTGAAACGAGCCGGCATCGTGCG
Source organism: Opitutia bacterium (assembly GCA_947449835.1). Lineage (GTDB taxonomy): Bacteria > Verrucomicrobiota > Verrucomicrobiia > Opitutales > Opitutaceae > Tous-C4FEB. The sequence goes on from CANFSZ010000080.1 coordinate 8,564, forward strand.
GGTTTTGCGTGGCTTGCATGAACTCATCAAGCAGGCGCACGGCGAAGTTGGAATAAAAACTATCCACCGCCGCCGCGCAGACGTGGAGTTTACCCACGAGTTTGGAGCCGATCTGCGGCCATTGGCGGGAAAGGTATTCGCGGAGATCGAAATTGTTGGCGCGCATCGCATCGACGACGGCGCGATCTATTCTTCCGGTCTTCAAATCCCAGACGGGCAGGGGATAGCCGTCGGGTCCGACTGAAGTGTGTTTCCACCATTCGAAACGCCCTTCCTGCGTACCCAGCACCGCGGCGCGTTGGCTACTGCGGCGATTCATCGTCGCGCCCCCTTCCAGGCCGGGCGCGGTTTTTTCGATAAAGGCGTTTTCGTCGGCGTAAATATTTACACCGCCATAATAGAGCCGGAAATCCACCGGATCCGGCGAAAACGCCCACGCGCCGCCGAAGACTTCCGGATAATAAAGCTGCAAAGCCAACGAGCCCCAGCCGCCCGTGGAGCTCCCGGTGAGCACGCGCGCGTATTCGGCTTTGATCATGCGAAAACGCGCCTCCAGCGCCGGCATCAACTCCTGCAAGATGGCGTCGCCGTAAGGTCCGCAATTGGGCGAATTCACGCCGTAAGAATCGTCGAAATACGGCGTAGGATGTTGAAACGTGACGAGAATCATCCGCGGAAAATCGGCGGATTGCCACGCCGCGGAAAATCCCGAGCCTTTATCCACTTGGCCGGCGGCTCCGTCTGAGCTGCCTGTCACGTCGCTCTTAATCACGGGATTAAATCCAAAGGGCGCCGCGATGCTGAAATGATTTTGAATGTAAACGACCGGATAATGCACGTCCGGGTGTTGGTCGTAATCTTTGGGCAAAAGAATCGTAGCGCCGAGGTACATCGGGTGGCCCCAGAATTTGCTGAGCAAGGGACTTTGGAATTTGATGCGTTGCACCCAAGCCGTGTCGGCGGGCACTTCGATCGGCGGAATGATATTTTTCAGCGGAAGGATGATCGACGTCGTCGCTTCGGAGCCGA
>CANFSZ010000081.1 GCA_947449835.1 Opitutia bacterium
GCCGGTGAGCAGGCCCGCAGGCGTGACAATCATTTTGGCGCCAGTGTCTTGGGGCGTGCTGCCGAGCGCATCGACTAAGACGACGAGAACAAAAGCCGCGGACTCGCGCTCAAGGGCGGCGAGTTGTTCGTAGAACGTCGGCATTTTTCAGAGTGGAGCAGGTGGCGCGGCGCGTCAGAGTGGCGTCAGGCGGACAGCGCGGAGTTCGAAGGGGATGCCCTCGAGTTGGAAGCCGATGCGGCCGGAGTGCGGCGTGGCGCGGGAGATTTTATTTTGGAGGACGCCGTTGACGGTGACGGTGATGGTGCCGTCGCGGCAGACGATGTCGCAACGGTTCCACGCGCCGACGGGTTTTTCGCTATCGGCGGCGGTGTGGGGGCGAGCGGGGACTTTGGCGGCGGGGTCGAGTGGTTCGGCGAAGGTGGCGCCGGCCATCGGGATGAGGTCGCCGACGGCTTTGTTTTTCGTCTGAACTTGGAGGCAGAGCGGCCACGCGCGGTCTTTGGGGCCAGAGGCGATGTGGAGCAAGATGCCGCCGTTGCCGGGTTTGTCGGTCCAGCGCCACTCGGCGTGAAGCGTGTAATTTTCGTAGGCGGCGGTGGTGGCGAGGTAGCAGATCGGTTGGCCGGCGACGGCGAGAGAACCGTCGGGATTGTAATGGCAAACCGTAGTGATGGAGGCCGGGGTGGCGGGGAGGGTGATGAGCTCCCAGCCGGTGAAATCGCGGCCATTGAAGAGGTCGGCGGCAGAGACGCGCGTGAGGCAAACTAGACTGATCAAAAGGAGCGTGCGTGCGATCATGGGTAAGCGGAGTCGGAGTGCGTTTGAGGTGGTGATCGCTTAACGGGCGGCGAAGGCGGTGAGCAGGCGCCCGTGGCCGAGCTGTTTGCAGATGCGGGCGAGGGCGAGTTGGTCGCGGGCCGAGATGATGGCGAATTCGCGGTTAAGGTTGGCGGCGATTTTGGGAAAAAGCGCACCGATGAAGCGGCGGCCTTTGGGGGTGAGTTCGACTTTGATGAAACGGCGGTCACCTGTTTCGCGGGTGCGGGTGACGAGGCCGTCGCGCTCGAGATTTTTTACGACGAGGGTGAGGTTGCCGCCGCTTTTGAGGAGCTTGCTGGCGAGTTCGGATGGGAAGAGCGGGCCGAGATGGTAGAGGGCTTCGAGTGCAGCGAATTGGGTGAGCGTGAGATGCGCGGGCAGGTCAACGTAGGCTCGGGCCGTGACCGAATCGGCGGCGCGCATGAGTTTGAGGTAGGTGTCGAGGGCGAGAGATTCGGCCTTCGAACCTTGGTGACGCGGACCCATAGTTTAGCTCGATGAGGAATGGGCGGGGCGAGGCGGCGTGGCTTGGAGTCAGTTTACACCGCGTCGATTTTCGTGATGCGACCGATGTGGCGACCGCCTTCAAACGGAGTGGCGAGCCAGATTTTTACGATGTGCAAGGCCTCGGCTTCGGTGACGGTACGTTGGCCGAGGGATAGACAATTGGCGTCGTTGTGGGAGCGGTTCCAGATGGCGACTTGTTCGTTCCAGCAGAGGCCGCAGCGAACGCCTTTGACGCGGTTGGCGACGATGGCTTCGCCGTTGCCGGAGCCGCCGAGGACGATGCCGCGTTGGACTTCGCCGCGGGCAACGGCTTCGGCGACGGGGCGGATGAAATCGGGGTAATCGCAGCTCGCTTCCGAGTGCGTGCCGAGATCGCGCACGGTATGGCCGGCGGTCAGGAGCATGGCTTTGATGGCTTCTTTGTAGGCGAAGCCGGCGTGGTCGGAACCGATGGCGATGGTGAACAGCTGGGACATGGCGGACAGTGGAGTCGAGTTAAGGGAATTGCCGCGAGGGCGTTGGGCTTGGGTCGTTATTCGATGGACGCAGAAGGGTCGCAAACAAATTTCCCACGCCGGAAAATGAGTTGGGGTGCTGAGGTGGCGAATGAGATGGGCCGGCCGGAGATAATTTTTTAAGCGCTGTCGATCAAGCGCCAGAATGCGGTGGCGTCGCTGAGGTCGGACAGGACGGCGGTGGGGGCGTGAGTGGAGAGCGCAGCGACGCTGTGGCTGCCGGTGGCGACGGCGAGAGTCTGAGCACCGATGATGCGACCGCAGGCGATGTCGTGAGGCGTGTCGCCGATGACCCAAACGCGCTCGGGCGGGAAATCGACGCCGGTGTGTTCGCGGGCGCGACGGAGGGCGTGGGGCCCGAGATCGTTGCGGTGTTCACTGTCGTCGGCGAAGGCGCCGAAGGGAAAGAAATCCCAGAGGCCGTGGAAGCTGAGTTTAGCGCGGGCGCCGCGTTGGACGTTACCGGTGAGGAGAGCTTGGGTGATGTCGGGCCGCGCGGCGGCGGTGGTGAGGAGGGCGGGAACGCCGGGTAGGATGAAGGCGCCGGGGTTGGCGAGCTCGGCGGGCAGCGTGGCGACGTAGTGGTCGAGGAAACGAGTGAAGTTTTCCTCGGAAATGGGAAGATCGTAGCGCGTGAAAATCTGGCGCAAGATGTGGCGATCGGTGCGGCCCGCGTAGTCGATATCGTCGAGGCTGGCCTGGATACCGTGGAGTTCGCGGAGCGGGGTGCGTAGGGCGCGCATGCCGGCGCCGCCGGAGGTGAGGAGCGTGCCGTCGATGTCCCAGAGCAGGAGTGTTTTCACGTGAAACTAAAGGTGGCGAGGTGCGTCACTAAGTTGCGAATCTAAACGGGTGTGTTAGCATATTTACCAAGATGAAACGTTTTAAACTCGGACTCGTGGTGGTAGCTTTTTTTTGGGTCGTGGCGTTGACGGGATGCGCGACGCCTGAGGCGCGGATCCAAAAAAATCCGGAGGTCTTCGCGCGGCTCTCGTCGGCGCAACAAGAGATGATCAAGAAGGGACAGGCGGGCGTGGGCTTTGACCAAGAAATGGTGAAGCTGGCGCTAGGTGAACCCGACCGCATCGTGACGCGCACGGATGCGCAGGGCACAACGGAGATTTGGAGTTACATGATCTATGATTCCAACGACGGGGTGCTCCTGTATCGCGGCTATTATCACTGTTATTACGCGTGGGGTGATCCCTTTTATCCTTACTATTTGAGCTACTCGGCGCGGCGGACGCGGGAGCAACTCAAGGTGGTGTTCGATGCGACCGGCAAGGTGACGAGCATCGAGCAGGAGAAGCGCTAAAAATTTCAGGCCGGAACGAGCCGGCCGTTGGTCTGGCGGACTTTGACGTCGACTTTAAGCGAGCGAGTGGGTGCGCCGCGATACGTGCCGTTGATGGGGCGGATGTCGGCGTAGTCGCGGCCCACGGCGACTTTGACGTACCGGTCGTCGGCGGGACGGTCGTGAGTGGGATCAAACGCCGCCCACCCGAAGCCGGGCACATAGGCTTCGATCCAAGCGTGCGAGGCTTCGATCTCGCGCGGGCGGCGGGTGGTGTTGAAAAAATATCCGCTCACGTAACGGGCGGGAATGCCGAGGCTGCGACAAAGGCCGAGATGGACGTGGGCAAAATCTTGGCAGACGCCCATGCGAAGTTTCAGGGCGTCGTTGGCGCGGGTGCTGACGCCGGTGGTTTTCGGTTTATAAGCGAACGTGCGGTAGATGTGGCGACCGAGGCGGCAAACTTCGTTCCAGACATCGGCGCGGCCGTCGCAGAGGGCATCTTGTGCTTCGCGCCACAGCTCGACCTCGAGCGGCACGTAATGAGAGCTGGTGTAAAACTCGGCGAACATCTCGCGCTCAGCGGAGTGTTCGAGATCGGAAGAGGAGACGGAGGGGACGGAAGGGCGGTCGTCGTTGGGCGTGGTCTCGACGAGCGATTGGGCTTCGACGATGAGCTTGGTGTGACCCTCGGCGATGTCGAAATAGTGAATCGTGTTGCCGTAAAAATCGCTGTAATCCTGCGGGGTCGCAGTCGGCTCGAGCCGCAAGTCGAAGTTCACGCACTTTTGAAAGGCGTCGTCGATGGGGCGGAGACGCACTTCGTTGAAGCTGTCATGCGCTTTGCCAGCGTAGGTGAAAGTCGTGCGGTGAAGGATGCTCAAGTGCATGGGCCAAGCGGCGTATCAATCAGGTGCGCGGTCGGCGCGGTCGCAAAGGAAATTATTGCGTAGCCACTACTGTTGTTGCTGTTGCTGCTGTTCCTCGGCGCTCGATTCTGCGGGATAAAACATGGTCGTTTGCACGACCTCTTCACCGATGGTGTCGAGGGTGGTCTGCACTTGTTGGAGGAATTCGTGGAGGCCTTGGTCGATGATTTCGGCGATGCTCAAGGATTGGAGATCGGCGAGCAGGCGGCGGGCGGCGCGGGCGGCATCGGATTTGGGGCGGGCGCCGGTTTCGCTCAAAATGCGGCGGAGAAAATCGTCGATCTGGGCGACACAGTAGTGGAGCGAGCGTGGAAAGGAATCAGAGAAGACGAGAAACTCGGCGGCCTTCCAAGGCAGGATGGCGCTGACGTGCGCGCGGCGGTAGGCTTCAAGGGCGCTGGCGGAGCGGAGGACGGCTTGCCACTGCGCAGTGTCGACGGCGCCGCCGACGTCGGAGGCGTTGGGTAGGAGAATGTGGTATTTGACGTCGAGGATGCGCGTGGTCTTGTCGGCGCGCTCGATGTATTTGCCGAACTGGATGAACTCCCAGCCTTCGCTGCGGGAGTAGGTGGCGCCGGTGAGTCCTTGAAAAAGATGGGAGGCTTGTTTGATGCGGGCGAAAAATTCGTGGGGGCCACCGGCCCAGACGTCAGTGGTGTTTTGCGATTTAAGGTAAAGATGGAGTTCGTTGATCGTCTCCCACATCTCGGCGGAGATTTGGTCGCGGATCATGCGGGCGTTTTCGCGGGCAGCGAAGACGCAGGCGAGGATGGAGCCGGGGTTGCGCAGGTCGAAGGCGAGGAATTCGGTGACCGTGCGGCTGGTGGCGGTTTTGTAGTGCTCGGCGAAAAGTTTTTCTTCGCCCGTGCTGAGGATGATGGAGTCCCAGTGGTCTTTGAGGCTGGCGTCGTTGAGGCCTTGAAAATCGAGGAGGAACTGGAGGTTGACCTCGAGGAGGCGGGCGATGTTTTCGGCGCGCTCGATGTATCGGCTCATCCAATACAGCGAGTGCGCGACGCGGGAGAGCATCACGTTGGCCTGCGGGCGGGAAGGCGGGAGTTTGTTGGCGGGAGGCACGGCGGAAATTTTTGATTGGGCGCGGTGATTTTTATTCGTCGCCTTGTAGGACCCAGGTGTCTTTGGAGCCGCCGCCTTGGGAGGAGTTGACGACGAGGGAGCCCTTGCGGAGGGCGACGCGCGTGAGGCCGCCGGGGGTGACTGTGATTTTTTTGCCGTAGAGGATGTACGGGCGCAGGTCGATGTGGCGGCCTTGGAGTTCGCCGTCGCAGTAGGTGGGCGAGCGCGAGAGGGCGATTGGATCTTGGGCGATGAAGTTGCGGGGATTGGCGGCGACTTGCGCGCGGAAGCTCTCGCACTCGGCTTTGGTGGAAGCGGGGCCGATCAACATGCCGTAGCCGCCGGCTTCGTTGGCAGATTTCACGACGAGCTTGGAAATATTTTCGAGGATGTATTTCCGGTCGAGCGGCTCTGCGGCGAGGTAAGTGTTTACGTTGGCGAGGATGGGTTCTTCGCCGAGGTAGTATTTGATGATTTTGGGGACGTAGGCGTAGATAACTTTGTCATCGGCGACGCCAGTGCCGATGGAGTTGGCCAGAGCTACGTGGCCGGCGCGGGCGGCGCCAACTAGGCCGGGGACACCGAGCATGGAATCGGCGCGGAAGACAGTGGGGTCGAGGAAGTCGTCGTCGATGCGGCGGTAGATGACGTCGACCTGAACGAGGCCGGCGGTGGTGCGCATGTAGACTTTGGAGTCACGTACGACAAGATCGCGGCCTTCGACGATTGGGATGCCCATCTGGCGGGCGAGGAAAGTGTGCTCGAAATAGGCGCTGTTGTAGACGCCGGGGGTGAGAAGGACTACGTTGGGTTTGTCGGTGCGGTCGGGCGCGAGGTAGAGGAGGGATTTGAGGAGCGCGTCGCCGTAGGTCTCGACGGGGCGCACGCCGTAGCTGGAGAAAAGATTCGGAAACGCTCGGCGCATCGCGACGCGGTTCTCGAGCATGTAAGAGGCGCCGGAGGGACAGCGCAGGTTGTCCTCGAGGACGAGGTAATTGCCGGCGTGATCGCGGATCAGATCAGTGCCGCAGATGTGAACGTAGATGTCGCGCGGGACATTGAAGTTCATGAACTCGCGGCGAAAATGTTTGGCGCCGAGGATGAGCGCGGCGGGGACGATTTTATCCTTCAGGATTTTTTGGCCGTGATAGAGATCGTGGAGGAAAAGATTCAGCGCGGTGATACGCTGAATGAGGCCGGCTTCGAGTTTGGCCCATTCTCGACCTGGAATAATGCGCGGGATGAGGTCGAAGGGGAAAATGCGCTCCGTGCCCTCGGAATCGTTGTAGACGGTGAACGTGACACCGCGGCGCAAGAACGCGAGGTCCACGGCGGCGCGGCGCTGGTTGAAGTCGGCGGCGGGGAGCGTGGTAAGACGCTCGGCGAGTCGGCGATAATGCGGGCGAACGGTTTGGCCGTCGGGCTCGAACATCTCGTCGAAAAAAGAGCCGGCGTCGTAGTTGGTGCTGATGAGCGACACGTGTTAGGGTTTGGGTTGCGGGTAGTCCCTGAGCAAGTCCTTTGCCAGTCGAGCTCCGTCGGCTTGGTCCTAGTCATTTGCGCGTGGCGCTCGTCGTAGCCAGTGGATGGATGTAATAAAAAATCCCCGCCAGTGAAGGCGGGGATTTCGGCGGATTCACCGCGTGGTTGGCGGCGTCCGGAAGCTGATCGTGGCGGCTTAAAGCGCGTGGAGGGCGCGCTTGCTGACGGCGAGCGCGGCTTCTTTGACGGCTTCACTCATCGTCGGATGCGCGTGAACGGTGCGCGCGAGGTCTTCGGCGCTGCCGCCGTACTCCATGTGCGTCACGATCTCGCTGATCAATTCGCCGGCGCCTTTGCCGAGAATTTGGGCGCCGAGAATTTTATCGGTTTTCGCGTCGGCGATGATTTTGACGTAGCCTTCGGTGGCGTCGTTGGCGAGGGCGCGGCCGTTGGCGGCGAAGTTGAATTTGCCGACATTGATCGCGAGGCCGGCGGCTTTCGCGGCGTCTTCGCCGAGGCCGATCGAGGCGACTTCGGGATCGGTGTAAACGACGGCGGGAATTAAGTCCCAGTTCACGTGACCGGCTTTGCCAGCGATCCATTCGGCGACGGCGACGCCGTCTTCTTCGGCTTTGTGCGCGAGCATGGGACCGGCGACCACATCGCCGAGAGCCCAGATGCCGGGGACGTTGGTCTTGAGGTGTGCGTCAACTTTGATGCGTTTTTTCTCGTCGAGCTGCACGCCGGCGAGATCGAGGCCGAGGCTGTCGGTGAACGGCCGACGACCGACGGCGACGAGGACTTTGTCGGCGGGGAAGGAAAGTTTTTCGGTGCCGCGCTCGGCGGTGAGCACGCCTTTGGCGTAGCCGGTGACCTTCGCGCCGGTCTCGATCTTGAGGCCTTGCTTGGTGAGGATGCGGGTGAAATTGCGGACGATGTCGTCGTCGTAGGTCGCGATGATTTTAGGGAGAAATTCGACGACGGTGACGTCGGCGCCCAGGCGAGACCAGACCGAGCCGAGTTCGAGGCCGATGGCGCCACCGCCGACAACCACGAGTTTCTTCGGGACGCTGGAGAAGTTGATGGCGTGGTCGCTGGAGACGACGCTGGTGCCGTCAAATTTCATAAACGGCAACTCGACGGGCGCAGAGCCGGTCGCGATGACGATGTTTTTGGCGGTGAGCATTTCGTCGCCGACTTTGACCGTGGTCGGCGAGGTGAAGCTCGCGGCGCCGGTGAGGACGGTGATCTTACGGCCCTTGGCGAGTTGGGCGACGCCCCCGACGAGCTTCGTGACGACGTCGTCTTTTTTCTTCAACAACGTGGTGAGGTCGAGTTCGACGCCGGTGAGTTTGATGCCGTGGGCGGCGGCGTGCGAGCGGGCGAAGACAAATTGCTCGGAGGAATGGAGCAGCGCTTTGCTGGGGATACAGCCGACGTTGAGGCAAGTGCCGCCGAGGGTGCCGCGTTTGTCGATGAGGGCGACTTTGAGGCCGAGCTGCGCGGCGCGAAACGCGCAGACGTAGCCGCCAGGGCCGGCGCCGATGACGATCAGATCGAAGGAAGTAGGAGCGGAAGACATAGGAGTTTTTTTGAACGACGAAACGGCGAGGAACGCAGAAAAAATGAGCGGAGGGAAAGCCTCCGGCTCAGTTGCGATGGATTGCGCTGCGACGCTTAAACGGCGAGGAGGAGGCGAGCGGGATCTTCGATGGCTTGTTTGACCCTCACGAGGAACGTGACGGCTTCTTTGCCGTCGACGAGGCGGTGGTCGTAGCTGAGGGCGAGATACATCATCGGGCGGATGACGACTTGGCCGTTGAGGGCGACCGGGCGGTCGTTGATGGCGTGGAGGCCGAGGATGGCGCTCTGCGGGGCGTTGATGATTGGGGTCGACAGCATCGAACCGAAGGTGCCGCCGTTGGTGATCGTGAAGACGCCGCCTTCGAGGTCGGCGAGGGTGATCTTGCCGTCGCGCGCGCGCTTGGCGACGTCGCCGATGGCTTTTTCAATTCCGGCCATGCTGAGCGTGTCGCAGTCGCGGATGACGGGAACCATTAGGCCCTTTTCCGTCGAAACAGCGACGCCGACATCGTAGTAATGATTTTCGACGATGTGGTCGCCGTCGATCTGGGCGTTGATGGCTGGGATTTCTTTGAGGGCGTTGACGACAGCCTTCGCGAAGAAGGACATGAAGCCGAGTTTGAAACCGTTCTTTTTGACGAAGTCGTCTTGGTATTTGGCGCGCAGGGCCATGACGGCGGACATGTCGACCTCGTTGAAGGTCGTGAGCATGGCGGCTTCGTGTTGAGCGGCGACGAGGCGCTGGGCGATTTTTTGGCGCAGCGGGGTCATCTTGCGGCGCGATTGGCGGGCACCTGCCGGGACGGCGGGCTTCGCGGCCGCCGCGGGGGCGACGGCGGCTTGGGCCGCAGGGATGGCGGGAGCGGCGGGTTTTTCGCCGGCGGCGAGCATGTCGCCTTTGGTGACGCGGCCGGCTTTGCCGGTGCCGGCGACGGTAGCGGGGTCGATCCCCGTTTCTTCGGCGAGGCGGCGAACGGCGGGGGAGGCGCTGGGTTCTTTAGCAGCGGCAGCGGGCGCAGCGGGCGAGGCGGCGGGCGCGGGTGCGCCGGTGGTGGCGGCGGAGTCTATGGTGGCGACGGTGGCGCCGATTTTCACTTCGGTGCCGGCGGCGACTTTGAGGGAGATTTTACCGGCGGATTCGGCGGTGCCTTCGGAGGTGATTTTGTCGGTCTCGAGTTCGAAGAGCGGTTGGTCTTTTTTGACGATGTCGCCGTCTTTGACGTGCCATTTGGCGAGGACACCGGAGCTGATGGATTCGCC
>CANFSZ010000082.1 GCA_947449835.1 Opitutia bacterium
CGCGCCCCGTAACCGCTCGCGGCTTAAATGAAGACACTCATCATCGCGGAGAAGCCGTCTGTGGCGGCCGATCTCGCCCGTTCCCTTGGCAAAGTCCCGAAATCCGGCGACCACTACGAAAATGATGAATACGTGATTTCCTCGGCCGTCGGCCATCTCGTGGAACTCGAGATGCCCGAAGACATTGATAAAAAGAAATACGGCTTCTGGCGCCTAGAGATGTTGCCGATCATCCCCGAAAAATTCGGCCTGAAACCCATCGAAGCCTCCAAAGAGCGCTTCTCGCATCTCAAAAAACTGCTCGCCCGCAAAGACATCGAACTGGTCATCAACGCCTGCGACGCCGGCCGCGAGGGCGAGTTGATCTACACTTATATTTACCAGCTCACGAAGTGCAAAATTCCCTTCAAGCGCGCGTGGATGCAGACGATGACGACCGAGGGCATTAACACCGCCTTCAAAAACCTCCGCGAATCCTCCCAAATGGCGGGCCTCGCCGACGCTGCCCGTTGCCGCTCCGAGAGCGACTGGCTCATCGGCATCAACGGCACCCGCGCCCTTACCAAGCGCATGTTTGGCTCCCGCGCCGGCAACGTCGCCTCCGTCGGCCGCGTGCAGACCCCCACCCTCGCGATCATCTTCGCCCGCGAACTAGAAATCCGGAATTTCAAGCCCCGGGCGTTCTGGCGCGTCACCGCCCAATTTACCGTCGCCAAAGGCACCTACGAAGGCGTCTACCAACGCGCCAACTTCAAAAAAGCCACAGACGACGAACACGATCGCATCGACCGCATCTGGGAAAAAGCCCTCGGTGAAGCCGTCCTCGCCGCCTGCACCGATGGCACGCTCGCCCAAGTCACCGAAGAGAAAAAAGGCGCCACGCAAGCCTCCCCGCGCCTATACGATTTAACCACGTTGCAACGCGAGGCCAACGGCCGCTTCGGCCTCCCTGCCCGCCGCACGCTCCAAATTGCCCAAGCCCTTTACGAGCGCCACAAGGTGATCACCTACCCCCGCACCGATTCCCGCGCGTTGCCCGAGGATTACATTCCCACCTGCCGCGAGACTCTCAAAAACCTCCAAGGTGATCTCGGCACCCACGCCGCTCACCTCCTCGAATCCGGCTGGCTGCGCCCCAACAAGCGCATCTTCAACAACGCCCAGATTTCCGATCACTTTGCGATCATCCCGACCACCACCGAGCCCAAGAATCTCGATGAGATGGAAGCCAAGGTCTACGACATGATCGCCCGCCGTTTCGTCGCCGCGTTTTATCCCGCCGCCGAATTCGACGTCACCACGCGCATCAGCACCGTTGCCCCCGGCCACGATTTCAAAACCGAGGGCAAAGTTCTCACCGCCCCCGGCTGGCTCACGGTCTATAATAAGAACACCGTCGACGACGATTCGCCTGATTCCAAAGCCCTCCCCGCGCTCACGCCCGGCGACAAGGCCCAGGCCCGCACCCACGAGGCGAAACTCCACGCCGAATCGACCCGCCCACCCCCGCGCTACACGGAAGCCACGTTGCTTTCCGCCATGGAAGGCGCCGGCAAACTCGTCGACGACGAAGACATGGCCGAAGCCATGAAAGAACGCGGCCTCGGCACCCCAGCCACCCGCGCCGACACCGTCGAAGGGCTCATCAACCAGAAATACATGGAGCGCAACCAGCGCGAACTCGTTCCCACACCCAAGGCCGAATCGCTCCTACAGTTTCTTACGGCCGTCAAAGCAGACGCCCTCACCAAGCCTGACATGACCGGCGAGTGGGAATACAAACTCCGCCAAATGGAGCACGGCAAATACTCGCGCGACAAATTCATGGCCGAGATCGTCGAGGTCGTGAAAGGCGTCGTCGACCGCACGAAAAATTTCGAAGAAGACGACTCCGCCGCCCGCACCACCGACATCATTTCTCCCACCGACGGCAAACCCATGCTCGAAACCCTCCGCGGCTACAAATCGCAGGACGGCATCCTCATGGTCTACAAAGTCATCACTGGCCGCAAACTCGAGGAGGCCGAAGTCAAAGAACTCGTCACAAACGGTGAAATCGGGCCGCTCGACGGCTTCGTTTCCCCGCGCACGGGCAATCGTTTCCCCGCCAAACTCGTCCTCGCCGACGATCCCAAACACGAGGGCAAGCGCCGCGTCGATCTCGACTTCGGCAACAAGTTTGAACTCTCCGAGCTGACGCCGTTCTGGACCGATCCCGCCAGCGGTGCCGAGCTCTGCGAAGCACCGACCAGCTACGTACTCCGCGAGAAAAGCGGCGACACCTACGAACAGAAATTTAGCGTCGGCCGCCTGATGTGCCAAAAGCCCATCACCCGCGAGATCGCCATCCAACTCGTTTCCCAGCCTAAGACCGATCTCATCACCGGTTTCACCTCGAAAAAGGGCCGCCCCTTCGATGCTTTCCTGACCCGCGTCGGTCCGAAATTCTCCTGGGAATTCCCTCCCCGCAAACCTCGTGTAGGCAAGGACGGCAAAACCATCGAGCGCAAAGCCAAGGTCCCCGTCGATTTCTCGAAAGCGCAGACGCTCATTCACAGCAAACTCCACGACGGTCAGCTCATGCTCACCGCCGATGCGTTCTACGTGACTAAGCCCCAAGCCGACGGCTCGCCTCGCGTGGTGTTCGAACTCAAGCGCATCCTCTGCGGCAAAGAACTTCCCGTCGAAGAAATCGAGCGCCTCGTCACCGACGGCCGCACCGGCATCATCGATGAACTCGTCTCCAAACGCGGCTCGAATTTCAGCGCTTATCTCGTCCTTTCCAAGGACAAGAAAAAAGCCGAATTCGAGTTCCCGCCCCGTTGACCGGCTGCGGCCCCGCGCCGCGCCGGATCATCCTCGATTTCCCCTCGCCCCGGACCGTCCGGCGTGTCTGCATCGACGCGTCCGGTAACTTTACCCCAGCCCCTACGTCTTCCCCCCACTCGTGAAATCCTCCAAAACCTATCTGCTCGTCATCCTCGCCTGCACCACCATCGGCGGAGCCGCTTACGCTTGGAAACAATACCAAGAACTCATCCAACTGCGTGCCGCCGCCCTGGGCACCGATGAGCGGTCCGATCTTCAAAAACGCCTTTGGGCCGCCGAAAAACGAGCCAAAGACCTCGCCGACCAACTCGCCGCCGCCCGCACTCGCGGCGAAGAAGCCAGCGACGAAAACGCCGACCCGACCAACCCCGACAACGCCACCCGCGGCAATCGCAGCAACCGCGGGCCAGGTGGCCCCGGCGGACGCGGTGGCGACTTAATGGCCGCCATGCAGAAGCCCGAGATCCAGCGCCTCCTCGCCACCCAGCAAAAAGCGCAACTCGACGCCCGCTACGCCTCGCTCTTCAAGAACCTGAACCTCACCCCCGCCCAACTCGAGAAATTCAAAAATCTCCTCGTCGAACGCCAAACTTCGATGATGGACGTCATGACCGCCGCCCGCGAGCAAGGCATAAATCCCCGCACCGATCCCAAAGGCTTCCAACAACTCCTCGCCGGCACCCAAGGCGAAATTGATGCCAGCATCAAAGCCGCGATCGGGGACGATGCGTTTAATAAATATAAAAATTTCGACCAAACCGCCCCACAACGCGGCACCACCGATCAACTCAGCCAACGCCTGAGCTACTCCGCCACGCCGCTCACAGCCGATCAATCGGCGGCGATGCTGAAAATCCTCAGCCAAACGGCGCCTGTTCGCACTGCGGCGACAGGCGGAGCCACGATGACGAGTAACGTCACCGTGGTCGCCGAGGCCGGTCAGGGCGGCGGCGGCCGAGGAGGTTTCGGTGGTGGCATGAATATCGTCGCGGGCATCGGCGGCGGAGCCGGTGGCGGGGCCTCCGCCCCCATCACCGACGCCACCATCAATATGGCCCAAGGCGTCCTCAGCGGCCCCCAACTCGAAGCCCTCAAACAACTCCAAGCCGAACAACAGGCCCAACAGAAAATCGGTGAAGCCTTCCGCCAAGTCATGGGCGGCAATAACGGAAATAACGGCAGCACCGGCACGCCCACCACCACGACCACCAAGAAGAAAAAAGGCGGCTGATTTTTCCGGCTCTTTTTTCTCACCTCATGGGCCGTCGCTTCCGACGGCCTTTTTTATTTTTCACGCCCCCTCGGCGCCGGTCCTCGTAGTTCGTCAGCCGCACCAGTAAAAACTGTTATCCGCGAAATTTCACTTGAGGCTTATTTTGCGGGGCCGCACGTTGAATCGGTTTAGCTCAACCCATTCGCCCATGATCGTCACCACCGCGCAGCTCTTTAAACACGCCTACGGCAAGTACGCCGTCGGTGCCTACAACATCAATAACGCCGAACAGGCCATGGGCCTCTTCCGCGGCGCCATTGAGTCGCAGGCGCCGTTCATCATCCAGATTTCCAAGGGTGCCCGCGCTTACACCGACAAGCGCATGCTAGAAGCTATCATCCGCTCTGCGGGCGATATCTTCCCCGAGGCCATTTTTGCCGTCCACCTAGACCACGGTGACGAGCAGACCTGCTACGAGTGCATCGACTCCGGCTTCTTCAGCTCCGTCATGATCGACGCGTCCCACGACCCGTTCGACAAGAACGTCGAGATCTCCAAGCGCGTCGTCGACCGCGCCCACGCCAAGGGCATCTCCGTCGAAGCCGAACTCGGCATGCTCGGCGGCGTCGAAGAAGACATTAAGGTCGAGGACGGCCACGCCACCCTCACCAATCCCGCCGAAGCCGAAGACTTCGTCAAAAAGACCGGCTGCGATTCCCTCGCCTGCGCCATCGGCACCAGCCACGGCGCTTTCAAATTTAAGGGCAAACAATCCCTCCACTTCGACGTCCTCGAGAAGATCAAGGCCCGCATGCCCGGCTTCCCGCTTGTCATGCATGGCTCCTCATCCGTCCCACAAGACGAGGTCGCCCGCATCAACGCCGCTGGCGGCAACATCGCCGGCTCCATGGGCGTCGACGTCAACGAATACCTCCCCGCCGCCAAACTCGGCGTCACCAAGATCAACATCGATACCGACGGCCGCCTCGTCTGGACCCGCGTTCACCGCGAGTACTTCCGGGACAAGCCCTCCGATTTCGACTTCCGCCCGCCCGGCAAGATCTTCATCGCCGAATACGCGAAGTTCATCGCCAGCCGCAACGTCCTCCTCGGCAGCGCCAATCAACTCACCGACCTCCGCAAGAGCCTCGGCAAGTAATTACTCAAAGCCAACGACGACGGCGCGATTCAACCCGTCGTCTCTCTCAGCGCGGCCCCACCAAATGGCCGCGCTTTTTAGTGCCCAACTCCCGCGAAGCTCGCGCCGGACCGCTCGCGTCGCCGGATCGCTTGCCTCAAATAAAACTCATCCTGAGAATTGCCAGCGCGCGCGCTGCTCTTTCAGTGTTCACCTATGTCGGTTTTCCGCTCCCGGGTTCCCCGCCCGTTTCCCCTCTTCAGCGCGCTCGGCTGCGCCCTCGTATTCGCGGCCAACACCGCCGCAGCTCCCGTCGATTTTAGCCGCGATATCCAACCGATCCTCTCCGACAACTGTTACCACTGTCACGGCCCCGACGCAGCCTCGCGCAAGTCCGGCCTCCGCCTCGATCGCCACGCGGAAGCCCTCGCCGGCGGCAAATCCGGCCTCGCCACCATCGTCGCCGGCAAACCCGAGGACAGCGAACTCATCGCCCGCATTTTCAGCCATGACTCCGAGGAAATCATGCCCTCGCCCGAGTCCAACAAAACCCTCACCGCCGCCCAAAAAGACCTGCTTCGCCGTTGGGTCGCTGAAGGCGCAGTTTGGGGAGAACACTGGGCTTACGTCGCCCCGACTCGCCCAGCCGTACCCAAGCTCTCCTCGCCCGCCGCGCCCATCGCCAACCCGATCGACGCGTTCATCCTCGCCCGCCTCGCCGCGGAGAAAATCACGCCTTCACCCGCCGCTGATCGCACCACGCTTATTCGGCGCGTGTCCTTCGATCTCACGGGGCTCCCTCCCACCGTCGCGGAAACCGCCAACTTTCTCAATGACTCGCGCCCCGACGCCTACGCCCGCCTCGTCGAGCGTCTATTAGCCTCGCCCCACTACGGCGAACGTTGGGCTCGCCCGTGGCTCGACGTCGCGCGTTACTCCGATTCCAACGGCTACTCCATCGACGCGCCGCGCCAGATGTGGAAATACCGCGATTGGGTGGTCTCCTCACTGAATCAGGATAAGCCCTACAACGAGTTCGTCATCGAACAACTCGCCGGCGATCTGCTCCCGCAGCCCACGACCGCGCAAAAAATTGCCTCCGGTTTCAATCGCAACACCCAGATCAACCAAGAAGGCGGTATCGATCCCGAGCAGTTTCGTATCGAGGCCGTGATGGATCGCGTTGCCACCTTCGGCAGCACGTTCCTCGGCCTCACCATCAACTGCGCCCAATGCCACGACCACAAATTCGACCCGCTCCCGCAGAAAGATTACTTCCGGCTGTACGCGTTCTTCAACAACACCGTCGACGATGGCCACGGTGAAGGCGTCCCCGGCGGACGTCTTTCCTTCGCCTCCGAAAACGGCCCCGCCGATTCCTTCGTCGCCGACATCGCGCAAGTCCGCGCCGACCTGGCCAAATTCCTCGAGCCCTACGCCGCCCAATACCCCGCATGGCGCGCTCAGACTACGCCTGAATCCCGCGCCAAGCTCCGCCAAAACGTCGCCACTGCCCTCACGCTCTCTTGGGAAAAACAAACTCTTAATCAGCGCCGCGCCATTTTCCTCACCTTCGGCGGCGAGAACGCCACGTTCACCGCACTCCACGAAAAACTCGTCGTTCTCGAAAAACACGAAACCAAAGCCATCACCACGCTCATCATGGCCGAGCTGCCGAGGCCCCGGGAGAGCGTCGTCTTCATCAAGGGCGACTTCACGCGCCCCGGTGAAAAAGTCACGCCCGGTACGCCCGGCATCCTCCCGCCGCTACCCGCCACGCCCGGCCGCCAGCCCAATCGACTCGACCTCGCCCACTGGCTCTTCGACCCGGCGCACCCGCTCACCGCCCGCGTGATGGTCAACCGTATCTGGCAGCAGTATTTTGGTCTCGGTCTCGTCGAAACTGAAAACGACTACGGCTCGCAAGGCGCCCCACCCACGCACCCGGAGCTTCTCGATTGGCTCGCCACGGAGTTCGCCGCCCAAAACTGGAGCATGAAAGCCATCCACCGGCTCATCGTCACTTCCGCTACCTATCAGCGCGCTTCCGTCGCTCGCCCCGACCTCGATCTCGCCGACCCGCTCAACAAACTTCTCGCCCGCCAAAACCGTCTCCGCCTCGACGCCGAACTCGTCCGCGACGTCGCCCTCTCCGCCAGCGGTTTACTCGAGCCTAAACTTGGCGGCCCGCCCGTTTTCCCGCCTCAACCCGAGGGCGTCATGACGCTCGGCCAAAACCGCCGCGCCTGGGTCCCCAGCACCGGCGCCGACCGCAACCGCCGCGCCCTTTACACGCACCATTGGCGCGCGACCCCGCATCCCGCCATCGCGGTATTCGACTCCCCCGATGCCTTTAGCGCGTGCACGCGTCGGCTGCGTTCCAACACGCCGCTCCAAGCGCTCACGCTCCTCAATGATCTCCAATTCTTCGAGTTCGCCGGCGCTCTCGCCGCGCGCGTTCAACGCGAAGGCGGGGCCGATGACTCCGCGCGTCTCGATTACGCCTTCCGACTCTGTGTCGCCCGTCCGCCCACCGCCGCCGAGCGCACGCGTCTCCTTGATCTCCTCCGCCAACTGCAGACGCCCGCATCCGACCCCACCGCTGAATCCGCCGCCACGCCGCTAGAAGCGTGGACCACCCTTGCCCGCGTCTTGCTCAACCTCGACGAAACCATCACCCGCGCCTGATCATGAATCCGCAGCCCAACCCCGAATCGGCGCAACCGTTCGACCCCGTCTCGCGTCGCCATTTTTTTAGCCGTTGCTCCATGGGCCTCGGCGGTATCGCGCTCGCCTCGATGCTCGACCAGGGTCGCCTACGCGCCGCACCCGCACCCGCACCCGCGTCTGGCCCGCTCGCCGATCCGATGGCCCCGAAGTCCCCGCACTTCGCCCCGCGCGCCAAAAACGTCATTTATTTATTCATGGCCGGCGGCCCGAGTCAGCTCGAGTTGTTCGACTACAAGCCGCGCCTCATCTCGCTCAACGGCCAACCGGTCCCGGAATCGCTCATCGCCGGCAAGCGCTTCGCGTTCATGGATAGCTCGCACGGCACGAAGCTCCTCGGCACGCGCCGCGCCTTCGCCCAACACGGCCAGAGCGGCGCGTGGGTCTCGGATCTTTTCCCGCACACGGCAGGCATCGTCGACGACATCACGCTCGTCAAATCGTGCGCCGCTGATCTCTTCAATCACGCACCCGCGAAGTTGTTCATGAACACCGGCTCCGGTCAATTCGGCCGACCGAGCATGGGCTCGTGGATCACGTACGGCCTCGGCAGCGAATCGCAAAATCTCCCCGGCTTCGTCGTCCTGCAATCCGGCCCGCGCGGCCCCCGCGGTGGCGCCGTCAACTGGGGCACGGGCTTCCTCCCGACCACATACCAAGGCGTACCTTTCCGCGGCAACGGCGACCCGATCCTCAATCTGGCCAACCCCAAGGGCATCACCGCCACACGCCAACGCCAGGCCATCGACGCCATCCGTGATCTCAATCTTCAACACGCCGTCGCCACGGGCGATGCCGAGATTCACACGCGCATCGCCGCCTACGAGATGGCCAGTCGTATGCAGTCGAGCGCGCCTGAGCTCGTTGATCTCAGCGGCGAGAGCGAAGCCACGCTCAAACTCTACGGCATCGAAAAAGATAAACCGTCTTTCGCGCGCAACTGTCTCCTCGCGCGTCGCCTCGTCGAGCGCGGTTCTCGTTTCATCCAGTTGTATCACACCAACTGGGACAGTCACGGCGGTCCCGGCGAAAACCTCGAAGTTGATTTCGTCGCGCGTTGCCGCGAGGTCGATCAAGCCCAAGCCGCGCTCGTCACCGATCTCAAACAACGCGGTCTGCTCAAAGACACGCTCGTCGTCTGGGGCGGCGAGTTCGGTCGCACGCCGATGGGCGAGAACCGCGACACCACGGGCCGCAATCACCACATCGACGCGTTCACGATGTGGTTCGCCGGCGGCGGCACCAAGGCCGGCACCATCATCGGCGAGACCGACGAACTCGGTTTCAATTCCGTCACCGA
>CANFSZ010000083.1 GCA_947449835.1 Opitutia bacterium
CACATTTTGGAAAAATCGGCGAGTTCGAGCGGTCGGTGGCTGACGCTGACGTATTGGCCCTCGTAAACGGATTTTGTCACGACGGTGCCGGTGAACGGTGCGGGCACGGTGATGGGGGCGCTGGGTTGCTGGGAGTGCGCGAGGGCGTCGACGTCTTCGGCGGTGAGTCCGAGTTCGAGCAGACGTTCGCGCGCCAAGGCTAATTCGGTGGCGGGGCCCGCGTAGCCGATGCGCAGGCGCTCGACGAAGATACGTTGGGCTGAAAGCACCTCTGGGCTGTAAAGCGTGATGAGCGGCGCTTGGGCGGCGACCTCGGCGCCGATGAAATTAATATGGAGCTTTTCCACGCGGCCGGGCACGCGGGCGGCGACGATCCGGTGGCGGGTGTCGTCGTCTTCGATGCGCCCGTTGACGCGCAGCGTGCGCTCGAGAGGTTGAAGGGTAACGAGCGCGGTCTCGATGCCGATGGTCGTGATCGTGCTCGGCGAAAGAGCGATGACGCCCGCCGGAGCTGCGGCGTTGGGCGCCACTGCTGCCACGAGCGCCATGCCGCAAACCGTGCATTTGCCCGGTTGCTCCGAGGTGATCCAAGGATGCATCGGGCAGCGATAGATCGCGCCAGCGGCGAAGAGCGAACCCGTCACGCCTAACAGTAGTAATTTGATGATCAGGCGAGGCATGACGGTTTTGATTTACTGATTAAGGCAGCGCGTATCTCGGGACGGACGCTCCTATGATGAGCTGCGCCGTGGCGAAGCGGGATCAGGATTTCGGCGCGGATTTGGTTTTGGCGGCGGCGTCGAGTTTGGTGAGGAACTTGGCGGGCTCTTTCTTGAAATCGTCACTGCAGCCATCGCAGCAAAAGAACACCACGCGGTCGGGTTGGCCGGCGACGCGGTGGATGTAGGCGGTGGCTTCGCCCATGGCGCCGAGGTCTTCGCCAGAGACGAGACAGGTTTTCAGCGGGTAATTTGTCCGGGCCTGGGCGATGAGGGCGGCGTCGGCCGGCGAGACGGATGTGTTCTCCGCGGCGAAGGCCGTGAAGCCGAAACCGACGAGAATAGTAGAGATAACGATGAGGCGATGCAGGGTGAATTTCATGGATTAGAAGATGCGTTCAGAGACCATTAACCCTAAAGGCGCGAAATCACCCGAATTTTTTTTTAAGGGATTTTCGGTGAGCAGGGGTATAGAGAGTTATGAACATGAATGCGGATGAAGTGAAATTGAAGCGCGTGTTGGAGGATTGGCGCGTGGCGCCGGTTGCAGATCGGGCGTTTCGGGCGGGCGTCTGGGCGCGGATCGAGCGCGGGCGCGGGGTGGCTGGCTGGGTCAATTTTGTGCGCGGCCACGCCGCGGTGTGCGCGGTGGTGTTGGGCCTAGCGCTGGGCGCGGGCGCATGGACGGGTCGCGAACGCGCTCGGGCGGCCGTCGAGCTGGAGCGGGCCGCGATGCTCACTAGCTATGTCAGTGCGCTGGATGCGCGATCGATGAAAATGCCATGAAAAACTGGTTGATCATGCTCGGTTTCGCGCTGGCGGCGGCGGCGGGAGCGTACGCGATTTTTTTCGCGATCAACGACCAACCGGAAGTGCGTCGGGCGGCCCGGGCGCGCGATGCGATGCAATGGTTGCGAGTTGAGTATCGGCTCGATGATGCGCAGTGGACGGCGATCAAGCGATTGCACGATGCTTACGACGACGTGTGCGGGCGACACTGCGCGGCGATTTTGGCGGCGCGCGAACGCGCGGCGCCGGCGGTGGAAATCGCGGCGCTCGAACGCGTCTGCGTGGACGGAATGACGACGCATTTTAAGCAAGTGGCCGCGTTGATGCCCGCGGGCCAAGGCGAGCGGTATTTGGCGATGGTGTTGCCGAAAGTAGTGGGCTACGATCACGCGGGTGCGCCCACGGTGAGGGTGCAACCCTGATGGCGCCGGCGCACGACAGTTTTAAATCGGCGCGAATGGAAGAAGTGAGTTTGGCGGAAGCGCGGGAAGACGCGGCGTTGATGATGCGCGTCCGTGCGGGTGACGAAGCGGCGTTTGCGGCGTTGCTGGTACGTTGGGAATTGCCGGTGAAGCGACTGATCGTGAGGATCGTGCTCAACGCGAGTGAAGCCGAGGATTTGGCGCAGGAGACGATGGTGCGCGTGTGGTCACAACGGCAGAAATTTCGCCCTGAGGCGGCGTTTCGCCCTTGGGTATTTTCGATCGCGGTGAACCTCGCGCGTAATCGTCTGCGTTGGTGGCGGCGGCGGCCGAGTGTGTCTTTGGATGCGTTGAGTGAAACGGGTCATGAGCGGCCGTGGCAGGAGGGCGAGCGTCCTAATGGGGTGGGTGATTTGGAACGCGCAGAACGGGCGGCGGCGGTGCGGGACGCGGTGGCGGCTTTGCCGGCGGAACTACGCGAGGCGTTGGTGTTGTTTGAATACGAAGAGCTCGCGCAGGCTGAGATTGCGGCGACGCTAGGCTGCACGGTGAAGGCCGTGGAATCGCGCATCGCGCGCGCGCGGGAGAAGTTGCGCTGGGCGTTGCGCGCGTGGCTCTGAATTTGTCCAGCGCGGCGGGCGCCGTGACAGGAACGCTTAGTTTGCGGCCCCGATTTTCACGTCCTCGAGGAGCCAGTGGTCGGGTTGGCGAGACATGAGGCCGGTGATGGTGGCGCCGACTTGGGCGGCTTGTAGGGCATTGGCCTCGACTCGGAACTGCATCGTCATGGCACGCATCACGCCGGGGATTTCTTCGTGTTTGATGCGGAGCGCGGATTTGCCGGCGTCGATGGCGACGATGACGCCGCGCAGTGCGTAGCGTTTACTAGTGGCGGCTGCGGCAGGGGGAGTCGGTGTTGGTTGATCGAGGCGAGTGACGATGCTGGCGGGGCCGTTCTCATAGGCGACGAGGACGTGATCGGTGCCGGGGATCGCGACCAGAGAGGCGAAGCGGCCGGCCGGAGCGAGGAGCGTGGGCGCTGCGTTACGATCAAGCGTGGTGGTCCAGAGCTCGGGGCCTTGTTGCCAGACGGCGACGGTGCGCGTCGGGGTGCTGGCGGCAACGGGTTGTTTGCCGAGGGCGAGGCGACGTTCGGGCGCGCCAGGACGAGTGAAGAAGATCGCGCCATCGCGTTGCCAGAGCGTGGTGAAGGTATCGCCAGAAGCGACAAGGGAGCCTCCGTCCATGGGGCAAGCTTTGAGCGGCCAGGTGCCTTGTCCAAGTTTGGCGGCGGGGCCAAATGTAGTGGAACTGGCAGGACGGACGGCGCTCCACATATCGCGGGCGCCGTCGAGGTCGTTGCGCCACATGATGCAGAGGTCGCCGCGGGTGTTGAAGCGGGCGGTGGGTTGGCAGCACGTGCAGATCGGCCCGGCGGGGGCGCGATAAACGACTTCGTTGGGACTCCAGGTGGTGCCGTGATCGATGGATTCGGCGGCGCAGAGTTGCATCGGGCCGGCGCGAAGATCGAGCCAGAGGGCGAAAAGCCGACCGTCTGGAGCTAGAGCGAGATCGTGGAGGCCTTCACGAGTTGCGCCAGGAGCATCGTTAATGCGCACGGCGGCGGACCAGGTGGTGCCGCCGTCGTTGGAGTGGAAGGCGAAAAAGTCGCTGGCCATTGCGGTTACGACGAGATGATCTCCGAACGCGGTGAGACGCGGACCGCGGCGCATGCCGAGTTGGAGCGCAGGTAGCGTGGCCACGCGGACGGGTGCCTCAAACGTGGCGCCGGCGTCGCGAGAGCGAGCGACGAAAATATCTTTACCTGAGCCATACGTGAGCCAGACGCGGCCGTCGGTCGCGGTGGCGAGTTGCGGCTGAGCGGCGGCGGGAAACTCAGTCGCGGCCCGTGTCCGCGGCGTGCAGACGACGCAGCTGGCGATCGCCAACGTCAGACACAAAAAAGTACGCAGAGCGATGAAGCGTTTCATGTGATTAAGGCGGTTTATAAGCTGAGGCTGAGACTCGTGACAACGGTGCGCTGCGGGAACGGGTGGAAGAGAAAATACTTCCGGTTGAGAAAATTATCGATGCCAAGGCTGACGCGCCAGCGCGCGTTCAGGCGCGCGTTGACGTGGGTGTCGGCGACGAAAAACGGGGCGAAGCCTTGGTAGGTGTTGGGATTCACATCGGTGTTGTCGAGGGTGGTCCAGAGTTTGTCGCTGTAGCGGCCGCCGAGGGTGAAAGCCCAGCGTGGATCTAGGCGGTACGTGGCGGTGAAGGTGGCGCGCCAGTCGGGAATGTTGGGGAGTTTTTTGCCGATGGCGGCGCTGGCGCTCGCGGTGGCACTGGCGCGGCCGGAGAGCGCGAGGGTCTTGGCGTCGAGGTAGGTGACGCTGCCGGCAAATTCGAGGGCGCGGATGAAAAGGTCGCGACTTTCGAGGACGAGCTCGACGCCGCGGGCGCGGACGTGGTCGACGTTGGACGCGTAGGAGTAAAGCGTAGGCGAGCCGGGGACGAGCGGGTTGAACTGCGCGATGATGGCGTCGTGGATGTCGTCTTCGAAAAGAGCAACGCGGAGACGGCTGCTGGCGAAAGTGCGCTCGAGTTTGATCTCAGTGGCGGTGACGTCGTCGGGCTTGAGGTTGGGGTTGGGCGAGGTGAACGTGGTGCCGGTGGTGACGAGTTGGTAGAGCTCTGCGGCGGTGGCGAAGCGGTAGGCTTTCGCGATTGAAGCGGTGACGGTCCAATCGCGGGCGGGGGTCCACGACACCGTGGCTTTGGGCGAAAATTTTTCGGCGGAGACGGTCGGCTGGCGGACGACGGTGGCGCCGTTGGCGTTGTAGCCGTCGTAGGCGCGCCATTCCTCGTAGCGGCCGCCGAGAGTGACTTTAACGTCGGGCGTAGGCTGCCAGAGTTCCTGCAGGAAGAGAGCTTGGGTGCGAGTCTTACCGTTGCCTTCGGAGACGGTGGTGGTGGCAGGGGCGTCGCCGAGCCAATCGGGCGTGTTGAAGGTGGGGTTGTAGAGTTTGTAGCGGTCGTCGTGCGCGCCGAAGGTGACAGTGTGAACAGAATTTTTTAGTTCGGAGCGCCACGTGCCTTTAACGTCGAGGGTGGACCAACCCGTGCCGCCGAGGACGGCGTAGCGGCCGGCGGTGCCGAAGCTGGTGCCGGTGGTGGAGGCGGTGGTGGGGGTGCGTTGTTTGTCTTGGTCGAAACGGTAGAGCGTGGCGGCAGCGTCGAAATCCCAGTGGCTCTTGGTGTCGGTTTTTAGTGAGAAACTATGCGAGCTGTGTTCTTGCAGCAGGCGGTAATAGCCGCTGGCAAAACCGGCCTGTCCGGCGAACGTGGGCTGGCCAGCGGCGTCGCGGAGGTAAGTGTCGACCGAGGCATCGGCGTCGTTTTTCCAAGTGCCGATGGTGTAGGCCACGCGGAGGATCGGTGTGAGATCATACGCGACTTTGAGCTTGGCGTTGGTCATCCGGGTGTGGAGCAAGCCGGAGGCGCCGAAGATGTTGGCGGGGAGGCCGAGTTTATTGCGCGCGCCGTAGCCGCCGGTGGTGCCGGTCGGGAACGTGGTGCCGGTGACGTAGCTGAGGGGTTGGCTGTAACTGTCCTGATAGTTGGCACTGATCCAAAAGGAGAGTTTGCCGAGGCGGTGGCCGGTGTTAACGGCGGTCTGGAGGGTGCGATAGGTAGTGTCGGTACCGTAGAGGTTGAACGTCTGGAGCGCGAGGGTTTCGGAGAGAGCGGCTTCGAATTTTTCCGGGAGGCGGGTGCTGATTTCCATGACGGCGCCCATGGAGTTGCCGGCGTAGGCGGCGGAGAACGGGCCATACATCATGTCGATGCGCTCGATCTCGACGGGGGCGACGAGGCCCCAGCGTGGGGCTCCGATGTTGTTGTTGTTGGCGATGAGCGCGGTGAGGGGGACGCCGTCGGCGAAGATGAGGCTCCGAGCGCTGGAGCTGACGCCCCAGACGCGGGTGGCCATGACGGCCTGGGTGTCGCCGTAGTTGCGTTTGCGGAGGAAGACGCTGGGGAGGTATTTCACGGCATCTTCGGTATCGACGAGGTTGATCGTTTCCTCGATGCGCTGGGCGGTGACGCTTGCGGTGACGGGCAGCGTGAGGGCGGTTATGGTTGATGGGTTGATGCGGGCGGCATTGACGTCGATGCGGTCAAGGGTGACGGGGTTGTCGGGCGCGACAGTTGGAGTCGTCTGCGCGTGGAGCGTGCTGGCGAGAATGAGGGAAAGAGTGAGAAGGGAAAAAGGTTTCACAGAGAATTGGGCTGAAGAGAATGGGAGGCAAAATGCGGCCGCGTCGGGATGACGCAGGGGCGCGAGGAGACGCGTCAAACGGAGACGCGATCAGCAACAAGGGACACGGCTGCGGGTCGGCACCCGGGTCGTGCGGTTCAGGCCAAGGCTCGCGGTGGCGGCAGCGGAGGCGCGGCGCGCGTAGCAGTGGGGACAGTTTGGTCGCTAGGCGACCACGGGAAAACTACAGGAAGAATCAGCAGCGCGGGCGTGGAGTCCGGCGCGAAAACGAGGTGTATTTTGCCGAAAGATTTGCCGGGGGCGGTCGGCGCGGAGGCATCGGCGGCGTCCTGTTGCTTGGCGGTGGCGACGGCGTCGCACACGCCGCAAGTCGCGCCGGCGCTGAAGGTTTTTTTCACGGCCTGCGCGAACGACATCGACTGAGAATAGGTCGCGATCATGCGGCCCCAGCCGAAGGTCTGCACCAAATCCCAGTGGCTACCGGTGGCGAGAAGCCACGCGGCGAGCGTGAGAATGAGTGAGAATTTACGGCGCATGGACGAAGCGCGATAGAGTCCGGCGGCAAAAATAAAATCAAGCGTGATCGTTCTCAGCGGACCGTGCGGAGCTGGATGGCATCCACGAGGCGGTCTTGGGAGACGATGTCGGTGACGACGATGATTTTGTCGCCAACGCTGACGTGGCCGAGGCGGCGCAGAGTGATGATCGCGTTTTCGATGGTCACGTCGGGCTCGGCGGAGAGCGGCATGAGGTAGGGCTCGACGGCGCGCAAGAGGCGGAGTTGACGCAAGAGCGGAAGGTAAGGCGTGAACGCGAGAATAGGGGCGTGGGTCGGACGCAGCGCGGCGAGACCGTGGGCCATGAAGCCGTGACGGGTAAAGGTGAGGAGTTTCGAGTGCGGGAGTTCGTTGGCGAGGACCACGGCGGAGTGCATGATTTTCATGCGCTCGGAGGTGAAGACGGCGTTATCCCGCCGGTGGGTGGGTTCCTCGCGCTCGATGCGACGGGAGATTTTGTCGAACATCTGTACGCATTCCATCGGGTATTTGCCGATGGTGGTTTCGCCAGAGAGCATGACGCAGTCGGCTTGTTCGTAGACGGCGTTGGCGACGTCGGTGATCTCGGCGCGAGTGGGCACGGGCTGAGTGATCATCGACTCCAGCATGTGGGTCGCGATGATCACGGGTTTGCCGTGGGCGATGCAGGTTTGGACGGCGCGGCGCTGGATGACGGGAAGCTCCTCGAAGGGGCACTCGATACCGAGATCGCCGCGCGCGACCATGACGGAATCCGTGGCGCGAACGATAGCGTCGAGGTTGTCGATGGCGGACTGGTCTTCGATCTTCGCTATGATGCGAACGAGGGATTTTTTCTCCGCGAGAAAATCACGCAGGAGCGTGATGTCGGCGGCGTCACGCACGAAGGATAGCGCGAGAAAATCAATGCCTTCCTCGAGGCCGACGAGGGAATCGGCGCGGTCTTTTTCAGTGAACGAAGGGAGGTTCACTTTCACGCCGGGGAGGTTGATGTGGCGCTTGGATTTTAGCTCGCCGGGGATGAGGACGCGGCAGCGGATATGGGCGTGATCTTTGGTGAGGACTTCGAGGCGGATGAGGCCGTTGTCGACGAGGACCGTGTCGCCCACGGCGATGTCGTTGACGAGATCTTGATAGTTGACGTCGACGGATCGGATTTCCTCCGAGTTTTCGCGATCGGCGCCGGGCTTGACGGTGAAATCAAAAATCTCACCGGGACGAAGTTCGATGGGTGCGTCGAGGTCGCCCGTGCGAATTTCGGGACCTTTGATATCCATCATGATGGCAACTTCGCGGCCGATGCGAGCGCTCACGGCGCGGATGCGGCGGATGACGGTGCGCGTCCACTCGTGTTTGGCGTGAGCCATGTTGAGCCGGACGATGTCGGCTCCGCCGAGGATGAGCTTCTCGAGCATCTCCTCGCTCTCCGTAGCGGGACCAAGGGTAAAGATGATTTTGGTGCGGCGGAGAACGTTGGGCTGCGTTTGGGTCATGACAAAAACTATCCAAAGCATTCTCCGCGCCGAATGCTAGCCCTCACATTTCAGTCTAGGTGATAAAAATGTGACAAAATCCTCGAGCTTAGGACCGGC
Source organism: Opitutia bacterium (assembly GCA_947449835.1). GTDB lineage: Bacteria > Verrucomicrobiota > Verrucomicrobiia > Opitutales > Opitutaceae > Tous-C4FEB. The sequence continues at coordinate 8,341 of CANFSZ010000083.1, forward strand.
GCTCAGGCTAGTTCGTAAAACGGCGTGCTCTCGCCCGCGCAGACGACGGTGAACTCGCAGGTGGCGAGAGCGGCGCGCAGGGCGGCGAGGGCGTTTTCCACCGCGGGTCGGGAATTACAATCGCGCGAGAGATGCGTGAGGTAGATGCGACGCCATTGCGGGCTGGCGACGGAGGCGAGCAGCTCGCGCACGGCTTCGTTGGAAAGATGTCCGTGGCGTCCGCTGATACGCTGCTTGGTGGCCCATGGGCGTTTGTTGTCGGCCTTCAGGAGCTCGGGGCAGTGGTTGGCTTCGACGACGACGATGTCGCAGGCGCGGAGGTGTTCGCGGATATGCTGCGGCGCGTGGCCGAGATCGGTCAAAAAAACGAGAGAACGTCGCGGTGAAAACAGATCGTGTTCCTGGCCGGCGGTGAAACGAAAGCCGACGGGATCGTGGGCGTCGTGCGGCACGGCGAAACTCTCGATTTCCAAATCGAGAAAACGAAAGCGCGCGCCCGTCTCGAAGAGTTGCCACTCCGGTTTGTGCGCGGGATCGAGCTTGGCTTGGACGGCGCGCGCGGTGGCGGGATTAGCGAAGATGCGCAACTGCGGGAATTTTTTCAGCCCCTCGATGCCGGCGGCGTGGTCGCCGTGTTCGTGGGTGAGGAAGATGGCGTCGATCCGGGCCAGCGATTCGCCGACGGTGGCGAGGAGTTGCTCGAGTTTACGCGCGGAAAAACCGGCGTCGATGAGGATGCGCGCGCCCTCGGTGACAAGCAG
>CANFSZ010000084.1 GCA_947449835.1 Opitutia bacterium
CACGCAATGACGAATATGCATTCCTTCACCTCTTCCTTCATCCAGTTCGCTCAAACCGCAGCCCCCGGCCAAGGTCCCGGAGCGGCCGGCCCCTGGTGGCAGATGCTGCTTTTTTACGGCCTCATCGCTGGTGGATTTTATTTTCTCTTCATCGCCCCGCAGCGCAAGAAACAGAAAGAGCACGAGAAGATGCTCGCTTCGTTACAATCCGGCGACGAGGTCCTCACCAACGGCGGCATCTACGGCGTCGTGACCAATGTTAAAGACGACCGCTTCATCGTGCGCATCGCCGATAACACCAAGATCGAAGTCGCCAAGGGCTTCATCTCCGCGGTCACCAAGAAGAGCGGCACCGAGGAAACCAAGTAAGCTGCGCCTTTATGCGTCGCCTGCCCGCCGGCAGCGCGCACCGCGCGTCCCCACGGTTCTGCGCCCGTCCTAAACCCCAAAAAATTTAAACCAATACGACCATGCTCAAACGCAACCTCTGGAAAATCGTCCTATCCGTCCTCATCGCGGCCTGGGCGGTTGCCGAACTGATCCCGCTCAAGGATGTGCCCTTCGCCGTCTACGCGAAAGAACACGCCACGGCGAAATCTGCCGACTTCAACAAGCTCCTCGACGAAGCCGCCGCGCGCAAGAAATCCGGCGCCGCCCCCAGCGAGTTCGTCGCTCTAAAGCAGATCGGTCTCGAGCGTAAACTCGATCTCTCGATCTATTTCCCCGACATCCGCCTCGAAGACTCGCTCAAGAACGTTGGCAAACGTAATGAGATTCTCCTCAACGAACTTCTCCGCCGTTCCAAGGGCCGTCTCCAACTCGGTCTCGACCTCAAGGGCGGCGTGGCCTTCACCCTCGAAGTTGACGAAAAGGCTGCCGGTAAAGATGCCGACAACACCCGTCAGGAAAAACTCAACAAAGCCATCGAGATCATCGGCGCTCGTATCAATGCCTTCGGCGTCGCCGAGCCTCTGATCCGCCCGATCGGCAACAACCGCATCGAAGTCCAACTCCCCGGCGTCAACACCAAGGACAACCCCGAAGTCGTCGAGAACGTCAAGAAGCCCGCGCAACTCTCGTTCCGCATCGTCAACTCCTCGCAGTTCCCGAACCCCGCGGCTCCGACGGATATTCCCGCCGGTTATGAAGTTCTCTCCCTCGACTACGAAGGTCGCGGCGGCCAGAGCACCACGGAAGAGATGTTCGTGAAGCGCATCCCGGAAATGACCGGCGAGATGATCTCCAGCTCCTTCGCCCGTCCCGACCTTTACGGCAAGCCCGAGGTCATTCTCCAATTCACCAACGAAGGCAAAAAACGTTTCGCTGAGGTCACCCGCACCATCGCCCAGTCTGGCCAACAAGCCGGTCGTCTCGGCCGCCTCGCCATCGTGCTCGACGGTAAACTTTACTCCGCACCCACCGTCAAAGAAGAGATCAACAGCGACTCCGCCGTCATCTCTGGTAACTTCACCGACCGCGAAGCGATCAATCTCTCAAACGTTCTCAACAATCCGCTCGACCTGCCTTTGATCGTCAAAGAGCAATACGAAGTCGGACCGTCGCTCGCGCAGGACGCCATTGATAGCGGCGTGAAAGCCGCCGTCATCGGTACGCTCCTAGTCGCTGCGTTCATGATTACCTACTACCGCGTCGGTGGCGTCATCGCCGTCCTCACGCTGGCGGTTAACATCGGCATCATCCTCGGCGTCATGGCCAGCCTTGGCGCCACCATGACGTTGCCCGGCCTCGCCGGTATCGTGCTCACGATCGGTATGGCCGTGGATGCCAACATTCTCGTCTTCGAGCGTATGCGCGAAGAACTCACCCTCGGCAAGAGCCTCAAGAGCGCCCTTGTCGCGGGTTACGACAAGGCCTTCACGACCATCGTCGATGCTCACGTCACCCAGCTCGCCATCTGCGCGATCATGATCTGGCTCGGCACCGGCCCCATCAAGGGCTTCGGCGTCACCCTCGCTATCGGCGTATTTTCCACGATGTTCTCCGTGCTCGTGACCAGCCATCTCATCATGGAATGGCTCATCGAAAACGACATCGTTAAGAAATTCCCGATGATGCACCTCCTCCACACCGAGAAGGTTGATTTCATCAAATACGGCAAACCTGCCTTCATCGGCTCGTGGCTCATCGTGCTCCTCGGCGTCGTCGTCGTGTTTTCCAAGGGCGACCGCATCTACGGCGTAGACTTCGCCGGCGGTGACGTCGTTTCCATCTCCTTCAAGCAACGCCTCGAGCCCGGCCAGATTCGCACTGTGGCTGACGCCGCCAAGATCGGCGAGGTCAACTCCAGCTACGTCAGCCCCCTCGGTGGCGGCGCGGAAATCCTAAAACTCGAGACCGCCTACGACAAATCCGGCCCGCTTTTCAGCGCGCTGCAAAAAGCTTATCCCAAAGCTGGTTTGGAAAAGGTCGGCGAAAACCGCATCGGGCCTTCCATCGGCAAGGAAATCGAGTGGAACGCCTTCAAGTCTATCGCTTGGTCGATGGTTGTCATTCTGATCTATGTCGCGTTCCGCTTCGAATTCGGCTTCGGCATCGGCGCGGTGGTCGCCTCCGTGCACGACATCATCATGACCATCGGCATCTTCGTGCTCTTCGGGCACCAGTTCTCGGCCCCGATGGTCGCGGCCATTCTCTCCATCGCCGGTTACTCGATTAACGACACCATCGTCGTGTTCGACCGTATCCGCGAAGAGTTGCGGCTCAACCCGACGACCAATCTGCGCGATGTCATCAATCTCGCCATCAATCGCGTGTTCTCGCGCTCCATCATGACCAGTGTGACGACCTTCCTCGCCGCGCTCGCGCTCTTTGTTTTCGGCACGGGTGTCATGAAGGATCTCTCCTTCACGTTCCTCGTCGGTATCGTCACGGGTACGTTCTCTTCGATCTACATCGCCGCTCCCATCTTCTTCTGGTGGCACAAGGGCGATCGTAAGCACGTCGAGGCGCACCAAGACGTTGCCCCGAAATACGAGTGGACCGGCTCCAGCAAGGCTTCGGAATAACTCTGCTAGGGTAGGGCGGATCCTCGTGATCCGCCGCGGTCCTCGGACCGCGTTCGTCCCCCGTGGCGCGTTCGGTACTGCGCGCCCTACCTCGGAGTCATCCCACCATGCGCTGGATTTATACACCGCGTCCGGCCGCCGAGATCGAGACCTTGGGCCAAGCCCTCGGGCTCAACCCGGTGTTGGCCGAGCTTTTACTCGCCGCCGGCATCACCGAGCCCGGCCCGGCCGCCGAGTTCATGCAGCCCGCGCTCGCGGCTTTGCGTGATCCTTTTCTGCTGCGCAACCTCGAGGCCGGCGCGACTCGGCTGCGCGCGGCCATCGCTGGCCAAGAATCGATTGTCGTCCTCGGCGATTACGATGTCGACGGCGTGAGTAGCACCGCATTGCTCGTGATAATATTGCGGCGCTTCGGCCTGAACCCCCGGTTTGTCGTACCGCGTCGTTCCGAAGATGGCTACGGCCTCTCGCGCAGCGCGATTGATCGCGCCCTTGAAGGCGGCAAGCCCGCTCTGTTTATCGCGCTCGATTGCGGGACTAATTCTCATGACGAGGTCGCGTACCTGCGCGGGCAGGGGATCGATGTGCTTGTCGTGGATCATCACCGCTCCAAAGAAGCGGCGCTGGCCGATGGTATTTTGATCAACCCCCACGTCGATGCCGATGAAACCGGCGCCGATGCGGCGTGGCGCAATCTGTGCACGGTGGGATTGGTCTTTAAGCTGGTGCACGGGCTCCTCAAACAGCTCCGCGCGGAAAACCACCCCGTCGCCTTTCGCATCAAGTTGCGCGATCACCTCGATCTCGTCGCGCTCGGAACCATCGCCGATCTCGTGCCGTTGACCGGCGAGAATCGACTCCTTACGCGCCACGGCCTGCGCATCATCGAGGAATCGCCCCGCCCCGGCCTCGCTGCGCTCATGGAAATCGCCGGCGTACGCCCCGGCCAAGCGGTCAAACCTTCCGATATTTCGTTCCGCCTCGGCCCGCGCATCAACGCCTCTGGCCGACTCGCCGATGCCGCGCTCTCTGTGGAATTACTCCTCAGCGAAGATCCGGCGTTTTGCGCCGAGACTGCGCGCCAACTCGAGGGTTTTAACCGCGAGCGCCAAGACATCGAGCGCGGCATCACCGAAGAAGCCGAGCGCATGATCGAGTCCGAGTTTGCCGCCGAACCCGGCATCGTCCTCTTCAGTGAAAACTGGCACCCTGGCGTCGTCGGCATCGTCGCCGGTCGCGTCACGCGCAAATACAACCGCCCCTGTGTCGTCCTCGGCAACGAAGGCGACACCGCCAAAGGCTCCGGCCGCAGCGTCGACGGCATCAACCTCGTCGCCGTCCTCGGTACGTGCTGCGAACGCCTCACCAGCTGGGGCGGCCACCCGATGGCCGTCGGCATTGCACTCAACAAAAACCACTTGCCCGAATTTCGCGCCGCCTTCTCCGCCGCGGTTCGCGCTCACGCGGGCGGCGACATCGCCGAGGCCAAACTCAAGATCGCCGCGTGGCTCACGCCCGGACAAATCCGCGACCGCCTCATGGAGGAGCTGGAGTCGTTGCAACCCTTCGGGCAGGGCAACCCTGAGCCTGTGTTTGGCGTGAGTGGGGTCGTCCTGCGCCAACGCCCCGTCATCTTTAAAGACGTGCATTTCCGTTTCACCCTCGAAGACCCACAAGGCCGCCGCTTGCACGGTGTCGCTTGGAAGATGGCGCACCGTATGCCGCCTTTGGGTGTGCCTTTGGACTTCGCCGTCGAGCTCGCTTGGAATCATTTCAACGACCGCAAGCTCCTCCAGCTCGAGCTCATCGACTGGCGCGAAGCCCAGCGCTGAGTCTGGCTCGCGCTGCGAAACGCGGCCTCGTGCGCGGCGAGCCAGAGCGTAGCGCTAGCGGTAAACGTCCACGGACCGCGCGGCGCCACGCGGCCCGAAAATTGATTTTCGCCTCAGGGCAAATTCTCTCTTGCACTACGCGGGGAATGTTTGCTTCTTTTCGCCCTCTGCTACGCGGCCATAGCTCAACTGGATAGAGCGCCAGACTACGAATCTGGAGGTTTGGGGTTCGACTCCCTATGGCCGCACCATTTTTTTTTAAACGATCCTGCGCGATCGTTCTAGGTTTAAAATTTTTTCCCCACGTCGTTATGTTGGTTTTGCGCGCGAGCAACAATTTGGCGCCGACACGCGCTCGCATTTGCGCTCGGCCCAAACCTGCTCATCTTGGCATTGCTCATCTCGCGGCGCGCGTGATTGCGCCTCCGCTCTCATCCTCTCTTCACCTTTCATCTTTATGTCCAAGCCCAAAGCCTATTCTGTCAAAGCCTACGCCACGCCCGGTGCCACCGCGCCGCTCGCCGCTTTCGCCATCCCGCGCCGTGAGCCCACCGATCGCGATATCCAGATCGAGATTCTTTACTGCGGCGTCTGCCACTCGGATCTTCACTTTGCGCGCAACGAGTGGCACTTCACTCAATACCCCGCCGTCCCCGGTCACGAGATCGTCGGTCGCGTCACTCAAGTCGGCCCCAAGGTCACGAAGTTCAAACCCGGTGATCTCGCTGGTGTCGGCTGCCTCGTGGACGCCGATCTCTCCTGCCCGCATTGCAAAAAAGGCCTCGAGCAGTTCTCGCCCACGTCCGTCATGACGTACGGCTCCATGGATAAACACCTCAGTCTGCCCACCTACGGCGGCTATTCCGAGCGCATCGTCGTCGACGAACACTTCGTCCTCACTCTCCCGCAAAACCTCAGTCTCGCTGGCGTCGCGCCCTTGCTGTGCGCTGGCATCACCACGTATTCGCCGCTGCGTCATTGGAAAGTCGGCCCCGGTAAAAAAGTCGGCATCGTCGGTCTCGGCGGCCTCGGCCACATGGGCGTAAAGTTTGCCCGCGCGTTTGGCGCGCACGTCGTCGTCTTCACCACCTCCGAGAGCAAACGCGCTGATGCGCACCGACTCGGCGCGCACGAAGTCGTCATCTCGACCGACGCCGCTGCGATGGCGCAGCACGCGGGCACATTCGACTTTATTCTCGACTGCGTCTCCGCCGATCACGACATCAACGCTTACCTCGGTCTCCTCAACATCGATGGTAATCTCACCCTCGTCGGCGCCCCCGAGAAGCCGTTGCCCGTCGCTTCCTTCTCGCTGATTTTTGGGCGCAAGAGTCTCTCTGGCTCTCTCATCGGCGGACTCGCCGAGACTCAGGAGATGCTCGATTTCTGCGGCCAGCACAACATCACCGCCGACATCGAGCTGATCCGCATGGACCAGATCAACGAAGCCTACGAACGCATGCTCAAGAGCGACGTGAAATACCGCTTCGTGATCGACATGGCCTCGCTGAAAAACGCCTAAATCCCCCACGAGTCTCGCGCCGTGTAACTACGCTAAGTTGCGCGTCGCGAGACGGCGGTGATAGGGCCTCGCCGCTGTGGCCGCATTTATTTTTTGCGTGCGACCGTTGCCGATAAAAAACCCGTGCGGCCGCATGGCGGAGAGGGAGGGATTCGAACCCCCGGGACCTTTCGGCCCAATGGTTTTCAAGACCATCGCGATAGACCACTCTGCCACCTCTCCGCGTGCTGCAGCGCCTAGAGCTTCGCGGGAGTCGCGGCGCTTTCAATCGTGTTTTTTCGCCCGGGGGTTGGAGCGACGAATTTTTTTTGCATAGGCTGCGACTCGCGCATTGCCCCACGCGGTGCAAGTCGCAGATTGAAAGAGTGGTTGTGGAAAAACATCTGCTCGTCGACGGCGCCAATATCCTGCACGCGTGGCCGGAGTTACGGGCGTTGCTGCGGCGCGAGCGCGCGGCTGCACAGGCGCGTCTCGTGGGTGAGCTCGCGGCGATTCACGACGGCGAGGGCGTGCGGGTGACCGTGGTTTTCGACGGCAGTGGCGCCGAGTTGGAGCTGACGTGTCCGGGTGGGCGGCAGACGTTTGCCGTGGTGCGTACGCCCACGGGCATGACGGCGGATGATTTTATCGAGCGTTGGGTCGGGCGTGCGGCGGCTCCGGAAACGTGTTGGGTGGCGACGGGTGATGTGGGCGAAGGGCGCACGGTCGCGGCGCTGGGCGCGCAGTGGATCGCGCCGGAGGATTTATCGGCGTGGGTGCGGCGGGCGGGTTGCGGCGTCACGGCGCACGTGGCTACGCGTAAACGGAACAACGATCGGCAATGGGACGCGCCGTAGTACTCATGAAAAAGCGTGGAGATGGTCGCGGAGATGCAGGGGCTTTATGGGACGTTTTCTTTTTCAGAACTGTTGTTGCAAAAAATCTGGTGGTGCGGGGATTTTGAACGTGAGCGTACCGTGACGACGGAGGGTGTGCCCGTGCGGGTGGTGCATGCGGGAAAATGGAATCGACTCGGCGGTCCGGATTTTCGCGTAGCGCGCGTGGTGTTGGCTGACGGACGCAAGGTCACGGGCGATGTGGAGCTGCATTTGCACGCGGCCGATTGGAACGCTAACGGGCATGCTAACGATCCCGCCTACGACGGCGTGTGTTTGCATGTCGTGTTTTTCCGCCGGCGGCGGGACAACGCACACGCGGGGCCGGAGGGCGGGAGATTCCCGTGCTGCCGTTGTTGCCTTTGCTGCGACACGATCTCGAAGAGTACGCGGCGGATGAGGCGATCGAGCGTTTGGCGGCTCGGCCCGCGGGACGAATTATTGAAGAACTTGGGGCGTTAAGCACTGAGGAATTGACACAGAAACTGCGCGGCCTCGCGGAGGTGCGCTGGCGGCAGAAGGTGCATTTCGCGCGGCTGCGCGTGCAACGTCTCGGCTGGGCGACGGCGTGCCACCAGACGGCGTTGGAGATTTTGGGCCTCGTTTTAATCGCACGCCGATGTTGCGGCTGGCGTGAGCGTTCCCGCTGGCCGAGTGGGCGGCGGCGTGAGCGTGGAAACCTTGCTGGCGGCCGAGGCGGGCGCTTGGAGCAGGCAAGGCGTGCGACCGGCGAACCTGCCGCGGTCGCGGATCGGGCAATATTTAAACTAGGTGCGCGCGCGACCCGATTGGCCGGAACGCTGGCGGGCTTTGGGCACGAGTTGGCCGCGGATCGAAGCACTGGCGTTAACTCGGGCCGCGCGCCGTGAGGGGTAGTGTCTTAAAAGTTCAGCAAAAAGGCGAATCATGGTAGGTGGTTGGGTGACGAAACCTAAAACCACCAATAAAGGAAAAACCATGATCCGCCCGAAGCGAAACGATGAACCGATTCAGCTAACAAAACAAGATTTGATGAAGCTACTGACCGAAGACGATGCGATGAAGCATCTGCTGCAAAAGTTGCTGCAGGAGGTGCTTGAGGCCGAGATGGAGACGGCGCTGCAGGCTGGCAAAAGCGAGCGAACGGGAGGCCGCTTAGGCTACCGCAGTGGGCATTATCCCCGAACGCTGGTGACCCGAGTAGGAAAGCTGGAACTGAAGGTACCGCAGGACCGCCAGGGCCGGTTTTCAACCGAACTGTTTGAGCGTTATCAACGCAGTGAGAAAGCGCTGGTTGCGGCCCTGATGCAGATGTACGTGCAAGGTGTATCGACTCGCCGGGTGAAGACGATCACCGAGGAACTGTGCGGCCATGAATTTAGTGCGAGCGCCATCAGCGAACTGAACGTCAAGATGGACGAGGAACTGAAACGCTTCATGCACCGCCGGCTGGATGAGGCGTATCCGTACATCATCCTTGA
>CANFSZ010000085.1 GCA_947449835.1 Opitutia bacterium
GCCAAATGGGCCAACTGGCGCGCCTTCCACGCCAAAAATTACGGTGCCGATTTCGATTACAAAGACTTCGCACCGAAATTCACCGCCGAGCTCTTCGACGCCAAACAATGGGCGGATCTCTTCGCGCGCGCCGGCGTGAAATACGTCGTGCCCACCTCGAAGCACCACGAAGGTTTCGCCCTCTGGCCAAGCGCCGAAGCCAGCCGCACCTGGGGCCGCCCATGGAACGCCGCCGAGATTGGCCCCAAGCGTGACCTCATGGGCGAACTCGCCGACGCCACCCGCGCCGCGGGCCTGAAGTTTGGTTTCTATTACTCGCTATACGAATGGTACAATCCGCTCTGGCTCACCGATCGCGCGCGCTACGTCACCGAGCACATGACACCGCAATTCAAAGACGTGGTCTCCCGCTACGCGCCGTCGATCATCTTCGCCGATGGCGAGTGGGACATGCCTTCCAAAGACTGGAAATCCGAAGAGCTCCTCGCGTGGTTGTTTAACGAATCCCCCTCGAAAAACGAAGTCGTCATCAACGATCGTTGGGGCAAAGACAGCCGCCACAAACACGGCGGTTACTGGACGACTGAATACGCCGCCGGCCTCAAAGACAGCACCCAGCCTTGGGAAGAAAGCCGCGGCATGGCCGCCTCCTACGGCCTCAACCGCGCCGAACGCGTCGACGACTACAAAACCTCTCGCGAGTTCATCTTCGTGCTCATCGATCTGGTCAGCCGCGGCGGCAATCTCCTCCTCGACATCGGGCCTGCCGCCGACGGCACCATCCCGCCGCTCATGGAGCAACGCCTCCTCGAGATCGGCGACTGGCTCAAGGTCAACGGCGAGGCCATCTACGGCACACGCACCGCCGGCCGCTCGACCCAGTGGACCGAGGGTAAACGCGCCACGCAGGAATACGGCGAGTACATGATCAAATATAAACTCATGGACCAAATCGGCCAAGCCCCCAAAGACGGCGCGGCGGTTAAAAGCGTTTTCTTCACGCAAAAACCCGATGCCCTCTACGCCATCACCGTCGGTTGGCCCGGCAAACAACTCATCCTGCGCGACGTTAAAGTCCCTGCTGGTGCCACCGTCACGATGCTCGGCGTCCCCGGCGCATTGAAAACTTCGCTGAACGGCACCTCGCTCACCATCACGACGCCCGACCTCGGCCCCGAAGCCGCGCCGTGCCGCCACGCCTTCACGTTTAAAATCACCGGAGCCACCGTCAGCCCCGAGCCCGCCGCGCCCGTTGCCGCCAAACCCGCCCTATAATTCTCTGCGCGCTTTCGCGCCCCTGAGTTAACACCCTTTTTATGTCATCCGGCTTTCTTTCCCCTTCACGTCCGTTCATCGCCCTCTGCGCCGTACTCGTCACATTCAACGCACACGCGCAGACATCCACACCGATCGCTCCGCCCACCCGCAGCGTCGCCGAGGGCCCGTTTGTCCCCGCGCCCGCGCTTCCCGGCGGCATCGTCCTCGCGCTGTACCCGCCCGACTCACCGCTTTTGAAACGCGAACGGCTTCACGAAGCTGAAAACTACAACAGCACCACCGGCGGTGTTGCTTCGGGCGGAAAAGTCCAAAGTACGCTCAACATCCACAACCCGAGCATCGAAGTGCATCTCGCGCCCGGGCGCACTAACACCGGCGCGGCCATCATCGTGATCCCCGGCGGCGGCCACAAAATCCTCTGGGTCGGGCCCGAGGGCCACGACTTCGTCCCGTACTTCGCGCGCCACGACATCACCACGATCATTCTCCGCCACCGTCTGCGCGTCGATGGTTACGACGCCAAAGTCGACGCCGTTAACGACGCCTTCCAAGCCGTCCGTGTCGTCCGCGCCCACGCCGCGCAATGGAAACTAGATCCGGCCAAGATCGGTCTCGTTGGCTTCTCCGCGGGCGCCGAACTCTCCTCGCCCGCCGCGCTTTTTTTCGACGCTTTCACGGCGGCCAATCAAGCGGCGAACGATCCGTTGGCCCAAGTCTCCGCGCGTCCTGATTTTGTCGGCCTGATTTACCCTGGTCCCACGCCGTTTGCGAAAGGCGCCACGCCGGCGATTCCCGCCAACGTCCCACCATCCTTCATCGCATCCGCGGGTTCTGGCGATCGCGTTCACGCGATTTGGGCCGAGGAATACTTCTCCGCCATGCTCCAGCGCGGCGTCCCGAATCTGGAGATGCACATCTACGGCCGCGGCGGCCACGGCGGCGGACTCAAAGCCCGCGACGGCATTCCTTTCGGGGCTTGGCCGGAGCGTTTTCTCGAATGGTTTCGCGACCTCGGCTTCCTCGGCAAACCCGGCGTGCCCACCAAAGCCGCCGTCGAATCCGCCGCGTTCGCCGCGAAACCCGCGCCCTGATTTTTCAGCGCCCGCGCACTAAAATCTGCGCAAAAACCAAGTTCGCGTTTGCGCAGCGCCGGAGTCTGCAAACGCTCTCTGGGAGCGGCGGGAGTTAATCCGCCCGCGTCCGCTTTTCTCTCATGCCCCCATCGACCGTCGCCGTCCGTTTTTTTGCGCTCATATTGATCACGTCCGCCAGCGCCGCCGCCGCGCCCGAGAAACTTGAATTCAACCGCGACATCCGGCCGATCCTTTCGGAAAACTGTTTTTACTGCCACGGCCAAGACGCCAATCACCGGGAAGGCAAACTTCGACTCGACGACCGTGACAACGCCACCCTCGACCGCGACGGCCACGTCGTGATCGCCCCCGGCCAACCCGACCAAAGCGAACTCCTTTTTCGCCTCCTCTCCAAAGACGAAGAGGAGCAAATGCCGCCGCCGACAGCCAACAAGCACGTCACGCCCGAGCAAATCGCGCTCATCCGCCGCTGGATCAGCGAGGGCGCCACCTACGAAAAACACTGGGCCTTCAACCCGCCACAACGCGCGCCGTTGCCGCGCCTCAACGCCGCCACGTGGCCGCGCTCGCCGCTCGATCACTTCGTCCTCGCCCGCCTCGAAAAAGAAAAACTCTCCCCCGCGCCCGCCACCGCGCCCGAGACGTGGCTGCGCCGCGCTAGCTTCGACCTCGTCGGTCTTCCGCCCACGCCCGCCGAACTCGATGCTTTTTCCGCCGACGTGAAAAAACGCGGCGACGCCGCCTACGCCGCCGCCACGGATCGCATGCTCGCTTCCCCGCATTTCGGCGAGCGCCAAGCCATCGAGTGGCTCGACGCCGCCCGCTACGCCGACACGCACGGCTTTAATAACGACTCCTCGCGCAGCATGTGGCGTTGGCGCGATTGGGTGATCGACGCGTTCAACGCCAATCTCCCCTACGACCGCTTCATCACCGAGCAGATCGCCGGCGACCTGTTGCCCTCGCCCACCCTCGAGCAACGCATCGCTACCGGCTTCGCGCGCAACCATGTGATCAGTTCCGAAGGCGGCATCATCGACGAAGAATACCGCCTCGAATACGTCGCCGACCGCGTCCGCACCCTCAGCACCGCGTGGCTCGGCCTTACGATGGAGTGCGCCAAGTGCCACGACCACAAATTCGATCCGATCCGCCAAAAAGATTTTTACCAACTCACCGCGTTTTTTAACAACGTCCCCGAACACGGCGAGGACGGCCGCGTGGCCAACGCCGTCCCGATGATCCCCGCGCCCACGCGCGCCCAACAAGCTGAGCTCGCCACGCACGAGCGCCAACTCGCTGCCTTCGACGCCCAACTCCTCCCCGCCCGCGCCGCCTGGCGCTGGAATCCCGCCGATCAGGCGCGCCTCGACGCCCTCATCACCGCAGCGCGCGCCACCGCCCAAAATCATCCCGGCGTCGCCTTGCTCGAAAATCCAGCCGCCACCGCCGAAATCCCGGAAGCAGGCTGGCGCGCCGATCTCGAAAAACCCGCACCGACCATTCCCGCCGCCAAACTCGATTTCGCCGCCAAGACCGGCCAGTCGCTCGCTTTCTGGCTCAAACCCGACCCCGATAATCCCCGCGACGTCTCACTGTTTTCCAACGTCAATCATCTCGGTTCGCCCGCCGATACGTCTTACGGCAAAGGTCGCGAAATTCGTCTCATCGACGGCGAGATCGAAGTCACCTTCAGCGATCGCCTCCCTGTCTACGCGTTGATCGTCCGCTCCGTCGGCGCGGTGATTCAACCCGGCGATTGGCGCCACGTCGTCATCAGTTACACGGGCGGCCGGAGCTTCGCGAATCTGCGCTTTTTCATCGATGGCTACGAACTCCCCACGCGCGTCCTCTACGACGGCGTTACCTCCGAACAGCCGAAGAAAGATTTTCTCATCGGCGCCGACAACGCGAAGGCCGGCGTGCGTTGGCGCGGCGCGCTCGACGACGTCCGCGCTTTCCCCAGCGCGATCAATCCTGAAGTAGTCCACGCGCACTTTGCCGCCCGCGCCCTGTCGCGCGCTCGGGCCCACGCCGACATTGCCACCGCCACCGCGCTCGAACGCACCTGGCTCAGCGCCGCGCTCAACCCCGCACCCGAACGCGACGCCGTCTGGACTTCTTATCTCGCGCTCCAACGCACTCTACCCACCACGATGGTGATGGAGGAACTCCCGCAACCGCGTCCCGCCTTCGTGCTCAACCGCGGCAACTACGACGCACCCGGCGAGCGCGTCGAACCCGGCGTACCCGAAACCTTGATCGCACCGTGGCCCGTCGGCGCCCCGCGCAACCGCCTCGGCCTCGCGCAATGGTTGACCCGCCCCGACCACCCGCTCGTCGCGCGCGTCGTCGTGAATCGTTTTTGGGCGCAGCTTTTCGGTACCGGGATCGTAAAAACGCTCGAAGACTTCGGCTCCCAAAGCGAATGGCCCAGCCACCCCGAACTGCTCGACACGCTCGCCCGTGATTTCGTCGACGGCGGCTGGAACGTCAAAGCCCTGCTCAAGACGCTCGTCCTCTCCTCCACTTACCGCCAGTCCAGCGCCACCTCGCCCGACCTCGTCGCCCGCGATCCGGAAAACCGCTTACTTGCCCACGGCCCACGCGTGCGTTTGCCCGCCGAGCTGATCCGCGACCAAGCCCTCGCCGTCTCCGGCCTGCTCACCTCTAATCTCGGGGGCCCGAGCGTTTACCCGTATCAACCCGAAAAACTCTACGAAGGCATCGTCGTCGACGCACCTTATCCGAGCACCAAATGGGGCGTGAGTACCGGCGCCGACTTGTATCGGAGGAGCTTGTACACGTTTTGGAAACGCACCATCCCACACCCCGCGATGACGACCTTTGATTCGCCCGATCGCGAATTTTGCACCGTCCGTCGCGCTCGCACCAACACGCCCCTCCAAGCCCTCTCGCTCTGGAACGAGCCCGGCTACCTCGAGGCCGCGCGCCAACTCGGCACGCGCATGTTACGTGAAGGCGGCAACGAAGATGCGGCCCGCGTCGCCTTCGCCTTCCGCCTGGCGACCGGTCGTCGCCCGGAATCTAAGGAAACCCGCGTGCTCACGAACACGCTCGCGCAACTCCGCACCGATTTCATCGCCCACGGCTCCGACGCCTACGCCTTCGTAAACACGGGCGCTTCGCCCATGGACCCGCTCCTGCCTCCCGCCGAACTCGCCGCCGCCACCGCCGTCGCGAGCATGATCCTCAGCCTCGACGAAACCATCACCAAGAACTGACCCGTCATGTCCTGCCACAATTACGAACAGTTCCACTCGCGGCGCGATTTCCTCGTCAAGACCGGCCTCGGTCTCGGCACCGCCGCACTCGCGCAACTTCTCGGCCGCGACGCGTTGACGGCCGCTGAGCCCGCCGCCGGCCCCGTCTTGCCCCACGCCGCCGGCCTCGGCGGTCTGCCCGGCTTACCGCACTTTGCGCCCAAGGCCAAACGCGTCATCTGTCTCTTTCAATCCGGCGGCCCGTCCCACCTCGATCTGCTCGACGACAAACCGGTCCTGCGCCAGCGCTTCAACGAAGACCTACCCGACTCCATCCGCCGCGGCCAACGCATCACCGGCATGGTCGCCTCACAGGCACGCTTCGCTGTGCAACCCAGCAAGTGGGACTTCAAACCCGGTGGCAAAAGCGGCACCGTCATCAGCGACCTGCTCCCGCACACCCGCAGCATCGCCGACGAGATTTGCGTCATCCGCTCGATGCACACCGAGGCGATCAACCACGATCCCGCGATCACGTTTTTCCAAAGCGGCAGTCAACTCCCCGGCCGACCGAGCATGGGCGCGTGGACCGACTATGGCCTCGGCAAGATCAACGAAAACCTCCCGTCCTTCGTCGTGTTGCTCTCGGTCAACAAAGCCCGCTCCGGCCAAGGCTTGCTCGCGCGTCTTTGGGGCAGCGGCTTTCTCCCGAGCCAACATCAGGGCGTGCAATTCCGCGGGGCCGGCGAGCCCGTGCTCTATCTCAACGATCCCGTCGGACTCACCCGCGAACGTCGCCGCCTGATGCTCGACGGCATCGCCGATCTCAATCGCCAAAACCTCACCCGCAGCGGCGACCCCGAGATCGAGACGCGCATCAGCCAATTTGAAATGGCCTACCGCATGCAACGCAGCGTGCCCGAGCTCATGGACCTTAAAGGCGAATCCGCCGCTACGATCGACAGCTACGGCGCCGACGTGAACGAGCCCGGTTCCTTCGCACGCAACTGTCTCATCGCGCGCCGCCTCGCCGAGCGCGGCGTGCGTTTCATCCAACTCTATCACCGCGATTGGGATCACCACGGCGGCCTCGTCGAGCATCTGCCCAAGCTCGCCCTCGACGTCGATCAAGCCAGCGCCGCTCTCATCAAAGACCTCAAGCAACGCGGCCTCCTCGACGAGACGCTCGTCATCTGGGGCGGCGAATTCGGCCGCACGCCCTACGCGCAAGGCGACGCCAACCGCGACAAATACGGCCGCGATCACCACGGCAAAGCCTTCTCGATCTGGATGGCCGGCGGCGGCATCAAAGGCGGTATCGCCCACGGCTCCACTGACGATTTCGGTTTCAACGTCGTCGATAAACCCGTCCACATTCACGACCTCCAAGCCACGATCATGCACTGCCTCGGCA
Source organism: Opitutia bacterium (assembly GCA_947449835.1). Classification (GTDB taxonomy): domain Bacteria; phylum Verrucomicrobiota; class Verrucomicrobiia; order Opitutales; family Opitutaceae; genus Tous-C4FEB. The sequence continues at coordinate 7,011 of CANFSZ010000085.1, forward strand.
TCGACCACACGCGGCTCACCTTCAAATTTCAAGGTCGCCAATACCGACTCACCGACGTCCACGGCGAAGTCATCAAAGCCGTCCTCGCATGATTCGCCTCGCCCAGTTTCTAGTTCTCGCCGTCACCGTCGTACTCGCGACCGCCGCAACGGCTGCGCCGAAAAACCAGTTCTTCGCGATGGACAACATCGCTCGCGGCGGCCCTGACGTCGCGCCCGCCATGCTGCGCGAGCTCGGTTACGAAGGCTACGGCGGCCGCGCCCTTGATGAGATTATGCCACCCGCGATCGCCGCCCAGGGTCTGAAATTTTTTAACGGCTACCACGTTCTCGATCTCAATCCCACACAACCCGCGCCCGACGCCAAACTCCGCGCGTGGCTCGTCGCGATGCGCGGCACCGATACCGTGCTCTGGCTCGCTCTCAACAAAATCGCCCGCGCCAACGGCACACTCTACCCCGTTTCTTCCTCCGAGGCCGACGTCTACGTTCTGAGCCAACTCCGCGCCCTCGCCGAAGTCGCCCACACCAACGGCATCCGCATCGCGCTTTATCCGCACACCGGCTTCTGGCTCGCCCGCCTCGAAGATGCCTTGCGCCTCGCCAACGCACTCGACCGCCCCGACGTCGGCGTCACGTTTAACCTCTGCCATTGGCTCAAAGTCGAAGGCGCCGAACGCGATCCCGTGCCCGTGCTGCGCGTCGCCCTGCCGCGCCTGATGTTTGTCACGATCAGCGGTGCGGACACCGGCGACACCCGCGCGATGGGTTGGGAACGCCTCATCCAACCGCTAGACGCCGGCACCTACGACCTCGCCGGTTTCGTGCGCACGCTCCAAGCCATCGGCTACACCGGGCCCGTCGGTTTCCAAGGCTACAACATCAAAGCCGAACCGCGCGCCGTTCTCACCCGCAGCATGAACGCGTGGCGAACATTTCAAAGCCCACCGCTTCACGCTGTGCCCTCTAATTCGAAGCCATGAAAACGTTACGCTTGTTTGTGATCGTTCTGCTCGGGGTTTTCACGTCGGCCCAAGCAGCGGCTCCGGCGCTCCCGGCGAAAGAAAAATTTCATCTCTTCCTCCTCGTCGGCCAATCCAACATGGCCGGACGCGGCCCCATGACGGACGCCGACCAAATTCCGCACACGCGCGTGCTCATGTTGAACCAAGCCGGCGCGTGGGTGCCCGCCGCGGATCCGTTGCACTTCGATAAACCCAAAGCCGTAGGCGTCGGCCTCGGTCTCACGTTTGCCGATGCCGTGGCGGCGGCCCATCCCGAGGTGACGATCGGCCTGATCCCCTGCGCGGTCGGCGGTTCGCCAATCGACTCGTGGCAGCCCGGTTATTTTTACAACGCGACCCAGAGTCACCCGTGGGACGATGCGCTGCGTCGCGCCCAACTCGCGCTCGGCGCGGGCACGCTCAAGGGCATTTTATGGCATCAGGGCGAATCCGATGCCACGCGCGAATTCGCCGAAGGTTACGCGACAAAACTCCAGGCGTTGATCGCCCGCATGCGCGCCGCCCTCGGTGCGCCCAGCGTCCCCTTCATCGTTGGGCAAATGGGTCGTTTCGAAGGTAGCCCGTGGAACGACTACAAAATCCAAGTCGATCGCGCGCACCGCGAATTACCGGAGAAGCTCGCGCGCGTCGCCTTCGTCAGCGCCGAGGGCCTCAAGGATAAAGGCGACAAGACC
>CANFSZ010000086.1 GCA_947449835.1 Opitutia bacterium
AGATGTGGAACGCCGCTGGTAAAGGCCAAGACACCCTCTGCGTCATCCCCGACAGCTGCTACGCCGGCGTCTACGCCACCACGATCGACTTCTGCAAAAAACACGGCGCCTTCGATCCCAAGACCATGGGCACCGTCCCCAACGTCGGCCTCATGGCCCAAGCCGCCGAAGAATACGGCTCGCACAACAAAACGTTCCAAGCCCCCGGCAAAGGCACCATCCGCGTCGTCGATTCCGAGGGAAAAGTTCTCCTCGAACACCTCGTCGACGAAGGTGACATCTGGCGCGCCTGCCAGACCAAAGACGCCCCCGTGCAAGACTGGGTCAAACTCGCCGTCAATCGCGCCCGCCTCTCGGCGACGCCTGCCATCTTCTGGCTCGACGCCGCACGCGCCCACGACGCGCAGATCATCGCCAAAGTTAAAACTTATCTCTCGCAACACGACACCGCCGGCCTCGACATCAAAATCCTCGCGCCCGCCGCCGCCTGTCTCGCCACCCTCGAGCGCCTCAAAGCCGGCCTCGATACCATCAGCGTCACCGGCAACGTCCTCCGCGATTACCTCACCGATCTCTTCCCGATTCTCGAAGTCGGCACGAGCGCCAAGATGCTTTCCATCGTGCCCTTGATGAATGGCGGCGGCCTCTTTGAAACCGGCGCCGGAGGCTCGGCGCCGAAACACGTCCAACAATTCACCGAGGAAAACTTCCTCCGTTGGGACAGCCTTGGCGAATTCTTTGCCCTCGCCGCCAGCTTCGAACACCTCGGCATCACGCAAAACCACGCTAAGGCCAAGGTCCTCGCCGAGACCCTCGACGAAGCCAACGGCAAGTTCCTCGAATACGACAAATCTCCCGCCCGCAAAGTCGGCGCCGGCATCGACAACCGTGGAAGCCATTTTTACCTCTGCCTCTACTGGGCCCAAGCCCTCGCCGCGCAAACCAAAGACGCCGATCTCAAAGCCCGCTTCACGCCCATCGCCGAACAATTGACCGCGAGCGAAAAGCAGATCGTAGCCGAGATGATCGCAGTCCAAGGCAAGCCAGCCGACATCGGTGGCTACTACAAACCCGACGACGCCAAAGCCTCCGCCGCGCTACGCCCAAGCCAGACGCTCAATACCATCCTCGCTGCGGTATAAGCGAAGCCACAGGACTTGTTTCCTGCCCAGCCACGGGGCGGAGCGCTGCAACGCCCGCCCCCTGAAAATCAGGTCCTGAGGCACTGCCATCGTAAGGATCAGAATCGAAGGCGCTTTATTGGAAAAAACCTTCAGCGTGAATCACGCCTGATTCTCCGTCGGAGTTTTCGGAGCCTTCTTCACGACTTGCATCGGAAAACGCTCGCTGCCGCTGCATCCAGCGCACGGCGCAAAAACTATCCGTCAGCGCTTCATAAAGCGCTGAGCCGAAATCATACGCCTGTCCATCGTAGCCAGCCTCGGCTACCGCTTGGTCGATTCCGAGCATCACGGCAAACATGCGACCGCGCACGCCGGGCACATACACGTCGATCTCCTCGCGGCTGAAATCGAGATTCTGCCCACAAGCCGCCGCGTTGTGACTATGGTGCGAACGACACGCCTCGGGGCGCGCTTCGTAGACGGTGCAATTTCCGGCGCGCAATAACACGCACGGCGACTTCAGCGCCGCCTGCGCCCGATTCGTTTTACCGGCAAAAGCTGCGCGATGGGCCACCGTCCGCGCGATCACATTTTCAAGTTCCTCGGGAGGAAATGTCTTCTGAATATGTTCCGCCACGATCAGCACTTCATGCGCCTGGACGCCCACCGGCACGTGACAACACGCGTCACACCCCGCTCGACATGCGACGCTCGCCCGCGCCGCCGCCGGGGCCGTCATGTAAGCGCGCTCAAATTGTTTTTGCTCGCTCCGCAAGACCGCGAGGAGATCCGCAGGGTTGCGCGTTTTGCGCAGACGCTTGAGCACGGTTTCACCGATGGTGTTGAACAAGATTTCTTCCTCATCGGTAAAAGCCATGGCGACGAACACTACGCGCGTCCGCGACCGCGCTGACAAGAACCGTAAACCTCAATGCATCGAGGCGCCCGCACGATTCCGGCCGCGGTACATCACGAGAAAAAAAATCAACACCGCCACCATCGCCACGCCGAGTCCGCCCCAAAAGACCGGCCACTGCGTGCGCCCCTCGCTGGAGCAGTGCGCGAACCAAAGCCCCGAGCCCAAATAACCCACCATGTTGCCTACGCCGCTGTTGAGCAGCGCCATCAAGGCCTGCGCGCGGGCTCGCCACGCGTGATCAACGCGCTGGTCGAGGTAAATTTGCTCCGTGATCGTCACCAGGGCGAACGAGGCCCCATGTAACGTAATTCCAGCGATCAACGCCGGCGGTGTGGCCCACGAACTTAAGCCGTAGCGCACCACCCCTAACGCCAAACCGCACCCCAAAATCCATTTCAACCGCCAGCGCCCAATCAGCGCCCCGAGAGACAACATCACCACCACCTCCGAAATCTGACCCACACTCATCCACGCCGTCGTGTGCACGAGCCCGAGCTCCTGCATGTGCACGGGCGTATAAACATACAGCGCCGCCAACGGAATCGTGAATAAAGCCCCGGTCAAAAACACGACCCGATGATCCGGATGTTTCAATAGCGACAGCGCATCGAGGCCGAGCCGCTGCGTCCACGACAACGCCTCAAGCGATTTGGGGATCACCAGCTCCGGCAACTTAAAGGTAAATAGACTCACCGCGACCCACGTCGCCGCGCCCGCATAACCTGCCAGCGTCGAACGATCCGCTCCGATCAGGCTCACGAACACGCAACCCGACATCCACCCAACCGTAGCCACCGCGCGCACGGGGCCGAATTGTTTTTTGGCATCATCGAGCCGTGAAAAAATAATCGTCGAGGCGATGCTCCAGATCGGCGCCGAGCAAAAGGCATGGAGTTGAATCAACGCCAACACGACCCAAGGCCCCGCGCCGTAGCGAATCGCCGTACTCGCCGCCACCATCGCCAACGCCGTCGCGAAGCCCAGCCAGCGCAACACTTTCACCGGTGAAGCATGCCGATCCGCCATCGCCCCAAATAACAGCGGCGAGACAAACGCGGCCACGGCAGAAGCCGCAAACGCGTAGGGCCGGATCTGCGCGAGCCCATGCGCTTGCAGCACCGAACTGAGCGGGACAAACCACATGGCCAGCGCGGCGCCTAGTAAGAAAAAGAGTCCAATGAGTTCGGCGTACTCCGCGCGTCGAAGAGTGGTCAGCACGCGCCGAGCACACACGGTGCCTCGCAAGGATCAAGCCTCGCGCTCATGCTCGCGCAGTTTACTCGCTTGCAGCCACGGATTACTCAGTCGCCACGTCTGCCTTTATCTCATTTAATCACTTTCGACATGAGCCACCCGCCCTGCCCCGCTTGCACCGTCGATGACGTTCTCAGCCACCCCAACCACTGGGAATGCGCCACTTGCGGCCACGAGTGGCCCAAGGCCGCCGCTCCTGAAGCCGCGCGCGTCGTCAAAGACGCTCACGGTAACGTCCTCGTTGACGGCGACACCATCACGTTAATCAAAGACCTTAAACTCGGCAGCGGCTCCCAAGTCCTCAAAGCCGGTACCAAGGCGAAAAACATTCGCCTCCAAGACGGCGACCACGAGATCGCCTGCAAAATCGAAGGTAGCTCGATGGCCCTCAAAGCCTGCTTCGTCAAAAAAGCCTGAGCTACGTGCTTACGTTTATCACCGTTTAGAAAAATCACCCATGGAAATTGGTCTGGATAGTTTCGTCGCGATCCAATCCGACCCAACCACGGGTGAAACGCTGACGCCCGCAGCGCGCCTTCGCGATCTACTCGAAGAAATCGCCCTCGCCGATCAAGTCGGGCTCGACGTCTTTGGCATCGGCGAACACCACCGCGAAGATTTTCTGGATTCAGCGCCAGCCATCATCTTGGCCGCAGCGGCGGCTCGTACACAGCGCATACGTTTATCGAGCGCAGTCACCGTGCTCAGCGCGCACGATCCGGTGCGCGTGTTTCAGGATTTTGCCACGCTTGATCTACTCTCGCAGGGCCGCGCCGAGATCGTCGCCGGCCGGGGATCTTTTACGGAAGCCTATCCGCTTTTCGGACTCGATCTGCAGGACTACGATTCCTTGTTCGCCGAGAAACTCGATTTGCTGCTGAAAATCCGAGCGGAGACGCATGTTCATTGGTCGGGCCAACATCGCCCGGCGCTCACCGGGCAAGGAATTTATCCGCGGCCCCTGCAAGCCACTTTGCCGATCTGGCTCGGCGTGGGCGGAACACCGCAATCGTTTGTCCGCGCGGGCGTCTTGGGTTTACCGCTCATGGTCGCGATTATCGGCGGACAACCGCACCGGTTTAAACCGTTGATCGATCTCTATCGCGAAGCCGGTCGCCGCGCCGGTCATGCCCCTGAGCGCCTCAAAGTCGGACTGCACCTGATCGGTTATCTCGCAGAAACCAACGAGCAAGCGGCCGAGGAATTTTTCCCTGGCTACGCGCGGACGTTTACCCAGATCGGTCTGGAGCGAGGCTGGCCGCCCACGACACGAGCGCAGTATGATGCCCTGCGCGGTCCGACGGGCGCACTGGTCATCGGCGACCCAACGACCGTCGTAAAAAAACTTCGCGCCATCAACGCGTCTTTGGGTGGAATCAGCCGCGTGACGTTGCAAATGAGCGTGGCCGCTTTGCCGCACGCGAAGGCCTTGCGCGCGATTCAATGGCTCGGCCAGGAAGTCGCTCCACCGCTCCGTGAGAAATCACGGTGAGGTTTTGAAAAAATCACTTCGTCCAAAGGACATTGCCGACTTCGGAAATCGGCACGCAGCCTTCATAGCGTCCGGGTACCGGATCGTAGTGCAACACCGTGCGACCGACGATCTCAGAGGTGAAATAGCCGACCACGGTGAGCTCTTTGATTTGGTGGAAAAAGGTCTTCTCTTTTTTCTGTGAGGCCACGGCGATTTTCAGGAGAATCGCGTCCTGCTGCGTAGCGCTGACTTTCACGAAGGACTGAGCGTGGGCGGCGAAGCTCGCGGCATTCACTTCATCAAGACCGGCGGCGAAAACCTTTCGTTCGGTTTCGGTGCTGTAGTTTCCCAGCATGAGATCCACAAAAGCGGGCACGCCGACATCGGTAGCGCCGGGCGTATCTGTGCGCGGCAAAATTCGCTCAGCGATGGCAGTCACGAGATCGAGTTGCGCCGGCGAGAGAAACACGGCCTTGCCCCCCGGTGTCGCGGCGGCGTGGAGGACATTGGCGATCAACGAAGGCGTGAGGGCGACGCCAAGAAAGAGCGCGGCGCGTTTCAACGCTGCGCGGCGAGTCATCGGGTCAACGCACTGGGTTTGCACGGGAGCGGAGGAGAGCGAGGTATGGGACATGGTCGTGAATTCCGCCGTTCAGAGATGGTGTTGTTTCAGCTCGTTGACCGCGTGATCGCAGGCTCGCGCGGTGAGCGCCATGTAAGTGAGCGAGGGATTCACGCAGGCGCCGGACGTCATGCAGGCGCCATCGGTCACGAAGACGTTGGGCACGGTGTGGACTTGGTTCCATTTGTTGAGCACCGAAGTTTTCGGATCACGGCCCATGCGCGCGGTGCCCATTTCGTGGATGCAATTACCCGGCGCGCTGTTCACGACGTCGTCGTAAGGCGTGACCTCTTTGAGGCCCGCGGCTTCGAGCATCTCGACGGCGGAGGCTTTCATGTCCTTGCGCATCGCGTATTCATTTTCCTTCCAGCCGCAGTCAAACGTGACCGTGGGCTGGCCCCATTTGTCGCGGAGCTTGGAGTTCAAGATGAGATGGTTGGCGTGATACGGCAGACACTCGCCCCAAGCGCCGATGCCGAAACGCCAGGGACCGGGGGCGATCATGTCGGCCTTAAATTTGGAGCCGAACATATTGAGTTCTTTGATGCCGCGCGCCCAATCGGTGCGGCTCGCGCTGCCTTGGTAACCGAAACCGCGTAGGTAATCTTTGCGCGCGGTTGCTTTGTTCAGATTGCGGAAGCGCGGGATGTAGATGCCGTTGGCGCGCTGACCACGGAAATAGGAGTCTTTGAAATCATCCGACACGCCCGCGGCGCCGACCTTGAAATGATGATCCATGAGGTTGTGGCCGAGTTCACCGCTATCATTGCCGAGGCCGTTGGGGAACCGTTCCGAGGTCGATTGGAGCAAAATCGAAGTCGAAGCGACGGCGGAAGCGCACGAGAAAATAATCTTCGCGTAAAACTCGATCACTTCGTGAGTCTGCGTGTCGATGATGCGCACGCCGGTTGCACGGCTCCGGTTTTTATCGTAGATGATTTCACTCACGATCGAGAACGGCCGTAGCGTGAGATTACCCGTGGCGTAGGCGGCGGGAAGCGTCGCGGCATTGCTGCTGAAATAGGCGCCGTAAGGGCAGCCGCGGATGCAGCGGTTGCGGTATTGGCAGGTCGCGCGGCCATTGTGGGGTTGGGTGAGATTGGCGACGCGACCGATGATGATCGGGCGACCGCCAAAGGCGGAGGCCACGCGACGCTTCACGTCTTTTTCGAGACAGTTCATCTCCATCGGCGGCAGGAACTGTCCATCGGGCAGATGCGGCAAGCCCTCGAGACTACCGCTGATGCCGGCGAATTTCTCCGCGTAATCATACCACGGCGCGATGTCCGCGTAGCGAATCGGCCAATCCACCGCGATGCCTTCCTTGGCGTTGGCTTCAAAATCTAGATCGCTCAAACGGTAAGACTGACGTCCCCAGAGCAGCGAACGTCCACCGACGTGATAGCCGCGCATCCAATCGAAACGTTGTTCTTCGGAGTAAGGGTTCTCCAAGTCATTTACGAACCAATGCGCGGAGGCCGGGTGTGTGGTGTAGCCGGTGCGGTTTTGTTTTTCCTGTTTGGCGAGTTCGGCCGGCAGAAGCTTAGTGCGGCCTTCAAATTCCCAGCTCTCGGTCATGGCCGTGGGATAATCCCCGTGTTTCACGTCGCGGCCACGTTCGAGCACGAGGGTCTTGAGTCCTTTTTCGGTGAGTTCTTTCGCGGCCCAGCCGCCACTGATACCCGAGCCAATCACGATGGCATCGTAGGTGTGTTGCTGGGTGCCTGCGCCTTGAATATTAGCCATGGGGAAACGTTAACCTGCAGTGAATCCGACGGGGTGAATTAAAGAAGCCGTTTAAATACGCCGTACTCACGCGTGGCAATCTCGACGTTTCCTACCCTCCTCAACCCGTCTCGGGCAAAAACGTCGGAAACGCGATTCCTCTCGCTGCAGCCACCGGACCCAAGGTCTGCGCCGCATGTAATTCGAGGTTGCGCGCGCCCCAACCGTAACACGTCCGCACCAACTGCGCCGCTGCATTCGGCACCAAAAACACCGGACTCAACCCACGCATGGCATCGAGCGCACTCCACAACAACGCCGCCGCCACGGCTTCATCCCGCGCCACGCCCGGCCCGAGCATGACGCACGAGGGGTGGTGACTCGCGACGATAAAACCTTCGAGCACTCCACTCGCATCTTCCAACATCCAAACGCGCCACGCCCCGATTTCATTGCGCAGGAAAAAAACATAATCCCGCTCGCGCTCGATCCCTTGCCACTCCCGCTCAAACGCCGCCAACCGCACCGCCTCCGCCACCTCGGTCACACGCCGCACCCGCCGAGCCTGAACAGGGGCGGTACCCGCCAGTCCCGCCAGCGGCACGGTCAGCGTGAGATCCTGATAAATCGTATGCGCCACGAAACCCAAGCGTGAGTACAACGAAAACGAATCAAGATTCACCAAGCTCGACACCAAGCGCACGGGCAACCCACGCGCCTTAGCCGCTTCGATGACCGGCTCCAACATCGCGCGAGCCACGCCGCGCCCTTGCGCCTCCGGAGCCGTCGCCACGATCCCGACAGCCACATGCGTCGCGCGCGGATGCACAAAACACACGCCGATCAACCTACCCGTCGATTCATCCCACGCCGCCACCGCGTGCCCCGGATCCAAGGCCGCATAAACTTCGGGAAACAATAAAAAAGGCGCCGGCGAATTCCCAAACCGCGCGCCCTGACCCAGCCTGCTCTCATACCAACTCACTAATGAGTGATGCAACAAGCGCGCCACCGCGGGATGATCGGCGACGCTGAGCAAACGCAGGGCCAGTGAATGTGGGTTCACCCCTTCGTCCTGCGCAGGCTCGAGCGAGAGTCAATCACCCGCATCGCTCAAACTCCGGTCTTGGCTATTTTCTAGGAGCTCCGATTGATTGCTCCGTCGCTTCACCCCATGTCCGACTACGCCGCTCCCCGCCCCGTTTCTCGCCGCACGTTTATCCGTAAAACCGCCGGCGCCAGTCTCGCCCTCGGTCTAACTAGCCGCACCCACGCCGCCACCGCTACGTCTACAGCAAACACCGCGCCGATCCCGCTCGCCCCTCCCGCTTGGCCACTGGTCAACGCTGCGGACGAAACTGCTCTTATCGAAGTACTGCGCAGCGGCCGCTGGGGCCGCACCGCCGGCGGTAAACGCGTGGCTACGTTTGAAGCCACTTTTGCGCGACGCATGCAGGCGCGGCATTGCATTGCGACCTCATCGGGCACCACCGCGCTCCTCACCGCCCTCGGCGCCCTTAATATCGGACCAGGCGACGAAGTAATTTTGCCTGCTTACACGTTTGTCGCGACGTTCAACAGCATCA
>CANFSZ010000087.1 GCA_947449835.1 Opitutia bacterium
AAAATTGTGAGACTACGACGATGCGTCATGGGGTCGGCAGGTTGTTCAAAAATGTAATGACTTCTTTTAAACGTAGAAGCGGCTGCGGCGCGGTCAACCGTGGAAACCGGGTGCCGTGCATCACCCAATCATCACGCTGACCGCTGTGGCGCTGACACTTCAAGCGGTTGGCCTCGGTTTCGACGGAGAGTATGCCTTTTTGTTCCGCGCGGATGCGAATCTCTGTGACCAAGAGCAAGGCGCGGACTTCTTCACTGAATTTGCCGAACCGATCACGCAGGTCTGATTCGATCTGTTTGAGGGCGGGCAACGCATCGGCGAGCGCGAGGCGGCGGTAAAAATCGATGCGCAGGCGCGTCTCGCTCACATAGGCCGACGGAATGCGCGCCTGAATCCGCGCCACCGCGGGGCCTTCGTTGGCGGCATCTTCGGCATCGCGGATCGCCGTGTAACCGTCGCCATGGCGGCCGCGGCCGTTAGCCTCGCGCGGAGTGCCTTCGCCGACGAAGACGAAATCGAGCTTCACGCTGGCGCGAATCGCAGCGGCGGTTTTCTCGCCTTTCAATCGGGCGACGGATTGGCGGAGCAATTGGCAGTAAAGCTCGAAGCCGACGCCGACAATGTGGCCGCTTTGTTCGGAGCCGAGGAGGTTGCCTGCGCCGCGCAGTTCGAGGTCGCGCATGGCGATGCGGAAACCCGCGCCGAGTTGGTTGTGCTGGCGCATCGCACTGAGGCGCTGGCGGGCGATGTCGAGGAGCTTGGTGTGACGATGGAGCAGCAGGTACGCGTAGGCTTGGTGTTTAAAACGACCGACGCGACCGCGGAGTTGGTAAAGCTGCGACAAACCGAAACGATCCGCGCCTTCGATAATGATCGTGTTGCAGTTGGGGATATCGAGGCCGCTTTCGATGATCGTGGTGCAAATCAGCACGTGGTACTTCATCGCCACAAAATCGGTCATGATGTGTTCTAGGTCGGCGGGATCCATCTGGCCGTGACCTACGCCAATCGTAAGATCGGGCATGAGCTGGCGCAGCCGCGCGGCGACGAGCTCGATGGTCATGATGCGATTGTGCAGATAAAACACTTGGCCGCCGCGGCGAATTTCGTGGCGGATCGCATCGACGACGAGTTGCTCGTCGTAGGTTTTGACGATGGTCTGGATCGGGTGACGGTTAGTCGGTGCGGTTTCGATGACGCTGAGGTCGCGTGCGCCGGTGAGCGCCATGTAAAGCGTGCGCGGGATTGGCGTGGCGCTCATCGATAACACATCGACCGTCGCGCGCATGCGCTTGAAGGCTTCCTTGTGCTTCACGCCGAAGCGTTGCTCCTCGTCGATCACCACGAGGCCGAGTTCGCGAAATTTCACGTCGGCCTGCAACAGGCGGTGCGTGCCGATTAAGATGTCGACTTGGCCGACGGCGGCGGCTTCGAGGATTTTTTTCTGCTCCGCCTTAGTGCGGAAACGGCTGACCATTTCGACGGCGATGGGATATCCGGCCATGCGCTCGCGGAACGTGTTGAGGTGTTGTTGCGCTAGCACAGTCGTTGGCACGAGCAACGCGACTTGGCGGCCGCCTTGGACGGCTTTAAACGCAGCGCGGATGGCGACCTCGGTCTTGCCGAAACCGACGTCGCCGCAGATGAGCCGATCCATCGGGCGCGTGCGCTCCATGTCGGCCTTGGTCTCGGTGATAGCGCGGAGTTGGTCACGGGTTTCCGTGTAGGGAAAGGAACCTTCGAATTCTTTTTGCCAAGTCGTATCCGGCGGACAGGCGAAACCCGGTTGAGCTTCGCGCTCGGCGTGGATTCGGAGTAATTCGGCGGCAAGATCGATCGTGGCGCGCTCGGCGGCTTGGCGGGCTTTTTCCCAGCGACCGGAGCCGATGCGGCCGAGCTGAGGTTTGGTTTTGCTCAGGCCGACGTAGCGGCTGATCAGGTGCGACTCCTGCAAGGGCACGTGCAAAGTGACGTGGTCGTCAAATTCCAGCGTGATGACCTCGCGCACGCCTTGCGCCGTATCGAGTTTGGATAGACCTCGGTAAAGTGCGATGCCGTGTTGGAGGTGGACGACGAAATCGCCTTCGACGAGTTCGGAAAAATCGAGGAGTTGGTCGATCTGCGCGCGTTGAGCCGTGGCGCGAGTCGGGCCGGAGGCGCGTCGGGCGCGTTGTCGGCCGAAAATCTCGGTCTCGGTGACAACAACCAACCCGCGCGCATCGGGGGCGATTGGCGTGGTGGCGAGCGGCGAATGATGCGTGAGGCGAAATCCTTCGTTGAGGCCGCCGCGTAGGAAAAGCGGTTTGAGTTTTTTGAGCGAAGCATCGTCGTCGAGGATTTCGCGAATGCGTTGTTCTTCGCCCTCTTTGGAGGCGACGATGGCGACCGCGTAACCTTCTTTTTTCCAAACCGCGACTTGATGCAGAAAACGCGTGCGCGCCTCAGCCTCGACTTGGAGGCGCTCCTGCGCGACGAGCGAATCGTCGGGGTACGTGCGATGGTGGGAAAGGCTCTCGGTGTCCCAAGTGAGTTCGGCGGCGGTTTCGGGGAGCAGCGCGGTGGCTTCGTCGAGGTCGCTCAGACCGAAGTGCAAGGCGCACCGCGCGGCGAGCGGCGTGAAGCCATCAAAACCCTCACGGGCAAAACCGCTGAACGAACTTTCCAGCGCCGTCGGCTCGATCAACGCGAGGTGCGAAGACGGCGGGAGGTAATCGGCGAGTCCGGTTTTCGCAGGGTCGAGTTTGATGCGCGGGGAGGCGGAGAGCGTGATCCGATCAATTTTTTCGCCCGAGCGCTGGGTGACCGGATCGAAGGCGCGAATTTCTTCCAACTCGTCGCCGAAAAAATCGAGGCGATACGGCTGCGTGGCGGTGACGGGATAGACGTCGATGATACCGCCGCGTATCGCATAGTGGCCCGGCGCCTCGCAGACCGCTTCAGAGTCGTAATCGAGCGTGCGCAATTGCTCGAGCAAGCCGGTAAACGAAAGTGCTTCGCCCCGCACCAAGGTGAGTTCGCGCGCAGCAAAGGCCTCGAGCGCTGGCACTGGTTGAAGCAGCGCGGCCGGTGTGGAGACGACGATGAGGCCGGCTTGAAGTGAGGCGAGGGCGGCGCCCGATGGCGTGCGGAGCGCTCGAAGTTTGGAGAGAACGGTGAGTCGGTCGCTGGAGGCGGCGAACGCTTCGCGCATGTCGCGGCTGTCGGGCTGCGACTCGGGAAAAATCAGGACTTGGAGCGCGCCGGCTTTGGGCGCGGCGGCGTGGAAAAAGGCGACATCCTCGGCGAGTTGTTCGGCGATTTTGAGTTCGTCGGCGATGACGAGCCAGACGGTGGCCGGATGTGCGCGGACGAGCGCCGCGAGCACGGCGCCGCGAGCGACCGGGCAAATACCGGTGAGCTTGTGGCGCGTGGATGAAGGTTCCGACATGGACGAAAATTGAGAATGGAAAAAACGGGCGACCGCAAATCAACCGAGGGTTTTTCCCAACGGCTTTAGACGGGAAGTTTGCCGTCGAGCGCGGCTAGGGCGGCGCGGGCTGCGGCTTCCTCGGCGATTTTCTTGGAGCTTCCACTGCCCTGGCCGAGGGCTTGGTCTCGTAAATACACCTCGACGAAATAGCGCCGCTCGTGATCCCCGCCCTCGGTGCGAATCACCTCGTAGCGTACGGCGTGGTTGCCGTGGACGGGTTGCACGAGTTCTTGGAGGCGACCCTTGGGATTGTGGAGATCGCCGACGGCGTTGAGGCGCGCGTCGATGTCGCCGATGAGGCCGAGCATCACACCGCGCGTGGTTAGCCAGTCACTGTCGATAAATACGGCGCCAAAGAGCGCTTCGCAGGCATCGGCGAGATTGGAGGCGCGCTCGCGGCCGCCGGTGGCTTCCTCGCTGGAGCCCACGTTGAGGCACGCATCGAGTCCGAGATCACGGGCGAGTTGCGCGAGGAACGTGCCCTTGGCGAGCGCGGCACGGCGGCGGCTGAGTTCGCCTTCGCGGTCGTGGGGGTAGTGTTGAAAAAGCGCCTCGGTGAGCACGAGCTGCAACACCGCGTCGCCGAGAAATTCGAGGCGCTGGTTGTTGGCGGGAACGTGCGGGTTTTCCTGTAAAAACGAGGGATGCGTGAGCGCGCATTCCAGCAACGCGGGATCACGAAACGTATAGCCAAGACGCTGCTGAAGTGAGGCGAGGGGCGAGCTCATGACTTCAGGAACTCGCGCTGGCGTAGCGGCGCAGTCCGCGGTGGAATACAAAAATGGCGGTGGCGAACCAGGCGAGCGTCGCGGCGACCAAGGCGAGCACCCAGGCGGGTTGAAAACCGTGGAGGAGGATTTGGGCTGGGGCGTTGCTCACGACGACGACGGGCAGCAGCCAGACGAATAGCACACTCGCGATCCCTTTGAACGCCTCGCGCGGCAGGCGGGAAAATTCTGCGAGCGTGAAGTAGCTGCCTTCGATGCCTTGCGCGCTGGTGATCCAGAAGGCTAGCGAAATGGTCATCACCAACATGCTGTAATGGATGATCAGCCCGCAGAGGATCATCACCGCGTAAAACAACACATCTAGCGCGCTCGGGTGGAGGTTGAGCCGGTGCGCCGCATAAGCGACGACGCCCATCGCGACCAGCGAGTTGCAGAGACCATCGAGGTCGAGCTTTCGCGTCGAAGCCATGAACAGGATGTTGCCCGGTTGCGCTAAAAAGAAATCGAAGGCGCCGCTCTTAATGTTGCGGCCCATCTCAAAGAGACTGCTCCAGAAAAAGCCCATGAGGAAACGTTGCACCAGCAGCGAAGTGCCCACGAGGAGTAACATCTCGTACTTGCTCCAACCAGCGATCGAATCGGTGTGTTCGTAGATGACGGAAATCAGCAGCAAGTTGACGCCCATCCAGAATAACTCGACCAGCGCCCAGAGAAAAAAATCGAACCGAAACATGAGTGTGCGCGTGATCGAGTAGCGGGCGCTCGCGAGCCAGATTTGAAAGTATTTCGTCATGGCAAATTTAGCCGCCAACCGCGGTGTGGCGACGCAGGCCTCGCGTCCAGAGAAGTTGGTTCACGGCGAGCAATAGGAGCACCCAGAGCAGTTGAATGCCGAAGCCTTGGATGGCGGCAGCGAACTCGATTCGCCCGGTGAGAATCGCCGTGGGGAAATAGGTTTGATAATAAAACGGGAGAAATTTGGCGGCGTTAAAGATCCATGTGGGCAACAGATCGAGTGGAAACATCTGCCCGCCAAGTAGCGATTCGATGGCCATCGAGAGAATCACGAAGCCTTGGATTTCCAGAAACCAAAACGTCAACATGCCGAAACAGTACGCGATGCTGAATTGAATCAGCGCCGAAAGCATCATCGCCGGCGCGAGCAACAAAAAGCGCCAAGCCTCCGTAGGGAGCGTGAGGTAGTCTTTGAGCAACGGCACGGCGACCAATAACGGGATCAAAATCAACGCCCCTGTCACTAAGCGCGCGGCTAGGAAAATACTGAAGCGATAGCTGAAATAGTTAATCGGCTTCAGGATGAACTGGTTGATCAGCCCGCTGCGGATTTCCTCGCTGATCTGGTAGTCTTCGTTGAAAGCGCCGACGAAAAACTGCATCACGAGCATCACCAAGAAATACGTGAGCGTCTGGCCAAAACTGAATCCGCCGATGCTTTCGTTGTGACTGTAAGCCGCGCCCCAAAGAATGAAAACCACGGCGAGGTGAAACAGCGAAAAGAAGCCCCGCACGGCGAAGTTCATGCGGTAAACCAGATTGCTTTGCAGGCCGATCAGGAAGGATTGGCGGTATTTGGCGAAGGAGGGAAACACAGGATGATTTTGAGTCAGTGCGGGCGACGGCGGATTGAGCGAACGTAAATCCGCAACCACGCGGGCGAGAGCGCGCAGTGCTTTAGGACTTTAGGCTGAAACGCTCGATGACTTCGACCGCGAGATTCTTGTAAGCCGACGCGCCGGGGCTGGAGGGATCGTACGCGAAGATCGTTTTACCGAAGCTCGGCGCTTCGCTGAGTCGAATCGTGCGAGGGATGACACTGGCGAAGATTTTGTCCGGCAGGTGATTTTTAACCTCATCGACGACTTGGCGCGAGAGGTTGGTGCGCAGGTCGAACATCGTCATGACGACGCCGCCGAGTTGGAGGTCGTCGTTCACGTGAGCGGCTTTGAGGCGGTCGACGTTGCGGAGGATCTGGCCGAGGCCTTCCAGCGCGAGGTACTCGCATTGGAGCGCGATCAACAAGAAGTCGGCGGCGGCGAGGCTGTTCATCGAGAGCATCCCGAGTGCGGGCGGGCAATCGATGATGATGGCGCGGAATTTTTCGCTAGCGCGGATCGGAGCCAAGACCGACTTGAGGCGGAGCAAGTAGTTCTCCGTCGAGGCGAGTTCGATCTCGGCCGCGGCCAAGTCTTCCTCGCTGGGAATCAACGAAAGGTATTCGTACGAAGTCGGTGTGACCATGTCCAACGCTTGGCCTTCGCCGCGGAGGGGACCGTAGAGACTGCGACCTTCCTGTTTCTCGACGCCGATGGCGCTCGTGGCATTGGCCTGCGGATCGAGGTCGATCAGCAACGTGCGGATTTTCTTCTCAGCGAGGGCGGCGGCGAGGTTGACGGCGGTGGTGGTCTTGCCGACGCCCCCCTTCTGGTTGGCGATAGTGAAAACGGTGGTGGGCATGCGTGTGGGGTTTGGTTTGCGGTGAAGTCGGGCCGGCCGCAAGCGCAGGGATACAGAGATTTTATTTAGAGCCTTGCGGGGCGAGAAATTTCCCTGCAACTTTCGCCTTCCTCAAAGTTTGGCGCGGTAGCCAAGTGGTAAGGCCGAGCTCTGCAAAAGCTCTATGCGCCGGTTCAATTCCGGCCCGCGCCTCCAAACTTTCCTCGGATGCTCCCCTCGCATGGGGCTGATTTCAGGTTAAACACGTTCTACGGTGCCCTCGGCGACATAGCGCGGGAAAATCAGGTTCGGCACTTTCTGCAAAAACCCTTTGTTGGCCATCTGGAGCATCAACCGCGACAAGCGGTGGGCGAAGGACTCGCCCTCGAAGCGGTAGTGCGAAATGACCTGTTCGAAATGCGGATCGTAATCGCGGGCGATGAGTGAGATGCGACCCGGAGATTTGATGCCGTGGCGCAAAAGATAACCCACCACAAAGAAAACGTGGCGAGGCTTGGCCACGAGGAGGGCGGTGGGCGGATGATTCGAGGCAAACAGCGCATCGAGCTTCGCCGTGAGGTTGCTCGCCGTGCCGTTGTGACGAACGATAATGCCCTCAGTGCGTGCCGCGTCGTTCGCTTGGCCCAAGCCCTGCAAAAACCCCTCTTCGCTCACCAGATCACCGGCTGCGCTGGATTGCGGCGTGAGAAAAGCGATCCGGCGATGACCTTTGGCGCGCAGGAGGCCCGCGGCGTGGCGACACACCGAGCGGTAATCGACATCAAGCGAGGGTAATTTAACGGCCGGGTGACAGGAGCCGAGCACCAGTGCGGGCACGGAGCTGGCGGCAAACCATTCTTGCAGCTCTTTGCCGAGCGAAAGGAGCACGCAACACAACACACGGTTTTGCCGCAAAAACGTCTCCAACTTACGACGCTGGACGGCCGCGCTGCCGGAAGGACACACAAACGTTTCAGTTGTGAAACCTTGTTCGGCCAGATGCGCGCGCATCTCGCTGATGCCTTGGTAGGCGGTCAGCGCCATCTGTGAAATCGGCTGATGGGAAATCAGCACCACCAGACGCGTCTGGCTCTGGGTCACGGGCGGGGCGAGCTGGAGCAACCGATTTCGCCGGCCATGATGGATTTCGATGAGGCCTTCTTGCGCGAGTTGTTGTAGCGCGGTGCGAATCGTCGGCCGGCTGACTTTGAACATCTCGCACAGACGACGTTCGCTGGGTAGAAATTCCTGCCAGACGTTTTCCAGCACCGCCTTCTGAATCGCCGCGGCCGCCTGGGCGGAAAGCGAGAGCCGGCGCGGGATGGTGAAGACTCCAGGTTGGGTGCTCATAAAAGTTTACCAGTAGAACGTGGTCGTTTATCGGCTGTAGTGGAATTTGTTTTTTTCAATGCATAACCCAGCCGGAGTTCCTATTTGGTCAGCGGTGCCTACGCCTTTGCGGGCCGATCTCACGGTGGACGTGGTGTCGCTCGAGCGGATGATCGCGGCGTCAATCGCCGAGGGCGTGGAAGGCTTGTTTGTGGCGGGCACGTGCGGCGAAGGGCCTTGGCTGCCAGACCGTGAGCGCCGCGTGCTGATGGCTGCGGCCGTCAAAGCATCCGCGGGGCGATTGAAAATTGCCGCGCAAGTCTCCGATAATTCGGTCCCGCGCATCCTCGACAACGCGCAGATGGCGGCGGACTGCGGCGTGGATTTTGCGATCATCGCGCCTCCGGCTACGTTGTTGAACGCTACGCCCGAGCGGATCACGGCGCTGTTTGCCGAGGCGGCGCAGCGTTGTCCGTTGCCAGTGGGCATCTACGATCTGGGGAAACATCGCCCGATCAT
>CANFSZ010000088.1 GCA_947449835.1 Opitutia bacterium
AGTCGGATCGCATCATTCAGAAACGAGGAAACGATGTCGTGGCGGGTGTTTTAGAAAATCTTGATAAGCACCTGCAATCGATCGAGGCACGTAAGCTCGACCTGCTTTCTCGACTCAAGAACGCTGCCAAGATGAAGCGTTGGACCAACTGGGTGGCTGCCTTTGGCGCTCGGATCGCTGAGCTAAAATCGATGAAGGAGGAGGCGAAAAAGGAATTCCTCGAAGGCGTCGTAAGCACGATCACCGCTAAAACGGTTGGAGAGAATCGCTACGAATGCACCGTCCATTTCCGCCTTCCTTACGCAGACGAAGGCAGGGACAGTATGACCGTTCGGCTCGTATTTAAAGCAGTGACAAGGCGGCGAAGAAACAGGAGCTAGCGCCGCCTTCTCTAACCTGAAAAACAAAAAACCGAGGACGTTGAGAATCCTCGGCTTTTTGGTGCGCCGCTCACAGCTCAATAAGAGCCATAAGCGACAGATGTGATAAGTTAGCTGTTATACGAATCTTACTTCGTCGGAACGCTTTGGATCGTCTTGAGAATACGACCGGCAACCAGATACGGGTCGGCGGCGGAGTTCGGACGGCGGTCTTCGAGGTAGCCCTTGTAGCCATTATTGACGAAGCTGTGGGGAATACGGACCGAGGCGCCGCGGTCGGCGAGACCGTAGCTGAACTTGTCGATCGACTGCGTCTCGTGGAGACCGGTGAGGCGGAGGTGATTCTCAGGACCGTAAACGGCGATATGTTCGTCGCGGAATTTGTTGAAGGCCGCCATGAGTTTCTCGAAGTATGCTTTGCCGCCCTTCTCGCGCATGAACTTGGTGGAGAAGTTGGCGTGCATGCCGGAGCCGTTCCAATCGAGCGGTTGCTGGAAGTTGGCGAGGATGGGCTTGCAGCGCCACTCGATGTCGATGCCGTAGCCTTCAGCGAGGCGGGCGAGGATGTAGCGAGCGACCCACATCTGGTCAGCAGCACTCTTGGAGCCTTTACCGAAGATCTGGAATTCCCATTGGCCTTTGGCGACCTCGGCGTTGATACCTTCGAGGTTAATGCCGGCATCAAGACAGATATCGATGTGCTTCTCGGTGATCTCGCGGGCGATGTCGCCGACGTTCTTGTAGCCGACGCCGGTGTAATACGGGCCTTGGGGCGCTGGATAACCGCCTTCGGGGAAACCGAGGGGACGGCCGTCTTGATAGAAGAAATATTCTTGTTCGAAGCCGTACCAAGTATCGGCGTCGTCGGGAATAGTGGCGCGAGAATTGGATACGTGTGGGGTGACGCCATCTGGCATCATGACTTCGCACATGACGAGCACGCCGTTCTTGCGGGTGCTGTCGGGGAACACCGCGACGGGCTTCAACACGCAATCCGAGCTTTTGCCCTCGGCCTGCTGCGTGGAACTACCGTCGAAGCCCCAGTTGGGCAGCTCGGTGAGCTTGGGGAAGCTCTTGAATTCTTTGATCTGGGTTTTGCTGCGCATGCTAGCCAGCGGTTTATAGCCATCGAGCCAGATGTATTCTAATTTATATTTAGCCATAGTGATTCGGGTTTTATGAGGGGGTTTGACGTGAGTCCGGTGAAATTAAAGACCGGCTTAGCACGCTGGAAACCTCATAGCTATTCAGCACCTCATGTGCCAGCAGCAACCAGATTTTTGACGATTTAGGACAATTTTCACATCCCGTTTAAAGTGAGCTAATTTAACCTGCATCGGTCTTGTCCCTTGCCTCCGCCGCAGCACCCCTAAACCTCACAGACCACCGCCATGCACGAGGTCAAAGACACGCAACGCGCCGTCGTCCGCATCGGCTACGACGGCCGCGTGCACAAGACATTCCGCGGGCCTCACGCCCAAACCCGCTTCGACAACGAGATCCGCGTCCTGCGCCACCTCGAAGCCCGCGGCTGTAATTTCGTTCCTCGTCTCCTCGAGGTCGACCCCGCTGCCCTCAAAATTATAACCACCAACTGCGGATCAATCGTGGACCAGCTTAACCCCGAGCGGATGCAAGAATTGTTTAAAGAGCTCGAAACTTACGGAGTACGCCACGACGACGCTTTCCTGCGCAACATCACCTACCGCGCCAGCGACGGTCGCTTCTGCCTGATCGACTTCGAATTCGCCACCATCCTCGCCCCACCGCCCACCCCGGCGAAACCCCGATGACCACCACCGTACCCCTGCCTCAGCCGGCCACCGTACCCGACCTCCGCTGGTCCGGCCTCACCGATCGCGGCAAAGTCCGCCCTAACAACGAAGACTCCTTCCTCGCCCTCGCCTTCGACGGCCGCGAAGTCCGCCGCCTCGGCAAAATCGGTACCGCCTCCTCCGCGTCAAGCGACTTTGTCTTCGCCGTCAGCGACGGCATGGGCGGCGCCAAATCCGGCGAATTCGCCAGCCGCATCACGGTCGAGAAAATCACCCAGTTGCTACCCAAGAGTTTCAAACTCTCCGCCAGCGGTATGAGCAGCGGCTTCACCGACATCCTCCTCGAGGTCTTCCACGCCATCCACTACGAGCTCCTCAAATTCGGTTACAGCTACGAAGAATGCCGCGGCATGGGCACCACTCTAACCCTTGGTTGGCTCACGCCTGGCTGGCTCTACTTCGGCCACATCGGCGACAGTCGGTTGTACTATTTACCCCAGTCCGGCGGCATCACCCAACTCACCCACGATCACACCCACGTCGGCTACCTCCGCCGCCAAGGTCAGATCAACGAACGCGAAGCCCGCGCCCACCCGATGCGCAACGCCCTCCACCAAGCCCTCGGCGCCGGCCACCAATTCATCGAACCCCAATTCGGCGCCGTCGCCCTCACGCCCGGCGACCGCTTCGTCCTCTGCTCTGACGGCCTGATCGATGGCCTCTGGGAACGCCACATCGAGGAACTCATCCGCACGCCCTCGCCCACCGAAAAAAAACTCAGCCCCGCCGAACGCCTCGTCGCCGCCTCCCTAGAAAACTCCGGCCAAGACAACACCACCGCCCTAGCCTTCGAACTCCTCGCCCCAACCGCGCCCACCACCGCGCGCGCCAAAAATCCTAAACGCACCCCCGCGCCGCGATGACCACGCCGCTCTTCGTCTACGGCACCCTCAAACGCGGTGGTTCCAACCACCACCACCTCTCCGGCCAAAACTTCCTCGGCCCCGCCCGCACCGCGCCGGGCTTCACGCTCTTTTCTCTCGGCGCATATCCCGGCCTCGTCGCCGCGCCCACCGACACCCGCGGCGTCACCGGCGAACTCTGGTGCGTCGACGCCGCCTGTCTCGCGCGCCTCGACGTGCTCGAAGGCCTCGCCGAAGGACTCTACCGCCGCGCGCCGATCGCACTCAGCCAAGCCTGCGCCGGCACCCACGCCGCCACCTCGCCCGCTATCTCCACCGCCGAAACGTATTTTTTCCTGCGCGATTTATCCGGCCGCGCGCACCTCGGCACCACGTGGCCGATTTAAGCCCACGCTGTCATTGCCGGGGACTCAGCTAGCGAAGCAGCCACAGCCCCCACGGATTTATTTCAAAAATTTCGCGGACACCCGCCGCACCGCCGTGAATTTCGCCCGGTAAAGTTCTTCCAAGACGTCGCGTACTTCGGCGGGGATGCGTTGCACCAACTCATCAAGCGCCGGCAAAGGTCCGGTTTCGGCCTCCGCTTCTTCGCGCGCCGCAACCGGCTTTACCACGACCGTTTCGCCGCGTTCGCGCGCCTCGGCCAGAAACGCGCTTTCGCCCGCTTCATCAGTCGGCCACGGCGCATCATCGCCAAACAAAGTCCCATGCGCCGAAGCATTCGCCGCGGCCACCGTCGCCGCACTCAAGGGCGCCACGCCGACCGCTTCGCTCGCTTCCGGCGGCAACGTCTCCGCGCGGTTCGCCGTTTCGGCCAGACTCATCCTCGCGACGACGCTAGGCTGCGCCGATCCGGCCAACGCCACACTCAGGCGCCGTTCCAACCGCTCAATCAGTCCTTTTTTTTTTCGCTGTCGTCAGCCGCCGGCTCAGGAGCTTCATCAGCTAGCGCCGCGAGCTCTTTGATGAGGCTATCAATCGCGCGCGCGCGGCTCGCTTCGATCGCCTTCAACAACGTCACTTCAAAATTAATCTTCTCGGCCAAACCGAGTTTCACGCTGCCTTCGCCTTCACGCAGCCCATCGAGCAAGCGCGTGATCTGCTCCGTCGTCATCGCGACGCCTCCGAGGCTACTGCTGCGGCCACCTTGCGCGATCGCATCGAGCAAGGCCGCGCGCACCACTTCCTGCAAATCCGTCAGCAAGCGCACCAAGTCGCGGCCGGCTGCGTCACATTCGTCGACGAGGGCGACGAGGCGCGCGTGGTCACCGGTGGCGAGGGTGGCGGCGAGTTCGGCGATTTTTTCGGCCGCGACGAGACCGTACACATCGAGCACGTCCGGCTCGGCGATCTCGGTCCCGCAAAACGAAATCATCTGGTCAAAAATCGACTGAGCATCGCGCATGCCGCCGTCCGCCATGCGCGCGATGCAGGCGAGCGCCTCGGGAGAAACTTTGATCTTTTCCTCGACCGCGATTTTCTGGAGCCGCTCGATGATGAGCGCAGCCGGGATCGGCTTGAGATCGAAGCGTTGGCAGCGTGACAAGATCGTCGGCAGGACTTTTTGCACCTCCGTCGTGGCGAAGACGAACTTCACGTGCGGGGGCGGTTCTTCAAGGGTTTTGAGGAGCGCGTTAAACGCTGCCGTCGAAAGCATGTGCACCTCGTCGATGATATAGACTTTGAATTTACCCTGCGCCGGCGAATACCGCGCCGTCTCGCGCAGATCGCGCACTTGCTCGACGCCGTTGTTGGACGCGCCGTCGATCTCGATCACGTCCAAGTGCGAACCATCCGCGATGGCTTTCACGGCCGGATCCGCGGGATCGAAATCGGCGTTGGGGCCGCCGGTACAATTGAGGGCCTTGGCAAAAATGCGCGCAGTCGAGGTTTTGCCGGTGCCGCGCGGGCCCACAAACAAGTACGCGTGCGCGATGCGATTGCGGGCGATGGCGTTTTTCAACGTCCGCACGACATGATCCTGCCCCACGACGTCGGCAAAGATCTGCGGACGCCATTTACGGGCGATGACTTGGTAACCGGTCGTGCTCAAAGGCGCAAAAGTTCAGGAATCGGACAGGGAAAATCAAAAATAAAGTGGCCAGGCACTCCACGGCACTGGGAGGACGACGTTACCGTTGCTGCCTTCCGGCCCTGGCGGGGTTCACGCGCCTGCCCATGCATGGCACCTGGCCGCCGCGAACCATGCGCCGGGGGCGAGTTCGCGCAACAACTATTTCCCTTTTAGCACCGCGGGCCTCGCGGTGGCGCCGTCTTTACGGTTTAACGGGTTCGGGGGCCGCGGGCGCGGGCGCCGTCGGCGAAGACGTCGGTGGCGGGGTCGCGCCCTCACGTTTCCCAGCCTTGCGCTCGCGCGGCGGGGGCAGACCAGGGCGCTCTTCACGCATCAACTCGCGCTGACGCTCCTGTATTTTCTCGAGTTTCTTGCACTGCTCCGGGGTGAGCTCGACGGCGAGCGTTTGTTGGAGGCGGCGGAGAATCAGGCCCGTTTGCTTGATGGAAATTTGTCGCAACTGGCGAATTTCGTCCTCGGCGCGATCCACCAACGGACGGATTTTTTCCTTCTGCTCGTTAGTGAGCTCGAGTCGTTCGGCCATGTGGCGCAAAACCGCCGGCGGCATCGCAGGCTGCGCGGGTGCGCCACGCCGTTGCAACCAACGCGGGCCCGCCCGCATCGCCTGCAAACCGCCAAAAATAGCGCCCGCCAAAAACACAGCGGTAAACGCGAGTACGACTTTCCAAGTTTTGTTCATGGCTTATTCGATAGGACCGAGCAGCAGCGTAACGGGATCATCGCCGACGACGATTGTTTCATCATCAGCCTCCGCCGTGAGCGCCGAAAAATTGACGCAGACACTCGCGATCGCCAGCAGACTGGCCACGCCCACCGCGCGAAAGGCAAACCGCTCAAACATCGAACGCCCGTAGTGATCTGCGGCCAGGGCCAGGGCCGCGATGCGCGTGGCGAAACCATAGGGCGCAGCCGTCACCGTCTCGACGGGCGCGCACCGCGCCGCCGCGGTGAGACGTTTCCAAGAATGATCGGGGTCGAGGGATTTCATGCGTGTTCCTTGTTTTGCAGATCTAAAAAAAGTTTTCGTAGTTTTCGGCGCGCTCGAAAGGCCCGCACTTTAACCAGAGACGTATTCCAGCCCGTGAGGTTGCAGATCTCAGCGATGGTTTTCTGCTCCAGGTCCAACCATTGAATCACCATGCGGTCGTCGGGTTTGAGCTGGTCGAGGAGTTTATGCACGAGCTCGTGCGCGGCGAGCGCGTCGTTGGCGGCGACGTCGTTCTCGCTGGTCATCACCGCATCGAGCACTTCGGCCTGATTTTCAGAAAGATCCGCCCAACGAAACTCCGGGCGGCGTTTCTGCGCGCGGAGTTGGTCGATGCAGGTCGTCACTGCGATCCGCGAGACCCAGTGCATGAGCGGCACAGCGCCCTGATATTGCTCAAGCCGGGTGAACATTTTCAGGAAAATATCTTGCGCGAGGTCTTCCTCTGCGACGCGTCGCGGGAGGTGGGAACGCACGATGCGGATGACGAACGGGTAAAGATGATCGACCAGTTCGCGCGCGGCGGCCTGATCACGTTGACGCACGCGCACCAAGCAGCCAGCCACGTCGAACGACGGTTCTTCATCAGGCATAAAGAAAGAAAATTGAAACCCGACACAGCACGCAAGACGGGCTTCACGCCGGCAGGTTACATGCGGCCTGAGCCCAGC
Source organism: Opitutia bacterium (assembly GCA_947449835.1). Taxonomy (GTDB): domain Bacteria; phylum Verrucomicrobiota; class Verrucomicrobiia; order Opitutales; family Opitutaceae; genus Tous-C4FEB. The sequence continues at coordinate 6,830 of CANFSZ010000088.1, forward strand.
GGCGATTCTAACGCCCGCCTTGACTCCCGTGCCCGCCGCCCGATACGCCTCATTCACAGCAATGCCCACGCTTTCCCAGGCCCTTCGACTTACGAACACGCGCGATCGTTAATGCACCGCCGAGCGGTTGATCGCGCGTTGGCCTGTTAGCAAATCCCGTCATCGTTGTTTTGCGGTTAGACGGTTCGTCGGCTCGCTTCTCGTCATTCGTTCGTTCAACCTTTCGTTTCTCGGCTCCTGTTTCGCCATGCAATCTGCGCCCGTCACCAAATACCGCCCGTTCCCGCCCGTCGCCCTGCCCAACCGCCAGTGGCCCAATCGCACGCTCACGCGCGCGCCGATGTGGTGCAGCGTCGACCTGCGCGACGGCAATCAAGCCCTCGCCCAGCCCATGAGCGTCGAGGAGAAACTCGAGTATTTTGAGTTGCTCGTGAAAATCGGCTTCAAGGAAATCGAGATCGGTTTCCCGTCCGCTTCGCAGATCGAATTCGATTTTTGCCGCCGACTCATCGAGGAGAAACGCGTCCCAGGCGATGTCGCGCTCCAGATTCTTTGCCAATGCCGCGAGGATCTCATCAGCCGCAGTTGCGAGGCGCTCCGCGGCGCTAAGCAGATTATTTTTCATCTCTACAACTCCACGTCGCCCTCGCAGCGCCAGCATGTGTTTATCGCCAGTCGCGCCGATATCGTCGCCATCGCCACGCGCGGTACGGCTTGGGTCAAACAACACACCGCCGCCCTCACCGCCACCGGCACGCAAGTGCGTTTCCAATATTCTCCGGAGAGCTTCACCAGCACCGAACTCGATTTCGCGTTAGAAATCTGCGAGGCCGTCACCGACGTTTGGCAACCCACGGTTGAGAATAAAATCATTCTCAATCTCCCCGCCACGGTCGAATACGCCACACCCAACGTCCACGCCGACCAGATCGAGTGGATGGCCACGCACCTCACGCGCCGAGACCGCACGCTGATTTCTCTCCACACGCACAACGACCGCGGCACCGGCGTCGCCGCCACGGAGCTCGCCTTACTCGCGGGCGCGGATCGCGTCGAAGGCACGCTCTTCGGCAATGGCGAACGCACCGGCAATCTCGACATCGTCACCGTCGCGCTGAATTTCTACACCCACGGCATCCATCCGGGCCTCGATTTCTCCGACATTAACCACGTGCGCGACGTCTACGAGCGTTGCACCAAACTCGAAGTGCCGCCTCGCCAGCCCTACGCCGGCGAACTCGTTTTCACGGCCTTCAGCGGCTCGCACCAAGACGCCATCAAGAAATCCTGGGCCGTCCAAAAACCCGACGCGCCTTGGGACGTGATCTACATTCCGATCGA
>CANFSZ010000089.1 GCA_947449835.1 Opitutia bacterium
CCAACGTCCGCCGCCCCCAACTCCCGCCCCCACCCCCCAACGCACCCGGCGGCTCCATCGTCCACATGTTCCTCGCTGGCGAAGCCGAAGCGCGCTGCTGGGATGAAAAACTCACTCTTGAGTTTAACGGCCCCCGCCCGTGCCTCTCATCGCTTGAAATCATAAAAGACGATCTCGTGCCGACCCTTTACACCGCAGGTGATTCGACTGTAGGCGACCCACGCCACGGCCCTGGCGGTAACTGGCCGACGCAACTCTGCCAATGGCTCAAACCCGAAATCGCCCTTTGCAACGCCGCTGAAGGCGGTGAAACCACCAAAAGTTTCATCACCGGAAAGCGCATGGATAAAATCCTCAGCCAGATGAAAACAGGCGACTTCCTGCTCGTACAATTCGGGCACAACGACTCCAAACCTCAGTGGCCCCAGTCCTACACCGAACCCGCTACCACCTTCAAAGCGTACCTCCGGGTGCTCATCGCCGAAACCCATCGACGCGGTGCCACCCCTGTTCTCGTGACACCCATGGAGCGTCGGAGCAACGGCGACACCGTAGGACCGTGGGCACGCGCCATGCGTGAAGTCGCCGACGACGATAACGTCGCTCTGATCGACCAATGGGCCATGAGCAAAATCATGTGGAGCGCGCTCGGTCCCGACGTCGGCACGGCCTTCTCCGACCAGACCCACCTCAACGGCTATGGCGGTTACCTCCTTTCTAAACTCATCGTTGCCGGAATCCAAAAAAATGTTCCCGCGCTCGCCCGCTACATCCTCGACGAATTCAAATCTATGGACCCCGCTCATCCCGAGCCCCCTCCCGCCTATCTGAAAGAATCACCCGGTCCCGTTACACCGCGCCGCGCTAAATAAAAAATCAGCCCCTCTTACTTGCGCCGCTTTTTCTCCAGTTTTCCTTCTGGCGCCTTTAAATCTCTAGAACTGCCATTGCCGCGCGCACGGCACCTGCTTTGCCTATCTTCTGATGCACCTCACGCACCTCGCCTGCACCGCCTGCAATAAAGAACACGACGCGGCCGTCCCCCAAAACGTTTGCACAGCCTGCGGAAAACCGCTCTTCGCCCACTACGACCTCGTCGCCGCCGCGAAGACTCTCACCAAAGAATCCCTGCGCACCCGCGAGAAATCCCTCTGGCGTTACCGCGAAGTCCTTCCCGTTAAAAACCCCACCGACATCGTCACGCTCGGCGAGGGCTGGACTCCGCTCCTGCCCGCCCCGCGGCTCGGCGCCAAACACGGCCTCAGCCGCCTCTTCATCAAAGACGAAGCGCAGAATCCCACCGCCAGTTTCAAGGCCCGCGGCATGACCGCCGCCGTTTCCATGGCCAAACAATATGGCCTCAAAAAACTCGCCGCTCCTTCCGCCGGCAACGCCGCTGGCGCTCTAGCCGCCTACGCCGCCCGCGCCGGGATGGAAGCGCATCTCTTCATGCCGCGCGACACGCCCAAGGCCAACATTATTGAATGCGAACAGATGGGCGCCCACGTCACGCTCATCAACGGCCTCATCACCGACTGCGGTGCCGAAGTCGCCAAACGCAAAGTCGCCGAGGGCTGGTTCGATGTTTCAACGTTAAAAGAACCTTACCGCGCTGAAGGCAAAAAAACCCTCGGCTACGAACTGGCGGAACAACTCAACTGGACCCTGCCCGACGTCATTCTTTATCCCACTGGCGGCGGCACCGGCCTCGTCGGTATGTGGAAAGCCTTCGACGAAATGGAGCGCATGGGCTGGATCGATGCGAAGCGCCCGCGGATGTACAGCGTGCAAGCCGAAGGTTGCCAGCCGATCGTCCGCGCCTTCACGCAGGGCGATAAATTCGCCGCCGAGCACCTCGGCGCGCACACCCGAGCCTCCGGTTTGCGCGTGCCGAAAGCCATTGGTGATTTCATCATGCTCAACGCTCTCCGCCAATCCGGCGGCGGCGCCATCGCCATTTCCGACGAGCAGATGATAACCTGCACCAAAGAAGTCGGCTCCACCGAAGGCGTCTTCACGGCCCCCGAAGGCGGCGCCTGCTACGCCGCGCTTAAGACCTTACTCGCCGCCAACCAAGTGAAGCCCGACGACACCGTCGTGATCTTCAACACGAGTACGGGCCTAAAATATCTCGAGTGCTACGGCGGTTAATCCGCCGCGGCCTTAGCGCACCTGCAAGGTCGAGCCGTCGTATTCCAACCCCAGCGAAGGTATGACGACGGCTTTTTTGTCGCCGGCTTTTTTCACATGGCCCGCGATCCAAGCCTCATGACCGCATGCCTTTGCGGCCGAGACCACGGCTGAGGCCAACTCCGGCGCCACATAGGCGGCGAAACCGATACCCATATTAAAGGTCGCGTAGGCCTCACGCAGAGTAATTGGCCCAGCTTCCATCAAAAATTTAAACAAGGCCGGTGCGGCGCGTGGCTCGGTGATCTCGTAAACAAAAGGTTCGTCGAGTCGCATTAATTTACGCCAGCCGTGGCCCGTCACATGTGAAACATAATTGAGTTTCAAATCGGCTTCCTGGCACCTACCCACGAAATCTACGTAAATCGCCGATGCCGCGAGGAGCGCCTCGCCATATGTGCGCGAATCGCCGTGACCGATAGGTGTCTGATAACCCAGCGGTAATTTCTCCGCGATCAAACGGCACAAGCTGAGCCCGTTGGTCTGAACCCCCGTCGAAGCCAGAAAAATGATCGAATCGCCGTCTCGCACATCGCCGGTGATGCGCAGTGATTTGGGCTGAATTTTGCCCACTGCTGAACCGGCGAGCACGATGGCGTTAGAGTTGACGATACCGCGCAGTGTCGGCGTTTCGCCGCCGCCCCACACCGCGCCGGCCTTGCGACAGCCCGCCGCCCAGCCCTCAACCAGAGCTTGCATCCGGGCCTCGTCCGTAAACCACGCCGACTCACCTACCGCCGCGTGCATCGCCACCGAAATAGGCAACGCGCCGCATGTAATCAGGTCGTTTACGATCGTGGCGACCGTATCGATAGAAATTTCTCGATAGAAATTTTTTCCCGTCTGCGCGTACACCGCGTCGGCCACAAGATTCTTGGTGCCGAGTCCTTCCTCGACGTGGGCGAGGTAATGATCAGCCGCTTCCATGAGGTAACAGCTTTCACCGCGTGTGGAGGAGGGCTCGGCATAACCGTGTTTCGTTAACAGCGGTGCTGTCGTTCGAGCCGCGCGCTGACACGCTCGCTTGAAGGCATCGAGCTGATCGTAATTTACCCCAGAGGATTCGTAAGAAAGCGACATGTTCGGATAAAAACGTCAGAACTACTTAGTAGCTCCGCCCCTCTGATTTTTCAAAATAGTTCAAGTACGCTTGGTTGACGACGCGGTATCCACCGGGCGTGGGATATTTACCCGTGAAATACCAGTCACCGGAATGCTCCGGCACTGCGACGTGCAGATTTTCGATCGTCTGGAAGATAATCTCGATTTCGCCATTCCATTCAATGTCCCGAGGGCGCACGCGCTCGACGATCTTCGCCGAGATTTCCTCCGGCGTAAACGATTCGTAAATTTTGCGCACGTGGTTGGTGCCGGTGGGGTTCGCGACTTCTGCTCGGCAAAGGGCGTGGACTTCATCGAGCACCGCTGTTTGGCCCCGTTCCTTAAGCAACGCCACGGCCGCTTCGAAGGCGACGAACTTGCCGAGCTCCGACATATCAATGCCGTAGCAATCCGGATAACGAATCTGCGGCGCAGTCGACACGATCACGATCTTCCTCGGATTGAGCCGCGTGAGGATGCGCAAAATCGATTTTCTCAACGTCGTACCACGCACGATGGAATCATCCACGCAGACCAAATTATCGCCGGGTTTCACTGAGCCGTAAGTGATATCGTACACGTGGCTAGCAAGCTGATTGCGCATGCCTTCTTGGCCGATGAACGTGCGGATCTTGATATCTTTACTAACAACCTTCTCGCCGCGCGGCCAGTTGCGCAAAATGAGTTCGTCTAGGAGCGCTTCATTGAGCTGGCCCGCCGCGCTGGCTTTGAGAATAGCTGTCTTAACCTCGTCGCGCCTACGCGTGCGCAACTCAGACATCAGGCCGTAGTATGCGACTTCCGCCGTGTTGGGGATAAAACTGAAAACGGTGTTACCCCAGTCGTGATTGATCGACTTGATCACCTGATTCGCCAAACCGCCGCCAAGGGCCTGCCGTTCGCGATAGATATCCAAATCGTTGCCGCGGGAGAAATAAATCCGCTCAAACGAGCACGAGGTGCGAGGCAGGGATGCAGTGAATTGGGTCGAGGTGATCGTGCCGCGACGCTTCATCACGACGACGTGCCCAGGCTCAACTTCCTGGACCTGCTCCACCGCTAGGTCGAACACCGTCATTAGCGGCGCGCGTTCAGAGGCAAAAGCGATAACTTCGTCATTTTGAAAATAAAACGCCGGACGGATACCTGAAGGATCGCGAGCGACGAAGGCGTCACCGTTGCCGATTTGTCCACACAGTGTGTAGCCGCCGTCCCATTTCTCAGAGGCGCGTCGAATAACGCGGGCTACGTCGAGGTCTTCGCTGATACGACGGGAAAGTTCGTCGCCGGCGAGGTTTCGGGTCCTCAGGAAACGGTAAATATCCTCATGTTCTTCATCGAGGAAGAAGCCGATTTTTTCTAAGATCGCTTGGGTGTCCGTGGCGAAGATTGGATGTTGGCCCATCGCGGTCAGCGATTCATTCAACTCCGTCGTGTTGGTGAGGTTAAAATTACCGCAGAGCGCCAGATTGCGCGTCGGCCAAGGCGAGCGGCGAAAATACGGGTGGCAGGAGCTAAGACTGTATCCACCACTAGTGCCGTAGCGCAGATGCCCCATCAACAACTCGCCACCAAAATCGAAATGCTTTTTCACCGTGTCGGCGAACTCGGGGTGAATCGTGCCGCCGGCGACTTTTTCGTTGTAGGAACCGAGTAAGGTTTTGAAAATTTTATCGAGCGGATTGCTCTTCACGCAGCGCTCGCGAAACATGAAAGGCTCGCCAGCAGGCACATCGAGTTTCACGCACGAGACGCCCGCCCCATCTTGGCCGCGGTTGTGTTGTTTTTCCATCAGCAAGAACAACTTGGTGAACCCCCATAACGGCGTGCCGTACTTCTCCTGATAATAAGAGAGCGGCTTCAACAGCCGTACCATCGCGATGCCACATTCGTGCGTAATCCGGTCGCTCATAACTGGGTCCAAATCTTGCGCGCAGCGCCGCCCCCGCAGGAGGGACGGTAGGGAAACGCAGTTCGCAGCTCGCTACTCATAAAGCCGGCCATCTCGAAGGTCCGCCACGAATCGTCAACGGCTTTCTCCGTCCGTCGTTTTTGCACGAATCAGCCAGCCGCGTTTCACTCCCTTGACCGCGTCCGCGATGTCGCGAAATATAACTCGTTCCGACCATGTTGATTCTCCGCGGCTCTCCTGCCCTTTCTACCTTTCGCCTGCAAAAACTGCTAGACGGCCTGGATGGCGCCGGTCTTCCCATTCGCGCCCTCAGCGCGGAATTTGTCCACATCGTCGATACAACTATCGACCTCACACCGGCGGCCCACGCCGTACTTGAGCAGCTTTTGACCTACGGCCCACGCCGCGTCGCCAACGCCGTTAACGGTCTCACGCAAATCGTCGCTCCTCGTCCTGGTACAATTTCACCTTGGTCCTCCAAAGCCACCGACATCGCCCGCATCTGCGGCCTGAACCAAATCGCACGAATCGAACGCGTCGTTGCTTACACGGTCGAGCTCGCCCCCAACGCCAAAGGCGCGGCCGCGGCGCTCACTGCCAATCAACTCCAAACCCTTCGCGCCAAACTCCACGACCGCATGACCGAGACGGTTTTCGGCGAACTTGAGGCCTGCGCTGCGCTGTTCCGCCACGAGTCACCGCGCCCGATGCAAAGTATTCCGGTTCTCGCCGCCGGTCGTGCCGCACTCGTCGCTGCGAACCAATCTCTTGGGCTAGCCCTCGCTGAGGACGAAATAGATTACCTTGTTAACGCCTTTACCACGCTCGGACGCGATCCTCACGACATCGAGCTGATGATGTTCGCACAGGCCAACTCCGAACACTGCCGCCACAAAATCTTTAACGCCACTTGGGCCATCGACGGTCAACCACAAGACCTGTCGCTGTTCCAGATGATTAAGAACACCTACACGCTCCATCCCGAGGGCATCCTTTCCGCCTATAAGGACAACGCCGCCGTACTCGCCGGCACTCGTGGGGGGCGTTTTTACGTCGACCCGAAGACGGGTGAATACGCCGCGCATGAGGAAGACATCCACATTCTCTGCAAGGTGGAGACGCACAATCATCCGACCGCCATCTCCCCATTTCCTGGCGCCGCCACCGGCTCCGGCGGAGAGATCCGCGATGAAGGTGCCACGGGCCGCGGCTCGAAACCCAAAGCCGGACTCGTCGGCTTCTCTGTCTCTAATCTAAAACTTCCTGGCGCCATCCAGCCTTGGGAAAAAGATTTCGGTAAACCTAGCCGCATTGTCTCTGCCCTCGACATCATGCTCGAAGGCCCGCTCGGCGGCGCAGCCTTCAACAACGAATTTGGCCGTCCTGCCATCAACGGCTATTTCCGTACATTCGAGCAAGAGGTGCCCAATGCCCGCGGCACCGAACTTCGCGGCTACCACAAACCCATCATGCTGGCCGGCGGCCTAGGCAACATTAAGGCCGAACACATTCAAAAGGGGGCAATCAACCCCGGCGACCAGCTCATCGTACTTGGCGGGCCTGCGATGTTGATCGGCCTCGGCGGTGGTGCCGCCAGCTCAATGTCCAGCGGCTCCGGCAACGAAGACCTCGATTTTGCGAGCGTCCAACGCGACAACCCGGAAATGGAACGTCGCTGCCAAGAGGTCATCGACCGCTGCTGGGCTCTCGGCGCAGAAAACCCAATTTCTTTCATTCACGACGTTGGAGCCGGCGGCATCTCCAATGCCCTGCCCGAACTCGTCAACGACGGCGGCCGAGGCGGTAAATTCCAACTCCGCTCTGTCCCCAACGCCGAGCCAGGCATGTCGCCCCTCGAGATCTGGTGCAACGAATCCCAAGAGCGCTACGTCCTGGCCGTACCCGCAGCTCGCCTCGCCACGTTCCAAGCACTCTGCGAACGCGAGCGCTGCCCCTTCGCTGTGGTCGGTGAAGCAACGGCTGAAAAAAAACTCGTCCTCGAAGATGCCCATTTCAAAAACACCCCGATTGATCTGCCGCTCGAGGTACTTCTGGGCAAACCGCCACGAATGGCCCGCACCGACGTCACCCTCGCACGCCCTCGCAAACCCCTCGATTTAGGTGAACTCACTCTTCTCGAAGTCGTTCAACGCGTCCTCTCGCACCCGACGGTTGCCGACAAGACGTTCCTTATCTCCATCGGCGACCGCACGCTCGGCGGCCTGATTGCCCGGGACCAAATGGTTGGCCCGTGGCAAGTCCCCGTGGCCGATTGCGCCGTCACTGCCGCCGCCTTCGACGTTTATACAGGAGAAGCCATGGCCATGGGCGAACGCACTCCTGTCGCCATCAACGACGCCGCCGCATCCGCCCGCCTCGCCGTCGGCGAAGCCCTCACCAACCTCGCTGCCGCCCAGATCGGTGAGCTCGGCAAAGTTAACCTCTCCGCCAACTGGATGGCCGCGCCCGCCATCGCCGGCGACGGCGCCGATCTTTACGCCGCCGTTTCCGCCGTCGGCCTCGATCTCTGCCCCGCCCTCGGTATCACCATTCCTGTCGGCAAAGATTCTATGAGCATGAGTACGGCGTGGAAGGAACCCGCCATCGGCAACAAAGAAGGTCTGCACAAACGAGTTACCGCGCCCACCTCGCTCATCATCTCGGCCTTCGCTCCCGTCGCCGATATTCGCCTCACGCTTACGCCGCAACTCCAACGCGACGAAGACTCCGTCCTTTTGCTCCTCGATCTGGGTCGCGGCAAAAACCGTCTCGGTGGCTCCATCCTCGCCCAGGTCGTTTCCCAAATGGGCGAAGCGCCACCCGACGTCGACAGCGCCCACGACCTCAAACAATTTTGGGCCGCCATCCAACTCCTCGGCCGCGAGGGTAAACTCCTCGCTTACCACGATCGATCCGACGGTGGCC
>CANFSZ010000090.1 GCA_947449835.1 Opitutia bacterium
CAACAACTCGATCCCGTTCGATCTTTATAACGTCGCCGCCATCGAAATTTCCCGCGGCCCCAATTCCAATCTCTTCGGTCTCGGCGCCGCCTCCGGCACCGTCAACGTCGTGCCCACCGAGGCCAACCCCGAACGCTTCTCCTTCAATGCGACCCTGCGCGCCGATGATTGGGGCGGTCACCGTGAAAGTTTTAACGTTAACCAACCGCTCGTGACCAACAAACTCGCCATCCGCGTCGCTGCGGTCAACGAGAGCAAAGGTTACACCCGCAAGCCCGCCTCCGAGCGGATCCAGCGTGAATTCGCCACGGTACTAGCCCGTCCGTTCAAAAAAACCACCATCAAAGCGTCCGCCGAGCACTACGCCAACGACTACCGCCGGCCGAACTCCATCACCCCGCGCGACACCACCACCGAGTGGAAAGCTCAAGGCAGCCCCACTTGGGATCCGACCACTCAAGTCGTCACTTACTCCAACGGCACCAAGAGCGCCGCGATCACCAACGACTCCCTCCTGCCCTACGGCCTTATCGGCGGCTATAATGGTTTCTACGCCCACCCGACCGTCTACGTCGAAAATAACGCGATCAAGGACTTCACCGTCATGAAGACCAACAATGCCGTCACCACGGGCGTTGCGACCAACCCCTTTACCGGCGGCAACAGCAACCTGCGCTACCTCACCAGCGGCACCACGATCATGCGCAACCGCGACATCCTCGGGACGACCGGTCTGCCACTCTATCTGGTTCCCGGCACGGCCGATAAATCCATCTACGACTGGTCTTCCGTCAACGTGGTCGCGCCCAATCACGGTAGCGACAAAGCGGATACCTACAGCGCCGAGCTCGAGCAGATTATCATCAACACCTCGACCCACCTGGTCGCTGCCCGCGTCGGAGCCTTCCAACAAAAATTTGTAAACGATGTCGACGGCGCGATCGATAACCTCGAGTCCGTCATCTACGTCGATGTGAACGAGAAACGCCTCGACGGTACGGCCAACCCCAACTTCAAGCGCCCTTTCCTCCAAGCCACCTCGCCCAGCCGCACCCGCCGCGTGCAAGAAAGCGCGATCCAATCCGCCGACTTGGCCTATCAATTCACCCCTTCCAGCATGCCGCGTTGGCTCAACTGGATTGGCCAGCAACGCCTCGGCACCCACGCGGAAGTTAACCGCTACGATAACACCGGCTACACCTCCGCCGCCCGCGTCACGTCCGATAATAGTTTCATCACGAAGAGCAATCGCATCGGCACCCAAAATATCGCCCAGCGCTACTACCTAGGTGATGCCCAAGGCCAAAACATCGATTACGCTCCCTCCGCCAGCCAAGACATCAACGGCACCTACAACCTCAACTGGTACAATAACGCCACGGGTAATTGGACCAACGAGCCCGCGACCGTCACCAGCCAGCTCAACAACGGCCAAGGCGCTCGCCAACGCACGGAAACCCGTACGCTCAACGCCACCGCTCAAAGTTTCTTTTTTAATGATCGCTTCATCGTGACCGCCGGCTACCGCCGCGACCGTCAACGCTCCCGCACCGGCGCCGGCGCCTTCGTTAATTCCTCCACCGGCCTCGCCGACCTCTCCAACACCAACATCTTCGGCCCAGCGCTCGGCTACGTTTCTCCCTCGGGCACCGTCATCAACCTCCCCGGCTGGGTCGACCAAGCCGGCGACACCAAGACCTACGGCGCCGTGCTCAAAGCCACCAAATGGTTGAATTTCCACTACAACAAAGGCGACAGCTTCGCGCCTCAGACCGTGCGTCAAGCCGTCGACAGCGCGGGCAACGTCCCGAATCCGCACGGTTACTCGACGGAATACGGCCTCAGCTTCACCGCGCTCCAAGGCAAACTCAACGTCCGCATCAATCGCTTCACCACCAAGGAACTCGATTCGCGCGGCAGCGAGGTCGGAACGCTCGGCAATCGCTACCTCGACATGGAAGGTCGTCCCGACGGCAATAACAACATCCAGACTTCGTCCTTCCGTTATTTCGCCACGCAAATCGCCCGCGGTCGTCTCGCTGCGCAAGGCATCACCAGCCCCACCGCCGCCCAACTTGATCCCGCTGTCGCCAAGTTGATGGGCCTCTCGGACGAGATGTATAACCGCCTCGTTTATTCCGGCCCCAGCCAACCCCAGACCGTCGGCACCACCGACGTCTCCTCGAAGGGCTACGACCTCGAAGCCACCTATAACCCCACGCGGAATTGGCGTATCAAGTTCACCGGTTCAAAAACCAGCGCCCAAGACGACAAGGTTTCCCCCGCGATCTATAACTGGTGGCAAACGCGCATTCCCGTCTGGACCTCCCTCCGCAGCGACATCACCCCGGGCGACGGCAAGGGCAACCTCTGGTGGGATACCATTCCCGTTAACGATTCGCGCACACCCGAAACGCGCTACCTCGGCGATCAATACGGTCCCTATTGGGCTGCGGCGACCAACGCCGGTCGTCCCCGCTCCCAGATCCGCGAATACCGTTTCGCCGCGCTTAGCAATTACGACTTCTCCTCCGGCATGTTTAAAAACTTCAACGTCGGCGGCGCGGTCCGCTGGGAAAGTAAAGCCTCGATCGGTTTCGGCGCGGCAGCGCCTGAAAAGAGCGGCCCCTACCAAGGCACCGTTCTCTTCCTCGACAACAACAAGCCCTACTGGGACAAGGCCCGCTACTACGTCGACTTGTCCGCCGGCTATAAATTCAAAATGTGGCGCGACAAAATCCGCGCCAAAGTCCAACTCAACGTGAAAGACGTCCTCGAAGACGGTCGCCTGCAAGCTGTGGGCGTGAATCCGGACGGTAATCCCTACGCCTACCGCATCATCAATCCACGGCAATTTATCCTTAGCACCACCTTCGACCTCTAAGGTAAATCCATCCTAACCGGTCGGTCTTTTGGATAGACCCACCGGCTCTGTTTCGTACGCCAGCGTTGGTTTCATGTTCTCGTCACAACCGAGTACTCTAGAAACCAGAGCTGGCTTTTTTTTATGCCTAGCTCGCCCGGGTGGAGCGCTGAAAACTCGCACAATCACAGCCCGCGCCCCAAAACCGACCTAATCTTACGTCGTTTATGCAACGCTTGCAAAGCATGAGGGCTGACAACCCCCGATAATTCATTTGGATCGATCTGCCCCCTTGATCTGCGCGTCGTACCCCTACGGCATTCACCCCTAGATACTTTACCATGACCCACCAAAGTAAAAACCTGATAGAGCGTGCCTTGAAGCACAGCATCCAGACCGCCACCGCCTTGGCTTTGTTAAGCGCAGGCCTCTACGCCCAAGTCGCCACCACGACGAAAAAGACCGCCGAGGATACATCGGAACCGAAGAAAGAAGAGATCGTGGTGATCTCCCCCTTCAAAGTCGTATCCGACGACAAAGGCTACCAAGCCACCAACACGATGTCCGGCACCCGCCTCAACACGAAGTTGGAAGATGTTTTCGCCTCCGTGACCGTCGTCACCAAGCAACAGATGATCGACACCGCCGTGCTCGATATGAACGACGTGTTCAAATACGAAGCCAGCACAGAAGGGACCGCTAACTTCACTCTGATTTCCAAGGATCAAAACGGCAGCGTCTCCGATAAAACCGCCAGTGACCCCCAACGTGCCAATCGCATCCGCGGCCTCTCCGGTGGCCTCGGCAGCTCCGTCGGCGCCAACAGCGGCGGCGTCAACACCGCCTGGGGCAACTTCCAGAGCAACGGCAGTATCCCGTTCGATCTTTATAACGTCGAAGCTGTCGAAATTTCCCGCGGACCAAACTCGAGTCTCTTCGGCATCGGCCAACCCAACGGTACGGTCAACGTCGTCCCGACCCAAGCCAACCCGCAGCGTTTCTCGTTCGGAGCGACCCTGCGCGTCGATGATTGGGGCGGGAGTCGGGAAAGCGTGAACATCAACCAACCGATCATTCCCAACAAACTCGCCATCCGTGTGGCAGCGGTGAACGAAGAAAAGGGTTTCACCCGCAAGCCGGCCAGCGAGAAGATCCACCGTGAATTCGTCTCCGTGCTCGCGCTGCCGACCAAGACCACAACGATTCGTTTCTCGGCTGAAGATTACCACAACAAGAACCGCCGTCCCGGCTCCATCACGCCGATCGAAACGATTTCTTCCTGGAAAGATAACGGCCGCCCCACCTGGGATCCGACCACCAGCACCGTCACCTACCAAAATGGTACCAAGCTCGGCCCAATCACGGCCGGAGCAGAAGGTGGCTTGCCCACCGCCGGCGGCTTACCTATCGGCTTAGGCAGCGTTTCCACCAGCCAGCCCGTGCTCTGGTTCGACAATAACGGCCCACAATACTTCACCGTCCAACGCACCGCCAACCCGATCACCGGCACCGCGCTCCCCTCACCCTACACCGTCAACTCGGAATTGCGTTACATCACCTCCGGCGGCTACGTCCAACGCTATCAGGGACAGACCGGCGCGCTTGGCCTCCCGCTTTATGCACCGAATCGCATCGGCGATAAATCCGTCTACGACTGGTCCTCCATTAACGTCGTCGGCGCCAACCATGAAGTGGGCTCGGCCAGAACCATGAGTGCTGAGTTGGAACAAGTCCTCATTAACACTCCGAGCCATCTCCTCGCCTTCCGCGGCGGCTGGTTCCGTCAAGATTTCCGCAACGAGCGCTCCAACTGGCTCGACAGCAATATCACGATCAACTTGGACGTGAACACCAAGCTGCTCGACGGCAAAAATAATCCGTACTTCCTCCGCCCCTACGTCGAGACCACCTCGCCCAATCCCGGTTACTTGATCAGCATCCAGGACATTCAAAACTCCGACCTCACCTACCAATTCACGCCTCACGCGCTACCGAAGTGGCTGGCTTGGATCGGCCAACAACGTATCGCCGGCCACGCTGAAATCAGCCGCTCCGACGCGACGACTTGGAATACGGCGCCTTACTTCTCCGACCCCGCGCAAGTCGTGAACTGGTCCAACTACAGCGCCAGTAATCTCAAACTTGCCAGCAACACGCACGAGATCGCCCATCGCTTCTACCTCGGCGGAGCCAACAACGATCCCCGCGTGCAATACGGCGCCTACCCCGAAGACGACGCGTCTGGCACCTATGCCCTCAATTGGTACAACAACAAAACCCAGCAATGGGTGAGCGAATCCTCCAAGATTTCCCGGCTCGAACAATCCGGCAATCATAGCCGTGGCCGCACGGAGTTGCGCTCCCTCAGCATGAGCGAACAAGGCTTCTTCTTCAAAGATCGCCTCGTCACCACGGTCGGTTATCGCAAAGACCGCGTGCGCTCCCGCACCGGCGCTGGCACCGTCATCGATCCCGTTACGGGCTTGGTGAGCTACGCCCCCAACGTTCTTTTCCCAACCGACTGGTTCAGCTCCACGGGCGAAACCAAGACCTACGGCGCGGTGCTGAAGGCCACCAAATGGCTCAGCTTCAGCGGCGGCTATTCCGATAGCGTCAATCCCCGCCCCGTGTTCTACGAATTGGATACGTTGGAACGCGTCAAAGACCCGCACGGCTTCACCAAAGAATACGGCGTCAATTTCAACCTCATCGAAGGCAAACTGTATCTGAAGATTAACCGCTACACCACCAAGACCCTCGGCGATCAAGGCACCGGCATCCGTACCCTCGGTAACCGCACCCTCGACAGCCTCTTGGGCCGTAATCAAAGCAACAACCGTCCGGGCGCTTCCACCCTGCGTTATTTTGCCGAAGAAACGGTGGCCGCTCGCTTCAAGTTCCAAGGCATCACCCCGACCGCCGCCCAGTCGAATGCCGCCGTGGCGAAATTCATGAACGTCACCCCCGAGATGCTCGATGTCCTCATGCGTGACTACGGCAGCCGCATCAACACCGTCGACTCCTGCGACACCTCTTCGCGCGGTTATGAATTGGAGATGACCTATAACCCGACCCGCAATTGGCGCATCAAACTCACGGGCTCCAAATCCAGCGCCAAGGACGACAAGATCGGCACGAAAATCTACGATTACTGGGTCAACAACGTTCCTTTCTGGTCTGGCCTCCGCTACGACAGCGTCGCGGGCAACGGCGATGGCAAGGGCCCGCAATGGTGGTCCACGCAGATCAACACCGTCTTCAACCAATACCTCCCCAATGCAACCCTGGGCGTAAACAACGACACCACCATCTGGGCGAATCGTCTCTACACCACCGAATACATGGCCACCTACCAAAACTTGGCGGCCAACGTCGGCAAACCCCGCACCCAGGAGCGCGAATATCACTTCGCCACCGTCACCAACTACGATTTCACCCGTGGCCTGTTGAAGAACTTCAACATCGGCGGCGCCGTGCGCTGGGAAAGCCAAGCCTCCATCGGGTTCTTGGCCGCCGCGCCAGAAACCAGCGGGCCCTTCACCGGTGCCGTACTCAAGCTCGACAACAATAAACCCGTCTACGACGAATCGCGGGCCTACTTCGATTTCTCCGCCGGTTATCGCTTTAAGCTCTACGGCGGTCGCATCGAGTCGAAACTCCAACTCAACATCCAAGACGCCTTCGAGGGTGGTCGCTTACAGGCCATCGCCGTCAATCCCGACGGCAAACCTTACGCCTACCGCATCGTCGATCCTCGCCGCTTCGTGCTGAGCATGTCGTTCAACCTCTAAAAAAGGGCGTGCACCGCCTCGGTGCATGAGCCTCCTTCACAGGAGCAAGCCGGCCTCGCCGACTTGCTCCTTTTTTATTCAAAAATCAAACGTCCTTCACCCCACGAACAGCTCGCCAAAAGAGGCCACCGCACTTGGACTGGGTCCAGCGATTTTTCCGCAGCGAAACTGCGTCGCGCAACCTTTACCCAAACCGCATTCACGACCATGACCCAACCCCTTTCCCGTGAAAAAATGGACCGCCGTGATTTCCTGAAAACTTCCGGACTCGTTGCCCTCATCGGCGCCAGCCAATTAAGGTCCGCCCAAGCAGCTGCCGTGACAACGACGCCAACTCCGGCGCCCACGAGCGACCTATTGTCCGATCTCATCCGCGCCAACAACGCGCAGATCCCCGCCCTTCTCGGCCAACAAGAACTCCGTCCCGGCCACCGCTGGCACGGAGGGATTATCAATGAATATGGCCTCCATACCGCCGGCGGCACTTCGGGTTTTATTTCTTCGGTCGCCTGTGCCCTCGCCGCACCTAGCTCGAAATATTTCAACACCCCTGAGCTCGCCCAACCCCTCCGTCGCGCAGTCGCGTACATGATCAACGCGCAGCACGCCGACGGCACCGTTGATTACTACGCGACGAATTTCCACTCGAACCCCGACATGGCGTTCATCCTCGAGCTCGTCTGTCCCGCTTGTGAACTGCTGCGATCCAGTCCACTGACCGTGTACCGCGCCATCGCCGACGAATTGGGCGTCTTTATCACGCGTGGAGCAGACGGACTCGTCACGGGCGGCATCCACACGCCGAACCACCGTTGGGTCGTCTGCTCAGCGCTCGCCCTAGCCCATGCGCTGTATCCGAATCCTCGTTACGTCGCTCGCGTCGACCAATGGCTCGCCGAAACCATCGACCTCGATCCCGACGGCCAATACACCGAAAAAAGCACCACGGTCTACTCGCCCACGGTGGACAACTCTTTGGTTCACGTCGCTCGCCTCCTCAACCGCCCCGCACTCTACGAACCTGTGCGCCGCAATCTCGAGATGACTCTCTTCTACGTCCATCCCGACGGCGAGGTCGTCACCGAAGCTTCCCGCCGCCAAGACCGCAACACCCGCGGCAGCATGGCCCGTTACTATTATTCGTACCGGGCCCTCGCCCTCCACGACGGCAACGGTCGCTTCGCCGCCATCTGTCGCCAGATCGAGCAGAGCGCTCGCGCCCAAATCAGCATCCTCCCAGCGCTACTCACCCAAACCGATCTCCAACGCCCGCTGCCGCCCGACGCGACGCTGCCTACCGATTACGCCAAAGTCTTCGCGTATTCCAACCTCGCCCGCATCCGCCGCGGCGCTCGCAGCGGGACGATCCTAGCCAGCAACACCACTCTATTTTCTTACCGCAAAGGCGCCGCCGCGCTTGAAGCC
>CANFSZ010000091.1 GCA_947449835.1 Opitutia bacterium
AGATGCTCAACGACAAAGCCCCGTGCTGCCTCTACCAGGAGCCCGACGTCGTCGAGCGCACCGTGCGCGATTTCCTCACCGAGGAAGTCGACCGCGTCCTCATCGACAGCAAAGACGACCACGAGCGCACCCAGAAACTCGTCGCCCAGATCTCCAAACGCTCCGCCAGCAAGATCGCCCTCTACAAAGACAGCATCCCGATCTTCGAACGCTTCAACATCGAGCGCCAGATCGAGCAGACCGGCCAGCGCAAGGTCCCGCTTCCCTCCGGCGGCGAAATCATCATCGACGAGACCGAGGCCCTCATCGCCGTCGACGTGAACACCGGCTCCCACAAGAACCGCGGCGGCGACGAGAAAAACGTCATCTACGCCGTCAACCTTGAGGCCGCCGCCGAAATCGCCCGCCAGATCCGCCTCCGCAATCTCGGTGGTCTGATCATCATGGACTTCATCGACATGAAGGAACGGCGCCACCGTAACGCCGTTTACGAAAAGATGGTCGAGCTGATGTCCACCGACAAAGCCAAGAACCACATCCTGCCCATCTCGCAACTCGGCATCATGCAAATGACCCGCCAGCGCCAGCAGGAATCGCTCTCGGCCAATCTCTACACCGACTGCCCGTATTGCCGGGGCCGCGGCATCGTGAAGAGCGCGACCACCATGTCGGTCGAGCTCCAACGCCGCCTCTCCTCCATCGCGCGCCGCCTCCAAGTCCGCAACGACGGCAAGGAATACTCCCTGCGCGTCCTCGTCCACCCGAGCATCCTCGAACGTCTCCGCAGCGAAGACGCCGACCTGCTCGTGCGCGTCGAGAAACTCTACGGCGTGAAACTCGCCTTCCGCGCCGACCCCAACTACCACCTCGAACACTTCAAGGTCATCAACGCAATCACCGGCGAAGAATACCGCTGAGGTTTCCCCCGCGCGCGGGCTCAACTCGCGCCGCTCAGTTCCCACGAAAAAGGCCGCCCAGCAAGGGCGGCCTTTTTACGTGATCGCGCCCTTCGCAGCGCGCCTGAGAAAACCTTAATTCATTTTCTCACCCGCCGGCAGCAAAGCCCGCGGCCGGTTAGCCGGGCCAGGTTTCGGCACGGGCAAACCCTGTAGAAATTCCGCCCCGATTTTGCGCGATGCGGCCTGCGTCGCATCGGCGGCGCGATTACGATATTCGCCTGGGTCCTCAGCCCGCACATAAAGCTCAAGCCCTCGGCTGCCGCCGTCCCATTCCGTGTAGCGCCAGTTGGCCGAGATCACCGTGCGGCTCATCACATCGGTGCGCTTCGCCGCATCGTAGTGAAACACCATGCTCGCCGCTGGCCGCCGAGTCGCGCTCGCTTCAGCGCGCATCAAGCTCACCAACGACTGACCTTCCAGACCCGCCGGCGCCGGCGCCTGACACAACTCCGCCAACGTCGGATAAACATCCAGCAGCTCGACCGGCGCATTGACAACGCGACCCACGGGCACGCCCGCACCCGCGATGATCATCGGCACTCGCGTCGCGTTATCAAACGCGCTCAATTTCGCCCACAAGCCGCCGTGATCGCCCAAGTGAAAACCGTTATCACCGATCAACACGACGACCGTACTTTTCCAAAGATCAAGCCGCTCCAACTCATCGAGCAACATCCCCACGTGTGAATCGGTAAACGATATACACGCATAGTAACCGCGGATCGCCGCCTCACGGGAATCCGGCTGCGCGAAACCAGAAAGCTCCGTCTGCAACGCGATCGCCGGCACGTCCTGCATCGCGGGTTCAGCTTTCGGCGTGAGGCTGCCGGGCGGATACAGATCAAAAAATTTCTTCGGCGCCGTCCACGGCAAGTGCGGCTTGTGAAAACCCGCCGCGAGAAAAAACGGTTTCCCGGCTGCGTTTTGCTCCTGCATCAAGCGCAGGATCGTACGGACATTGCGACCGTCCCGAGTGCGCGCGCCGTCACTTGTGAGCATAAACGACGCGGGCCGTCCATCACCGCCACCCGCTTCGCCCGCGCCATAGCGCGACTCGATCGCCGCCATTTCCTCGGGGTCCTGCGTGACATCATCTTCATAAAGATCCCACGAAGCCGCGTCGCTCACTTTGGCATTGTGAAAAACCTTGCCCGCGCCCGCGCTGAAATAACCGCGCTGACGGAAAAACTGCGGTAACAGCACCGCCTCGGGCAGCGCCTTACGCGCCGGCGTGTTGAGCACATACACGCCGCTGGTCTCAGGCCGGCGTCCGCTGAGAAACGAAACCCGACTCGGATTGCACAACGGATATTGGCAATACGGACGATCAAACCGCACGCCGCGAGCCGCAAGCCGATCGATGTTGGGCGATTTCACGCGCGTGTCGCCATAACAGCCAAGTGAAGGATTCAAATCATCGCAGATGATAAACAAAACATTCGTCGGTTTAGCGGAGGCGGCCTGCGCCACGGGAGCTAAAACGACAGCGAGCGACGAAACAACAAATCCAATAAAACAGCGTGAAGAGTGCATAAAAAATTAGTGAGCCGAACGAACCAAATCTTCCGCGGCGCGGGCCGTGTAATTCTCCGCGCCGTTGGCGGCCGAGGTTTTGGCTAATGACGCAATAACGCCCAGCACGCTAGCCGGCGCTTGGCGCGGGATGCGGGCGACCACGTTGACGGCAAACAAGCGACCCTCGGATCTCGTCGCATCTTTGAGGGCGGCTTCGATCACGCTCCAAGCGTTCGCGTTTTCACCGCGCCGCAAAATCGCCTCGGCTGCCGCCAGTCGCACCACGGTTTCGGCGTCGCGCAAAAGCGGCGTCACATCCGGCAACGTCTCCGCGCGCAGCGCCGCGACCGCCGCCCAATAACGAATCACCGCCTCAGGTGCGCGCAACGCCGCCGCGAGTGCCTTAGCGTCGGGCGACGCGGGCTGCTGCAAAGCGTCAATCGTATCGAGGACCCGAGAGAGCGGGTAACGCGTCTCGTCGGCGGCGACGAGGGCGGGCGAAGCTTTTTCAGCCCAATTAATCATAAGCGGCTCCGGCATGAAGCCGGTGTCGCGAATCGCGAGTTGATGCCCGCGCAACGCCGCGCGGAGACGCAACAGGTGCGGACGCGCGCTGGGTTCGCCGGCGAGATTGCGGACGTTGTCGGGATCGTTGGCGCAGTCGAAGAGTTCCTCGACCGGTTTGAATTCGAAGAACGCGCGTTGAACGGCATTCAGTTTTCCCGCCGCGTGCAGGCTCGCCCATTCAGCCATCGAGGCTTGGCGCCAGAGAAAGTCGAGGTGCTGGCCCCAGGGCTGGCTCGGGTAGTAATTACGGATGTAGCGGTAGCGTCCATCGGTCGCAGCGCGCGCGAGGTCGTAGCGTTCATCCATGCGATCGCGGAATGAAAACGTGTACGTCGGCGCGGCGGCGCGGGCCGGACCGGCGATGGCGCGGCCTTGAAATTGCGCGGGCAACGACACCCCCGCGAGGCTCAACACGGTGGGCGCGAAATCGACGAAGTTTACGAGTTCACCGAAATGTGAATCAGGCGCCGCGGGCGCGAGGTGTTGATATTTTTTCGGGAAATGCGCGATGAGCGGCGGATGCGTGCCGTTCTCGTAGAGGAAGCGTTTGCTGCGCGAGACGGCGCCACCGTGGTCGCCGTAGTAAAAAATGATCGTGTCTTCGGCGAGGCCGTCTTCGGCGAGTTGATCGAGGATTTTCCCGAGGGCTTCATCGGCGCGGGCGACGCAATCGTAGTATTGGGCGATATCAGCGCGAACGGTCGGCGTATCGGGCAAGTAGGCCGGCACGCGGACCTTGGCAGGATCGGTCACGAGGGGCGTGCGTTTGTGGAGGTTGCTCTCGTGGGATTGCTCGAAATTGAAGATCGCAAAAAAAGGCTGGCCGAGAGCGCGGTGACGCCAGTGAGCGCGTTTGCTGTTCTCGTTCCAAGCCGAGTCCCAATCGCTCGAGGTGTTGTAATCGGTCTTGGCGTTGTTAGTGGTGAAATAGCCGGCGGCGCGGAGGTATTCCGGGAAAAATTTCACGCCTTCGGGCAGCGGGCGCTGACTGCGCATGTGTTGCGTGCCCATGCTGCTGGCGAAACGGCCCGTGATGATGCTCGAGCGCGTTGGGGCGCACACGGCCGAGGCCGAATAACAGCGATCAAAGACGATGCCACCGGCAGCGATGCGGTTGATGTTGGGCGTGCGCGCTAGCGGGTCACCGTAGGGGCCAACGGTGGTCGCGACGTTGTCCTCGGTGACGACCCAAAGAATGTTGGGGCGATCGGCCGCATGCAGCGCGCCCGTGATGACTCCAGCGACAAAGCAAAAACCACGGATAAAAAAGGACATAAATAAAAGCGGCGAACGCGGGCGTTAGCCGGAATTTTTCTTGGCGTTTTTATTCACCGGCCAAGGCAAGACGCCCGCGCGCTTCGCCCACACATCGTAGCTTTGAACCAAGGCGCGGACGCGCTCGGGTTGTTGGGCGGCAAGGTCGTGGAGTTCGGCACGATCGCTCGCGATATCGTAAAGCTCCCAACCCTCGGGAAATTTCGAGACGAGTTTCCAGCGTCCATCGCGGACGGCGCGGTTGCCTTCGTGCTCCCAGAAAATGGGTTGAGAGCGCGCGAGCGATTGGCCGGCAAAAGCCGGAAGCAAGCTCACGCCTTCCATCGGCGTGATGGGTTCACCGTTGAATTTCTTCGGATAATTTGCGCCGGCGAGATCGACGCAGGTGGCCATAAGATCGATGAGATGGCTGGGTTGCGTCTCGAGTTTCCCGTTACGAGCAGCGGGAATTCCAGCGGGCCAATGCGCGATCAACGGCGTGGAGATACCGCCTTCGTGGACCCAGTGTTTATATTCGCGGAACGGGGTGTTACTGACGTTGGCCCAGTCACGGCCGTAAGCGACAAAAGTGTCCGCCGGCCCGGGCATCACGCCGTATCCCGTGCGAACGGGATAACCGTCGCGCGTCTGTTCGGGTTTATTGCCGTGCTGATAAGCGTTTTTGTCGAGCGGGGGTAACGTGGGCGCGGCAGCGCGGGCGACGGAGGGGCCGACGCGGCCGTTGGTTTCTTCGCAGGCGCCGTTGTCTTGGAGGTAGAGGATGACGGTGTTCTCGTATTGGCCGGTGGCTTTTAGCTCCGCGACGATGCGACCGATGCCGGCATCCATTGACGTGAGCATCGCGGCGTAAACTTCCATACAGCGCGCTTCGAATTCTTTATTGGCGACCTTGGCCCAATCGCCGGATTGCGGAGAGAGTTCCGACGCGGGGTCGACGAGGCCGAGATTTTTCTGCTTAGCCCAGCGCGCGGCGCGGATCGCGGTGTAGCCGCCATCGTAGCGGCCTTTATATTTAGCGATGTCACGCTCGCGCGCATGCATCGGCCAGTGCGCGGCGGTGTAAGGCACGTAGAGGAAAAAGGGCGAAGTTGCATGATCGCGGCGGTGCTCGCGGATGAATTGCGTGGCGTGATCCGTCAGCGCGTCGGTGTAATAGTATTCTTCTTTTGGTTGATACTCGGAGTCGTTGGCGACGGTGAGGTTGGTGTTGCCGCGCACGAGCGAACCCGGGTCCCAGAAACTGCCGGCGCCTTGAATGGTGCCGTAGTAACGGTCGAAGCCGCGTTGCAGGGGCCAATTCGATTTATTCTGCCAGTCCGCCAGCGTGTAACCAGGGGTGACGTGCCATTTGCCAGCGGCGTAGGTGCGATAGCCCGCGGGCTTGAGGGCTTCGGCGATGGTGACGCTGCGACGGTTCAGCGTGCCGCGATAGCCGTCGACGCCGTCGTCGTTCATCATGTGGCCGATGCCGGCTTGGTGCGGATAAAGCCCGGTGAGCAGCGAGGCGCGTGTGGGGCAGCAACGGCTCATGTTGTAAAACTGCGTGAAGCGCACGCCGCCAGCCGCTAGCGCATCCAAATTCGGCGTCGCGATTTCACTGCCGTAGCAACCGATGTCGGAATAACCGACGTCGTCGGCCATGATGATGATGACGTTGGGGCGTTCGGCCGCGCGAGCAGCCAAAACAAAGGACAGAGCTGCAATCAGACGAAGGATAATCTTCATAAGAAATCGGGGGTGAAAAAAATAACCGCGGTTAACGGAGGGGTAAGAGAACGATGCTTGAGAGTAACCGATCGGCACAACTGCATTCGTAGCGGCTCAGGCGATCGGCGCGTACGAGATAACCCAAATCGTGCTAGTTCGTCGTGGTGAGAGGCGCGGGATTTTTCGCCGCCTGCCAATCGAGCAGCCGCCAGCGACCGGATTCTTCACGCCAGACGGCGAGGAAGTTAACGTCGTTCACCGATTTGCCTTTGGCGCTCGTCGTATGAATCAAGAGGCGGCCTGACATGAGGACGACCCCGGGGCCCGCGAGGCGAAATTCACGAACTTGGTAATCAAAGCGGTCGTGACTCGTTTTTTTGTCGGCGAGGGCCGCGATGTGTTGCGCCTTGTCATCGATTTTTCCGTTGGCGTGGGCGTAGCGCAGGCCGTCGGAATAAATCTGATCGAGACGGACTTTGTCGGCGGCGACGGTCGCAGCCACTCGCTCGTCATCGACCGCACGCACGGCGGCAAAGGCATCAGCCTCCACCGCACGAGTGAAAACTCCGCAGAATAAGATACTAAAACAGCAAACGATCCGACGGACCGCCGAGGTGTAACCATTACGACGGAGCGTTTTCATGTTATTAAAGTGCGCCGGTCGGCTTGGCGCCTTGCCAGCCTTTGCGCCACTGGGCGAGGAGTTGTTCGACGAGTTCGCCGTTGGCGGGAGCTTTGGCGACGTTGAAGTTTTCCTGTGGATCGATCTGGTGATCGTAGAGCTCGATGGCGTCGATCTTGGTGTGGTCATCGCGGCTCACCCAGACGGTGAGGCGATAACGTTCCGTGCGCATTGAGTAGCCCATGAGTTGGCCAGCGCCGGTTTTGCCGGCGTTGCGGGGATACTGGCTGAAGGCGGCAGATTTCCAGGGGCGGTTGGGATTATCGAGGAGCGGTTTGAAGCTCACGCCTTCGAGGTGCGACGGCAACGCGAGGCCGGCAAGATCGGCGAGCGTCGGGTAAACGTCGACGAACTCGACAATGGATTTAGTTTTCGAGCCGGCATTTTTCATGCCGGGCACGGAGAGGAGCAGCGCGGTGTTGGTGTCGTTTTCGGTGGTGGAGTGTTTGCACCAAGCGTCGTGTTCGCCGAGTTTCCAACCGTGGTCGCCCCAGAGGATCACGATGGTGTTTTTGCGCAGATCCAGACGATCGAGCTCGTCGAGCAACTTGCCCACTTGCGCGTCCATGTAGCTAATCGAAGCGTAGTAGCCGTGCTTGAGCTGACGGGCGAGGTCGTCAGGGATCGAGCCTTCGGGAATGCCGTAATAATTGCGCAATTCGCCGCCGGGGAGGATGGAGTAATCGGGCGCGTCTTTCGGGCGGAATTTGTTGGGCGCGAGCTCAATCTTGGCTGGATCGTAAAGGTCCCAGTATTTTTTGGGCGAAACAAACGGGAGGTGAGGTTTCACAAAACCCACAGCGAGGAAGAAGGGCTCGGATTTTTTGCTGATGCTCTGGAGCGTAGAAACGGCGAGCTCGGCGACTTTGCCGTCTTGGAAAAAATTATCGGGCACGTCTGCGCCTTCGAAGGCGGGGCCGCGAATATTTTTGGCCGCGGGCATGGCGTCGGGCACGGTGGGCGTGCCGGCTTCGGGCGCTTTGGCTTGAGCCTTCTTTTTGGCCTTACCTTTAGCTTTGGCGGCGGGGGCGTTGTCGTCGTCGGGGTCCACGCCGTAACGACGAGCATTGAGTTTCACGTTTTCAGGTAGCGCATAGGTGTCGGCGGCGGGCGTACCCCATGGCACCGACCACGTCGCGGCATCATCTAAGCCACCGTGATAAATTTTGCCCATGCCCTGGACGAAGTAGCCGTTGTTTTTGAAATGCTGGCCAAGTGTGACGACATTGGGCAGGGCGTCGCGGAAATTGGTGACGAGATCCCAGACCTTGGTGGTGTCGGGACGCGTGCCGGTCATGAGACTGGAGCGCGTGGGCGAGCA
>CANFSZ010000092.1 GCA_947449835.1 Opitutia bacterium
ATCGCCCAAAACGATGACTGGAGCAAAGACGACGCCGCCGAAATCGCCCGTCTCGGTGCCTTCGCCTTCACCGTGGGCAGCAAAGATGCCGCCCTCCTCTCAACCCTCGCGCCCGGTGCCTATACCTCACACATCTCCGACCCAAGCGGCACCGGCACCGGCGTCGCCCTCGCGGAAATCTACGACGCCAGCGTGAACCCCAATGCGGAGTCCCAACGTCTCGTGAACATCTCGAGCCGTGGCCGCGTTACGCCGGATGACGGGGTGTTGATCGGTGGCTTCGTGGTGACGGGAAATTCCCCCAAGACGCTCCTCATTCGTGGTATTGGTCCTGCGCTGACGAGCTTCGGCATCGCCGGTGCGCTGGCTGATCCTGCGCTCACGATCTACCAAGACAGCAAGGTAATCGCCACCAACGAAGGTTGGGCGAACAGTGCCGCGATCACGACGGCCTCGATTCAGACCGGTGCGTTCACGTTGCCGAGCGGCAGCAAAGACGCAGCGGTCTTGATCACGCTGAACCCCGGTGCATACACCGCGCAGCTCAAGTCAGCCAAGAACGCCTCCTCCGGCGTGGCGCTGATCGAGATCTACGAGGTGCAGTAAAAAGTAGGGAGAAGGTTAACGACGCAGAAGTGCCGCAGAGAAAAGCGGGGTGGGGTCACCCCGCCTACATGGTTAGTAAGGGTTTGGGTGTGGGCGGGGTGCCCTCACCCCGCTTCGAATCGAGCAATTTATGTTTAGCCCATTGCCCCTACCGGTTGCACCCTGCCTTGAGGTCAAGTCCTATGCGGATTACTGCGTCGTGGGTTTGCCGTAGTAGGGAAAATGGTCCCAGCCATCATACTTGGGGTCGAGGCGTGGATCGTGCGTCTCGGTCATCCAGGTCGTCACGCGGGCGCGCAGTTGGGCGAGGGTAGCGGCGTAGGCGGGTTGATCGGCAATATTGGTGAGTTGGTGAGGGTCACGGCGTATGTCGTAGAGTTCCTCAGCGGGTCGGCGGCCAAAGATGCGCGTGAAGTAAGGCGCAATGGCGGGTTCGTGTTGGTGCGCGAGGAGGTAGTCTTTGACATGGGTGGTATCAACGTCCCCGTAGGGGCGGCCGTGGATGAAGTTCACATCCGGATCGCCGGCGGGCCAGCGTTCGGGGCGAAGGTTATGCAGATAGAGGAAATCGCGGGTGCGAATAGCGCGCACCGGATAACCGAGATGATCGCGCCGGACGTCGGCATGACGTTCGCGCTCCATGAAAACCGCGTCGCGGGGCGCGAGGTCGGGTCGCTCGAGAAGAAGGTTTTTAATGCTGCGCATCGTCATGGCGGGCGGGGGCGTCAAACCGGCGAGCTCAAGGAAGGTGGGGCCGAGGTCGGCGACGTTGACGAAGGCATCGACGGTGCGGCCGGCGCGGAGGTTTTTGCCCCAACGAATAGCCAAGGGCACGCGGGAGCCGGTGTCGTAGCAGTTGGCGAGGCCGCGCGGGAGCTGCCAGCCGTTGTCGCCGGTGTAGATGATGACGGTGTTTTCGAGTTCGCCGGATTTTTCCAAGGTGGCAATGGCTTGGGCGGCTTCGGCGTCGAGCTGCATGATGCCGCCGTAATAGTTGAGCAGATCGTCGCGGACCTCAGGGCAATCAGGTAGCTCGGGCGGAATCGTGAGGCGCGCGGGGTCGAGGCGGGCTCGGGCGGCGGCGAGGTAGGGGTGTTTACCCCCTCGGGTCGCGGTGTCGGTGTTGCCGAGCCAGAAGAAAAAAGGTGCGTCGGCAGGAGTGCGCCGCGCCTGGAAATCAGTGAAATTTGTGAACTTGGGCCCGACGGGGTTTTCTTTCCAGCCGGAGGCTTCGGCATTACCGGGGGCCCACGGTTTGCCGCTGTAGCCGAGGGTGTAGCCAGCCGCGCGGAGTAGTGGGGTGACGACGGGCGTGTCTTGCGGGAAGCCGCTCCACAGGTTGGCGCGCTCTCCAAGCTCGTGAGCTTGGCGGCCGGTCAGTAGGCAGGAGCGGGTGGGCGAGCAGGAGGGCACGGGATTAAACGTGTGGGTAAATACCACGCCCTCGCGCGCGATACGATCAAACGTCGGGGTGAGCGCCATCGGGTCCCCTAGGGCCCCAGCCGTAGGCCAGCGCCAGTTGTCGGCGAGGATGAAAAGAATGTTGGGCCGATCTCCGGCGCGCGCGAGACTCAGGCTGGCGAGGCAGAGGAGTATCAATACATAGACGCCACGAACACACCCGGCGCGGCGGAGTGGATGATCAAGCGAGTGGGTGTTCATAGGCGGATGAAGATTTTGCGTTGATAGAGAAACCGCACGAGCAACACCGGCAGCGCGAGACCCGTGAGCGCGATGACGAGGTTGCCCATGCCCGCCGCGAGGTGGTGATCAAGCCAGGCTTTGACGTCGCCGCCCGCGAGACGCGCGGCGAGGCCCTCAAAGTCGATGACGTTGACCGCGAGGTAGACGACCAAGGCGTTGGAACCGATCCAGAGGAAAGGGGTGCACCATTTCTGCCAGCGCCACACATCGACGATGAGATAAAAGACGCCGAGTAACAGCGCCGCGCACCCGCTCGCGACCAAGCTAAACGATGAAGTCCAGATGCGCTTGATGAGAGGAAACTGTACGCTCCAACCCAGCCCGAGCATAATGCCCGCCGCGCCCGCGCCGATGAGCCACGCGACCTTTTGGTGACCCGTCCAACGTGAGCTTGTGAGCAACCACCCGGCCATGAGACCAAACAACGTCGTGGCCAGCGCAGGGATCGTGCTGATCAAACCCTCGTTGGTGTAGTAGAGATTGCGCTGTTTGCCTGGGACGAGGCGATAGTCCGCGTAATGCGCGAGATTGCGCCCCTCCTCAAACGTGCCGCTCACCGTCGTCGTGACGCCGGCCAACACCACCGCCGGTGCCTTGGCCTCGGCCTGAGTACCTCGTTTGCCGATGTTGCCGTGTTTCAGATTCACATCGGGAAACGGCATCCACGTGAGGGCGGCCCAGTAGCCGAGCAGACACGCGGCGGTGACGAGCACGATGCCCTTGCGCGGTACCAGCACATATAACGTCGCCGCGCCGAAATAACACAGTGCGATGCGTGGCAGCACGCCGAACACCTGGACATCGGGCCAAGGCCGCGTGAAGCCGCCATAGTAAAAGAAGCCGACAGCGAAGAGCAGGAAACTCCGTTGGGCGATGCGGAGCAACGCGCCCCCGCGTCCCTCTTTGGCTAATACGCGATCCAACGAAAGCACCGCCGAGACGCCGACGAGGAATAAAAACAACGGGAAAATTGCATCGAGAAAGTGAAACCCCGCCCACTCGACGTGGCGCAATTGATTCGTGACAGCCGCGACGACGGGCCCGTCGCTCACAGCATCCAAGGCGCGGGCAACTTCCTCGGCGCCGATGATCCAAAACATATCAAAGCCACGCAACGCATCGACGGAAAGGATGCGCCCATTAGGGGCCGTAGTAGAGCCAGATGCTGATGCAGCTACTGACGCAGAAACCGAAGGAACCAAGGAATCATTCATGGGGACAAGCGCGGGGGTAGCGCTGTGACCACGGTTTGATTTTTGCCCGCGCGCCACAAGTCCTAAACCCCGCGACGATATACGTCGCGTGGCGCCGCACCGTGGCGAATGACGCCGAACTACGTCGCGTCACGTCGCGTTTCGTCGTGTCGACCTTAAGCCGTAGCCGGAGCGACCGCTGGCGCGACCTTGCTGGCTTCGTGGAAATCGGCGGGCGTGCCGGTGTGGTTCACGATGCCGGTGCGTAGCGTGAAATCACCGAAGCGCTCGCCGGACGTTCGTTCCAACGCGTAGCGGCGGATGATCGGGCCGAGTAAGGGGACGATCTCGGCGACGGGCACATTGGGACGGAAGAGCGTGTTGAAACGTGAGCCGTTGAAGGCGGCACCAAGGTAGATGTTGTATTTGCCGGGGGCGCGACCGACGAAGCCGATCTCGGCGAGGTAGGGCCGGCCACAGCCGTTGGGGCAACCGGTGATGCGTAGCGTGATCGCGTCGTCGCGCAGGCCGGCGTCTTCGATCTCGGTCTCGAGGAGTTTTACGAGCTCGGGCAAGTAGCGCTCGCTCTCGGCGAGGGCGAGACCACAGGTGGGCAGCGCGACGCAGGACATGGCGTTGAGCGCGAGGCCGGAGGCGGCGTTGGCAGTGTCGAGGCCGTGCTTTGTGAGGAGGGCTTCGATGATCGGGCGTTGGGCGGGAGTGACGCCCGCGATCATGAGGTTTTGGTTGGCGGTGAGGCGGAAGTCGCCGGTGTGCGCGGTTGCGATCTCACGGAGGGCGAGCTTGAGGGCGTCTTTCACGCGACCGCTCATGATGAACAACGTGAAGTGGGCGTTGCCGTTTTCACCGGCGACCCAGCCGTAGCGGTCACCGGTGGACGTGAACTCAAAGCGGCGCGGGGCGCTGAGGGTATAACCGAGACGTTTCTCGACCTCGGTGCGGAACCAGACGATGCCGTGGTCGGCGATGGTGTATTTGAGGCGGGCGTGTTTGCGGTCGGTGCGGTCGCCGTGGTCGCGTTGGACGAGCATGACCTTTTCGGCAACGTCGACGACTTGGTCGACGGTGCAGAAGCCGAGGATATCGGCGAGGCGCGGGTAGGTCTCGATCTGGTTGTGTGACATGCCGAGGCCGCCGCCGACGGTGACGTTGAAGCCGAGGAGTTTTTGGCCGGACTCGTCGGCGATGGCGATGAAGCCGAGATCGTGGGCGTAGATGTCGACGTCGTTGCTCGGCGGGATTGCGATGACGGTTTTGAATTTGCGCGGGAGATACGTGGAGCCGTAGAGCGGCTCGTGGTCGGGTTCGCCGCCGGCGACGAGTTCATCGGCGACCCAGATCTCGTGGTAGGCGCGGGTGCGGGGCGAGAGGTGGTCGCTGATGGCTTTGGCGAGGCGGAGCGTCTCGGCGTGGAGGGCGCTCTGCTCGGGGTTGGGGTTGGCCATGACGTTGCGGTTGACGTCGCCGCAGGCCGCGAGGGTGTCCATGAGCTGGGCGTTGATGGCCTTGATGGACGGGCGGAGGTTGCCTTTAAGAATACCGTGAAACTGGAAGGCTTGGCGCGTGGTGATCTTGAGGGTGCCGTTGGCGTGGGAGTCGGCGAGGGCGTCGAGGGCGAGCCATTGGGCGGGCGTGCAGACGCCGCCGGGGACGCGGATGCGGGCCATGAAGGAGAACGCTTTTTCTTTGTTCTCGCGGCGACGTTGGTTGCGCAGGTCGCGGTCGTCCTGGGCGTAGATGCCGTGGAATTTGGTGAGCTGGGCGCTGTCCTCGGTGATCGTGCCCGTGGTCGAGTCGTTGAGGTCGCGGAGGATGTGACCGCGGAGGAAGTTGCTCTCGGTTTTGATAGTCTCGTTTTTGGCGAGAGGCTTGGACGTGGGGGCAGCGGGTGTGGCAGGAGCGGACATGGCGAAAGGGGTGGCGAGGGTGGAGCGGAGGGCGTGAGTGAGGGTTTCGAGAGCGAGCGGGTGGGAGCCGATGAGCTCGGTCGGGTGGCAGCGTAGGGAAGGTTGGGCGGAGGAGGTGGCCGCGCAGATCTGGGCGATGTCGCCGCCGGCGCCGGCGTGACGGCCGGGTGAAAGAAAGAGCAACGCGATCACGACATCGCCTGTATCGAAGCCAGCCTTACACAGTTGGTCGGCGAGCAACGGGAGGTTGTGCGGGTGTTCTTCGCCCTCCATCGAGGCGGCGACGAGCGGGCCGATGGCAGGGCCGAGGAGCGTGCGGACCTGGGCGGCGACTTGGTCGCGCAAGGCGGCAGAGGCGGGCGAAGGGCCACCGTGGTCGACGACGATCACAGGCGGATTGGTGAGGCCAGCGGCGTGGATTTTTTGGCGGATGCGATCGGCGATGATCGCGGGAATCACGCCTGCGCTCGCCAGACTCGTCGTGAACACGCTGCGAAACGGCGCGGCGGGCGACTGGAGTTTCTCGAGGTCGTCGCGCAGCGAGGAACCGATGGCGCCTTGCGGGCTGATGAAGAACGGGAGGAAAACGAAGTCGCGTTCGCCGGCGGCGAGTTGGGCGGACATCCACGGTTTGAGCGTGGCGGCGGGCGTGCCGGCGAGGTCGGCGGGCGCGATGCGATCACTGTGTTTCCAAGAGACCGGGTGCACGGGAACGCCGACGTTGGCGGAGAGGGCGGCGGCGACGCGGCGGAGGTTGAGCGTCGCGGCGGGCTCGAGGGAGCCGTTGTCGATGAGGGCGATGATCATGGTGCCAAGGCCGCGGGCCGGGCGGCTTCGAACCAAGCGAGTTTATCGGCGAGGGCGGCGACTTCACCGATGACGACGATGGCCGGAGCGCCGAAGCCCGCGTGTTCGGATTCGAGGGCGACGCGGGCGAGGGTGGAGAGGAGTTGGCGGTGTTCGCCCGTCGTGGCCGACTGGATGACGGCGACCGGCGTGGAGCCGATCAAGCCACCGGCTTCGAGGCGACGCGTGATCGTCTCGAGGTTTTTCATGCCCATATAAAGACAGAGCGTGGCCCCGAGACGCGCGTAGTCTTCCCAACGAATCGCGGAGTCGGGCTTCGCCGGGTCTTCGTGGCCGGTGAGGAAAACGACGCCGCTGGCGTGCGCGCGGTGCGTGAGCGGGATGCCCGCGTAGGCCGCCGCGGCCAACGCCGAGGTCACGCCCGGAACCACCTCAAACGCGATGCCCGCCGCGACGAGCGCCTCGGCTTCCTCGCCCCCGCGGCCGAAGATAAATGGATCGCCGCCTTTGAGTCGCACGACGGTTTTCCCTTCGCCCGCGAGCCGCACGAGGATGGCCTCGATATCGCGTTGGGGGCAGCAGAAGCCGCCGCCTTTTTTGCCGACGAAGATTTTTTCGGCATGGTCGGGGGCCAGCGCCAAAATCGCGGGCGCGACCAGATAATCATAGACCACCGCGTCGGCCTCGCGGATGAGCCGATGGGCTTTGAGCGTGAGCAGCTCGGGGTCGCCTGGACCGGCGCCGACGAGAGCGACACGACCGGCCGGATAAAAGGTGGGGGCTGAATCCATCATAGTAACGCGATGAGCACGCCGGCGAGGCACCCGCGGCGCACGGGCTGATCGAGAAGCGCTGAAATTTGAGTTAACATGACTACTTTAGTAAAGATAACGTGTTTTA
Source organism: Opitutia bacterium (assembly GCA_947449835.1). Lineage (GTDB taxonomy): Bacteria > Verrucomicrobiota > Verrucomicrobiia > Opitutales > Opitutaceae > Tous-C4FEB. Next base: position 7,139 of record CANFSZ010000092.1, read on the forward strand.
ATCTTTACCTCCGGCCCGCCCGTGGCAAGCAGTCTTCGCTCCATGGCTACATTTTCATTAGCAACCCTCGTCAGCTGGAATACCGCACTGCGCCGCCAGTCGCCCGCGGAGATCGTGCGTTGGGCGCTGGCCCAAGCCGGCGGGCGGGCGATCGTCTCGACGAATTTCCGGCCCTACGAAGCGGCGATCCTGCACCTCGCGGTGGAAGCGCAGGCGGATATGCCGGTGTTGTGGGTCGATCACGGGTACAACCGCCCGGCGACGTACCGACACGCGGAGGCGTTGCGCGCGCGGCTGAAACTCAACCTCAAGCCGTACCTCCCGCGTGTGACCGCAGCGTATCGCGATGCCATCCATGGCCCGATTCCGACGACGGACGATGAGGCGGGGCTCAAGAAATTTAGCGCCGTGATGAAACTCGAGCCGTTTCAACGCGGCATGAAAGAACTCGCGCCGACGGTCTGGATCACGGCGTTGCGCCAGGGGCAAAATCCCAATCGCGCCGGTCTCGACATCGTGGCGCTCGACGAGAATTTCGGCGCGCTGAAAGTCAGTCCGTTTTTCTATTTCAGCGACGCGCAACTCGACGCCTATCTCGCGCGTCACGATTTGCCCAACGAGTGGGATTACTTTGACCCGGCGAAGGCGGACGAGAAACGTGAGTGCGGCCTCCACGCCGCTTGGGGCAAACAGGCGGTCAGCGCCTGAGTTTGCCCTCTTTTTATATTTATAAAATC
>CANFSZ010000093.1 GCA_947449835.1 Opitutia bacterium
CGACGTAAGCGCGGAGCGATTCAGCTCAGAGTTTTCGCGCGTGAGTATCGACAACGCGGCGGTGGCGCGACTCGCGGCCGAGCATCTGCAGGGAAAGGGTTTTACGGAGTTGGCGTACTGCGGAGACCGCCGGTTTCTGTGGTCGCGGCAGCGCGGGGCGGAGTTTAAGCGCGGACTCGCCGCGAAAGGCCGGCGCTGTGTCGATTTCGTCGAGCAAGCGGTGGGTGGTCGGCCAGGGTCCGACGCGGAGATTCGGGCGATTGCACGCTGGTTAAAAGCCCTCCCGAAACCGGTCGCGGTGTTTGCGTGTTACGATGGCCGCGCGTTGCAAGTGCTCGAAGCGTGTCAGTTGCTCGGCTTAAACGTGCCCGAGCAAGTCGCGGTGCTCGGCGTAGACAACGATGAACTCGTGTGCGAGCTGGCAAATCCTCCACTCAGTAGCGTGCAACCGAATGCGCGACGCTCCGGCTATGAAGCGGCGGCGTTGCTCGCGCGGTTGATGCGCGGTGAGAAAAAATCGGTGGCGCCGACGCATCAAGTGCAGCCCGTGCGCGTGGTGGAGCGGCAATCGACGGATGTCGTGGCCGTGGCCGATGCGAAAGTAGCCGCAGCGTTGAAATTTATCCGGCAACACGCGTGTGCGGGAGTGGACGTGGGTGATGTGTTGCGGGCGGTGCCGATGTCGCGGACGCGGTTGGAAGAAAAATTCAAGACGTTGCTTGGGCAGTCGCCGCACCGCCAGATCGTGCAACAGCGCATCGCTCGGGCGAAGCATCTGCTCGCGGAGAGCAAGGTCGCTATCAGCGAGGTCGCTGAGCAGGCTGGTTTCGACAACGCGAGTTATCTAAGCGTCGCGTTTCGCCGTGAGACGGGGCTGAGTCCGTTTGCGTATCGGGCGAAGCACGGGGCGGGGAAGTCAGCCTAACGTTGAGCGCGCAGCCTTGCCTTGGGGCACGCTCCTTGGCTGGTTGGTTAGATGCGTATCCCCTCGCTTCTCGCTCTTGCCTTCATGACCTCTGTTGTCTCCGCCGCTCCCGCGAATTGGAACTATCCTGCTGCGGAACGTGGTTCCGTGGTGGATGACTATCACGGTACGTCCGTCGCAGATCCTTATCGGTGGTTGGAGGAACTCGATTCGCCGTCGACGCAGTCTTGGGTCGCGGCGCAAAACAAAATCACGGACAGCCTGCTCACGACGTTGCCTTGGCGCGCCAAGTTTAAGGCCCGCCTCACCGAGCTCTGGAATTACCCGCGCATTGGTTTGCCCAAAAAAGAAGGCGGGCACGTGTTTTATTCGCGCAACAGCGGCTTGCAAAATCAGGCCGTGTTTTACGTGCAAGATGCGACGGCGACCGAGCCCCGCGTGTTGATCGATCCTAACACGCTCGCCTCCGATGGCACCGTCGCCCTCACGGCTACGGCGGTTTCGCGCGACGGCAAATGGGTCGCTTACGGCACCGCCGCTGCGGGCTCAGATTGGAATGAGTTTCGCGTGCGCTCGGTCGAGACTGGGAAAGACACCGGCGATGTCATCAAGTGGGTGAAGTTTTCCGGCATCTCCTGGACCAACGACCACGCGGGCTTTTTCTACTCACGCTACCCTGCGCCGCAGATCGTCGAAGGCACGGGCAAAACTTTTAGTAAGCTCGAGCACCAACAGCTTTATTATCATCGCCTCGGCACGCCGCAGGAGCGCGACGTGCTCATTCACGCGGTGCCGGATCAGCCCCAGTGGTTTGTCGGCGGCGGCACGACCGAGGATGGACGTTGGCTCGAGATTTCGATTCGGCGTGGTTCTTCCTCGGAAAACCTACTGCGCGTAATCGATCTCGGCGACCCGCGCGCGCCCAAGCTCGACGCTCCCGTGCTCGCGCTGGCGGATAAATTTGAAGCGAAGTTCGACGTGATCGGCAGCGATGGCGCCTATCTTTTTGTGCTGACCAATCTCGACGCCCCGCGCAATCGGTTGATCAAAATTGATCCGAAGGCGCCGGCGCGGTCGAATTGGCAGACGCTGATTCCCGAGAGTAAAGACGTGATTGAGTCCGTCGATTTGATCGGCGGAAAATTTGTCGTTCGCGTCATGCGCGATGCGAGCAGCCGCTTGCTCGTCTACGCGCGCGATGGACGCGCGCTGGGCGGGATTGATTTGCCCGGCATTGGCACGGTCGCGGGCGTGAGCGGACGCGACGAGGAGACGGAGCTGTTTTATAGTTTCTCCTCCTTCACGACGCCGACGACCAATTATCGCTACGACCTCAAGGCTGCCCAAGGCGGCGTGTTTCAAGCGCCGCAGGTCGCCTTCGATCCTGCGAACTACGAGACGAAACAGATCTTCTACGCCTCAAAAGACGGCACGAAGATCCCGATGTTTATTACGCATAAAAAAGGCCTGAAGCTCGACGGCACCGCGCCGACGCTGCTCTACGCGTATGGTGGTTTTAACATTTCCCTCACGCCGACGTTCTCCGTGGCGAATCTTGCGTGGCTGGAGCAAGGCGGGATTTACGCGCTGCCCAATCTGCGTGGTGGTGGCGAGTACGGCAAAGACTGGCACCAAGCCGGCACGAAGGAGCGCAAGCAAAACGTCTTCGACGACTACATCGCGGCTGCGGAGTGGCTCACGGCGAATCACTACACGTCGCCCGCGCATCTCGTGTTAAGCGGCGGTAGTAATGGCGGCCTGCTCGTCGCGGCGGTGATCAACCAGCGGCCCGATCTGTGCCGCGTGGCGTGGCCCGCCGTCGGCGTCATGGACATGCTGCGCTTTCACAAATTCACTGTCGGTTTTGCTTGGACGAGTGACTACGGTTCCAGCGACACGCCGGAAGGTTTTCGTTACCTATCGGCTTATTCGCCGTTGCACACGGTGAAAAAGGGTGGGCGTTATCCGGCGGTGTTGGTGACGACGGCGGATCATGACGACCGCGTACATCCCGGACACTCGTTCAAATACACGGCGGCAATGCAGGCGGGTGTCGCACCCGACGCCGGCCCGGTGTTGGTACGCATCGAGACGAAGGCCGGTCACGGCGCGGGCAAGCCCACAACCAAGATCATCGACGAGGCGGCGGATAAATTCGCCTTCGCACTGCACTTCCTCGGGCTCGATCCCAAGTAACCGCAGGCTTCGATCCAGCCGTCCGGCATCAATGCCGGACGGTTCAGCGCGCGGATGTCGGGCCGACGGGTGTCAGCTGGCTCCACTCGAGTGGATCGACGTTGAACGCTGCGCTAAAGCCCGCGACCACTCGTCCGCTTTGCGGCCTCAGGCGGAAGAACTGGAAGTCGGGCAACATCGCCAACACGTCGATCGTTGCGCCAAATTTCTCGCGAAACGCAGCGACATATGCGCGGTGTTTTTCTCCGTCGCGCGCGACCGGTTCGGCGGCACAAGCGAAGGTCAATCGCGGGCGGGCGAAGGCGTTGCCGGCGGAAGTTTCGGCTGCGGTGAGCAGCACACTGGCGCGCGGGTTGACGCGGAGGTGGCGCGTGTGCGCGGCCAGTCCGCTGACGTAGATCACGAATGCGCCGTCGTTATCGAGGAGCGCGGCGGCGACGGAGGCATCGGGTGTGCCGTCGGCTGTGGCGGTGCCGAGGACGACCGTCGCGAGGTGCGCACGCAGCTCGGCGATGAGAGCGCGGGCGCGCGCGAGGGCGTCAGTCATGAGTGGCTCAGACGAGGAGGTCTTTAACGACTTTGCCGAAGACATCGGTGAGACGATAGCGGCGGCCTTGGAATTTGTACGTGAGGCGCTCGTGATCGATGCCGAAGAGGTGCAAGATCGTCGCGTGCAAGTCGTGGACGTGCACCGGATCTTTGGCGACGTTGTAGCCGTACTCGTCGGTCTCGCCGTAGGAAAGACCCGGCTTCACGCCGCCACCCGCCATCCAGAGCGAGAAACAGCGCGGGTGATGGTCGCGCCCAAAGTTGTTCGCCGTCATGATGCCTTGGCAGTAGTTGGTCCGGCCAAACTCGCCGCCCCAGACGACGAGCGTGTCGTCGAGCATCCCGCGATTCTTGAGATCGGTGACGAGCGCGGCGGCGGCTTGGTCGGTTTGCAGGCACTCTTTTTTGATGCTGCCGGGCAACGCGCCGTGGTGGTCCCAGTCTTGGTGATAGAGCTGGATGAACTTCACGCCGCGCTCGGCGAGCCGGCGGGCGAGGAGGCAATTGGCGGCGAACGAACCAGGCTTGCGGGCGTCGGGGCCGTAGGAGTCGACGACGTGTGCGGGTTCGTCTTTGAGATCGGTGACTTCGGGCACGCTCGTCTGGAGGTTGAACGCCATCTCGTAGTTGGAAATGCGCGTGGAGATTTCGGCGTCGGGCGTGCCGGCGAATTGGTGTTCGTGCAACTCGCGGAGCCGGTCGAGCGCGAGGCGGCGATTTTCAGGCGAGACGCCGGCGGGGTTGCCGAGATAGAGGACGGGATCAGCACCCGAGCGGAAGCGCACGCCTTGGTGCTTGGCGGGGAGAAAACCTGAGCCCCAGAGGTGCGACATGAGCGGTTGGCCGCGTTTGTCTTTGGTGAGGAGAACGACGAAGGAGGGTAGATTGTCGCTCGTGCTACCGAGGCCGTAGTCGAGCCACGAGCCGAAGCTCGGGCGACCAGGAATCTGCGAGCCGGTTTGCATGAACGTCACCCCCGGGCCGTGGTTGATCGAATCGGTGTGCATCGAGCGCACTACGCAGAGGTCATCGGCGATCTTCGCGGTGTACGGGAGTAAGTCGCTGATCCACGCGCCGCTTTGTCCGTAACGAGAAAACTTAAACGGCGAGCCGGCGATTGGGATCGAGCTTTGGTTGCTCGACATGCCGGTGAGGCGTTGGCTGCCGCGCACGCTGTCGGGGAGTTGTTCGCCGTGCCGCTGGTTGAGCAGCGGTTTGTAATCGTACAGATCGAGCTGCGAGGGGCCGCCGGATTGAAACAAATAAATGATGCGCTTGGCCTTGGCGGCGAAGTGCGGGAGTCCCGGCAACGCGGGGCGACCGGGAAGCGGGGCCACCGCGGCCGTCGCAGCGGAGGCGTTGCGGCTAAGCAGATCGGCGAGGGCGATACCGCCGAGGCCGAGCGCCATGCGGTTCAAGCATTCGCGGCGGCTCATCGCGAGCCACGGAGCGTGGCCGGTGCAGAGGGGCGGCGGGGTGGAAGGTTGGGACATGGCGAATCAGCGTTTCACGGCGAAGGCGTCGTGGTTCATGAGCGTGTTGACGACGGTGGCCAGGGCCGCGATCTCGGGCGCGGGCAGCTTGGGGTCGCGCGGGGTGTCGCCTAGTGTTAGATGTTTGTCGGCATCTGCGGGATGGGCGCGAAACCAGGTGAGTTGTTCCTCAAAGAGGCGGCCCAGGATTTTCTGCTCGGCGGCATCGGCCGTGCGCAACGTCAGGCGGCGGAAGGCGGCGGCGACAAGCGCGTCGGCTTGGCCAGCATGCGTGCGGTAAAGATTTTCGGCGAGTACGCGGGCCGCCTCCACGAATTGCGGGCCATTGAGTAACACGAGGGCTTGGAGGGCGGTGTTGGTGGTGTCGCGTCGGGCGACGCAGACGACGCGCTTCGGTACGTCGAAGGCTTCGAGCATCGGCGCGGGGCCGGTGCGACGCCAGAAAGTGTACACGCTGCGGCGGTAGAGTTGTTCACCTTTACCAGCGGGGGCGGGCTTGAAGGATTCGGGGATGTCGTAAGTAAATACCGGCGGTCCGCCGATTTTTTCTACGAGCAGACCACTACTGGCAAGCGCTTGATCGCGAATCATCTCGGCGGCGAGACGATGACGCGGACCGCGGGCAAGCCAGAGGTTTTCCGGATCGTCGGCCATGACTTCGGGCGTGGCGAAACTGCGTTGGCGGTAGGTTTCCGAGAGGACGAGGGTTTTGAGGAGAGCTTTTACGTCCCAGCCGGAGCGGATGAATTCACCGGCGAGCCAGTCGAGGAGCTCGGGATACTCCGCGCGGTCACCCTGGTTACCGAAGTCGTCGACGGTTTTGACCAAGCCCTGACCAAAGAGCGATTGCCAGAAACGATTCACCGTCACCCGGGCGAGCAAAGGATGACGGGCATCAGTCAACCAACGCGCCAGGCCGAGACGGTTGCGCGGTTGATCGGCGGGGAAAGGCGGGAGCGCGGCGGGCGTATCGGGCGAGACGGCGGCGCCGCGGTGGTCGTACTCGCCGCGCTTCAAGATGTAGGCGGTCTTGGGCGTGGGCAGCTCGCGCATGACCATGATTTCTTTGGCGGCGTCGGCGAGTTGAGTCTCGGTCGCGCGGGCGGCGGTGAGTGCGGCGATTTGGGCGCGGTAGGTCGCGTCGTGGTTGGCGAGATAGGTTTCAAACCACGCGTCGGAGGCTGACTCGGTGTTGGCGACGGGCGCGTAAAGGGCGCTAACTTCGACGGCGGTGAGCGCGCGGCCGAAGACGCGGAGATCGTCGATCAGCCCGCCCTTGAAGCCGCGATCGCGGAAACGTTCGCCGAGGTCGATGGTATCACCGCCGCCGCCAGTGATGTCTTTGGTGAGATGATCGCGGATGATTTCGGTGCGAACGGGTTGGCCGTTGATGAAGATGCCCAGGCCGGCGGCGCGACTGGAGCCGTCGTTGGAGACGGTGACGTGGACCCATTGGTTAAGCGGAAGCGGATCGACGGCGCGGATGGAGATGGCGTCGCCCGGCCAGAAGTGAATCAAAGACCATTTCGGGCGACCGTCTTCGAGGAGGAGTTCGTAGCCGCGGCTACCGGCATCGGTCCATGCGCGAGAGCGGTGCAGTATGACGGCGCGGTTGGATGCTTCGGGCGTTTGCAGCCAGAGCGAAAGCGTGAACGGCTCGTGGCGGTGGAAGTTGCCGACCTTGGTTTTGACGGCGTCGTCGCCGGAGAGTTTGAGCGCTTGGCCAGCGCCGGGACGACCGGGAACAGAGATGTTGGCCGCGGCCGTCATCGCATAATCGGCGGGAGCGAGTGCGTTGGTGAAGCGCGCGAGCTCGACCGGCTTGTCTTCTGAAGGCAGCGGTTCAGGAGCGGGCGCTTTGGGTTTGTCGGTCGCGCCGGGCTTGGGGGGAAGCGGCGAGGTGTCGCGCTGATCGAAATCGAAACGTGCGAGTTCGTCGCGCAAGACGGTGCGGGCGGCGGCTGGTTGAGCGAGCCAAGCTTGGAAGGCCTCGCGGCGAGTATCGCGGAGGGTGGCGAGCTCGGTGATGGCTTGCGTAATCGCAGCGGAGGCGGCGGCGAATTTCTCCTGCTGAGCGGGGTCGCTTAAACGGAGCGCGGGCGTGGGGACTGATTGGGTGAAATACGAATAGAGGCCGGCTTCGTCGATATTTTGGAAGAACGCCGAGAGCGCGTAGAAATCTTTTTGGGAGATCGGGTCGAACTTGTGGTCGTGACAACGGCAGCACTCGAGCGTGAGGCCAAGGAAGGCCGTACCAAAAGTGGTGACGCGGTCGTTGACGTGGTTAACGCGGTATTCCTCTTCGATCGAGCCGCCCTCGGCTTCTTGCGCGTGGAGACGGTTGAAGGCCGTTGCGAGGATCTGATCGTCGGTGGCCTGGGGCAGGAGGTCGCCGGCCAGTTGATAGGTGACAAATTTATCCCACGTGAGGTTTTGGTTGAAGGCCTTGATGACCCAGTCGCGCCATGGCCACATGTCGCGCTCGCGGTCGACTTGGAAACCGTAGCTGTCGGCGTAGCGGGCGACATCGAGCCAATCCGCGGCCATGCGTTCGCCGTAGCG